>JACQOF010000126.1 GCA_016202645.1 bacterium
ATGCCCGCCATCAGGCTCCGCATGGGCGTGAGAACGGCGTTGGAGATCACCAGGGCCAGAACAAGAGAAAAGCAGATGGCCAGCGCCATGATGGCCAGCACAAAATCCCGCGTCTCCGTGAGCCTGCCCCGCATGTAATCCAGGGAAAGGCCGATCCGGACGACTCCGAGAAGCTCCTCCACGCCGCGGATTTCAACAGGTTTGAAGAACACATAGAGATCCGATCCCCGCGCCGACACGATCCGGTCTCCAAAAATGCCTTCCGAGGCCCGGACCCACTCCGGATCCCCCACCTGCGCCACATCCACTTTTTCCGGAGTCGTCAGGTCCTTGACCACGATGAACAAAATCCGGTCGTCCTTGTGCAAAATCCCCTCCAGAATCTCGCGGATTTCAAAGTACTGGCTCTGCGCCAGCAGGCCGGCGATGTGGTCCGACAGGCTCGACACCATGAACTTGCCGGTGCTCTCGACGTTGTCCAGAATGATCCGTTCGATCCGCCAGAGGGCGAACTGGGCAACGCCGGTGGTGACGCCGATGGAGACGATCATCATCGCGAGCGTTATCTTGGTCCGAAGCGACATCCGCAGAATCAGATTGTGGAGATCAGCGGGCTTTGACATCGGTGTCATCTTCCAGGCGGATCCGGGCCGCCAAGTCCCGAATTTTACGGATCGACTTGTATTCATCCGACGCGGCGGGCACAAATCGCCCGACCTGCAGTTTTTTCAGGATGTCCGGGCGTTCGGTCAACGTCAGGAATAGACGGCCCGCCTCATCGGCCTCGCCATCCGTGAGAACCCGGCCGGTCACCGCGGCGATCGGTTCATAGGGCACGCTCTCCGATCGCGCCAGGACACGGAGTTCCGGCAGGCGGGACTCCTCCGGACCCTTCAGAAAAATCCGCGGGGCGCCCTCGAACACGGCGCCGGCGGCGAATTTTCCGAAGAGCACGCCCAGGACCACGTTGCCGTACTGATAGACGAAGTGAGGCCGCGTGAGAAGCGGATCCCGCTCGGAAATCCCGTTTTGGACCAGATGCGCAGCCGCCAACAGATATCCGGAGGTCGATTCCGGATCGACAAAGGCCATTTTCCGGCCGGCGAGGTCCGACAGGATCTCATACCCGCTGTCCTTCCGAACAATGATTTCAGAGGAATAAAAACCATTTCCGTATCGTTCCGGCTTGGCAATCGGCCGGATCCTCAGGACCGGATGAGCTTTCAATGCATCCTCCGCCTGAATGTAAGCTACCGGCCCGAGCCAGGCCAGTTCAAGCTCCCCGGCGGCAATCGCTTTCACCATCGCGGCGTAGTCGGCGTAAAGCTGGAGTCCCACCGAATCCAGACCCTTCGAAAGGTATTCGATCAGATCTTGATGGTCCCTGTACACGTCCGCGTACGTGCCGTAAGGCACACGGCCGAACCGGATTCGGAATTTTCTGGTTTTGACGGCCTCGATGGGGGCCTTATCCAAACGGGAAGAGAGCTGCTGAACCGGAGGAGGATCCGATGGAGATGAACAGCCGAGAAAAAAGCAAAAGACTGAAACGAGGGCGGCGGCCTGCGCGGACGGGACTAGCGGCGGCGGAAGGAGTTTCCGGAGGGTTTGGGAAGTTTTTTCAGATACTCGGCGTTGAATCCTTCGGCAAATTCCCGGATCCAGCGATGCGCGGCTTCGTTCCGGGACACTTCGCGCTGATACCGGGTGGCCAGTTTCTCGCGGTATCCGGTGATCTCTTTCACCTGATTGCGCATATATTGGTGAAACTCCTGCTTGGTCATGTGGCCTGGCCCCTTCCGGTACGTTTCTCGTCCTTCTAGTTAACGCATCGGTGCGCGCGGACAAGAACTTTAGGGGGATCAACGGAACGAGCGGGACCATGGGCGGCGGCGTTACTTCGCCCGGACAATCTCCAAATTTCGGCGGGCGGATATCGTGTAGGGGAATTCCTCCAGAAGAGAAACCAGTTCCTGCTCGGCCTCTTCCGTTCGCCCGGCGTAAAACAGGACGCCCGCCAGATTCTGTCGGAACACGGCGGTGGATCCGGTAGTGCGGAGTTTGAGACCAATCTCGGCGGCACGGTCGTAGTCCTTCTCTTTCAGGAATCTCATGAACAGCGCAGCCGTCGGAGTTTCCACCGGCGTGACAGACAGCGCCGGTGGGACTGGAGATTCCCGCGGGGATGGCGCCATCTGCGGCTCCGTCAAAGATTCCGGCAGCACGCCGGGCTTCAGCGGCGGCGGCAGGGACGGCGGCGCCAAGGACGGCGCCGCCCCCGCCCCCGGCGGAGCCATGGATGGCGGAGCCCCCAGCGGGGGCGGCGGCAGAGCGGGCGGCGGCAGAGAAAGAGCCGCATCATCGTCCAGCTCCAAGGCATCCTCAAAAGCAAGCTCGCCGGATGGAACTGGGACAGGCTCAGGTTTCGGTGGGGCTGGGGGAACGGCGGCGGCAACAGGCGCCGGCGCGGCCGGCTCCTCAGCGACCTCCTCAACTTCGTCCTCCAGAACAGCCGCGGGTATTGCCGGTTCGTCTTCTTCCGTAAACATTTCTTCGAGTTCGTCCACCCCCTCATCCCTGTGGCCCGGCGGGATGGGCGCCGCCAGAAGTTCCTCGTCCGGAATTTCGGGCGGCGCCACGGATGGCGCCGCCTCCAGCGGGGGCGCCGCCTCCGGCGGGGGCGTCGCCGCCGGCTGAGACGCCGCGCCCGGCGTAGCAGGCGCCTCCAGATCCTTTTCCAGATCGCTCAGGAGAGCGTCCAGATTCGACAGGTCCAACTCGCCTTCAGATTTTTCCGGCACGGTCATCCCCCCTTACACGGACGCCGACGGGATCGCCCCCAAAATGGCCTCGATGTCCTCCCGAGATACCGACTCATCAAGTTTCAATAGATCATCCACGCTTGCGCCCCGCAAGTCTTCGATCCGGCGATATCCGCCGTCGAACCACCGGTGGATCGAATCCCGCGCGACCTTGCGGATCATCCGAACATCCGTGACGAAGACTTCCCGGTAATCGTCACTGCCGTAGTTCAGCTTTTCGCGGGGAACTTTTCTGAGATTCGCGATCAGGTCTGAAGCCGCCTCGGGTTCCATCCCCGCTCGGTCGGTCAACTCCTGAATTTTGCTCTGAAGCAGGAGGTCCGGCCGGTGCCAGCCGGCTGAATAGACCTGCGCGGCCAGGCGCGGCTTGATGCCGGCCATCCGGCAGAGTTTGACGATAAACATCTTTCGCGCAAAAACGGGATCCATATCGGCGCCATGGATGGCGCCGTCCCCGCCCCCAGCGAAGCCATGGATGGCGCCGTCCCCGCCCCCAGCGAAGCCATGGATGGCGGAGCCTCCAGCGGGGACGGCAGGGACGGCAGGAACGGCTGGGACGGCGGGAACGGCTGGCGCGGCAGGGGCAGCCGAGGATGATTGCTCATACCGCCCCTCCGCATTCAGAATGACCCACCCGCCCCGCAGGCGGTCGACCCGGGACGGCCACTCGGACAGGACCAGATCCAACGCGGATTCGTAGGTCTCCAAGTTGGGCGCCTCATTGGAAATCGCGAAGGCCGAGATCGTCTGGATCGGCACCTGTTTGCCCTGCCCAAGCTCGTAGAGCCGCAGGACCGACTCGTTGAAAAGTCCCTGGGCGCGGGGGAGGACCATGCGGAATTCCTTCGGCGCGAGCGGGGAGACAAAAAAGAAATCCTCCGTAAAGGCGATCGGCGACCTATCTCCGATCGCGGCCTTCAGCGCTGTCGCCGCGATTTTCTTGATGACGCTCCGGTTCGCGCGCCCGAAAGCCTTGATGTATTCCTTGGCATAATTCACCTTGAAAAAAACGATCACCTGCTCGTCCGAAGCCTCCCGGGAAGTCTCATAGAGTTTGTGGGCTGTCGTGTCCGTTTCGAGGCCGGTGTCAAAGTCGAGAAAGCTGTCGGTTGAGAATCCCGAGTCCTCCGACCGGGTGCGAAGGACGTCTTCAACGGTCCGAACCAGGGGGGAAAACTCCCCGAAAGAATCCGGGTCGATGGCGTGTTTCCGGCGGCCCGAGTAGGCTTTCAGCAGATATTTGAGCGGAAGATTGATTTCCGAGTAAATGATGAATCCGAAGAGGCCCAGGATCAGCAAAAAGGAGATCGCCAGATACGCGCCGTGCTGGACCAGCGCGTCGTGGATATAGGCGGGCCGGGCCTCATCCATGGCCGCCAGAAACACGATGAATTCGGGAGCGTCGGAGGAGGGAAGAGGATAAAAAAATCTGAATTGGGTCTCGTTCATCGGCCGGAGCCGGGAAAAATCCTCGGGCTTGAACGCTTCCGTCGACAGAAGCGGCATATACGGAAGTTTTTCCATCGTGACGTTGTGGACAAGCTGAAACGTCTGATGCTCCGGAGATTTTCGGTAGAGGCCCGCCTGCGTCAGGCGGATCGTGCCGCCCGACTGATTGAATCCCGTCATCAGGTGGCGGCCTTCCTGCTCAAACCTGAGGGAAAGATCGCTCGGCAATGGAAGGTTCAGCCGGACCTGAATGCAGATTTGCAGGAGCTGTTCCTTGATCTGCTGGTCCAGCAGGCGGTTCAATCGGACCTGATCGCTCCGGAGAATCAAAAATCCGGCGGGCAAAAAGGCCAGAACGCCGACCAGAACAAGTTTGAGATAAATCGATCCCACCAGGCGTTTCATGAACGGGCGGCGCGCTTGGGCATACCCGCGAAGCGGGCGGATGCGCCGAGGGATTCTTCAATCCGGAGCAGTTCATTGTATTTGGCGATCCGGTCGGTCCTCGAGAGCGACCCCGTTTTGATCTGGCCGGTCGACAGCGCCACCGCCAGATGCGAAATGAAGACGTCCTCCGTCTCGCCCGAGCGGTGCGACACAACCGCCGCGTACCCGTGAGACTGCGCGTGCCGAACCGCCTCGATGGTCTCCGTCAGAGTCCCGATCTGGTTCAGCTTGATCAAAATGGCGTTGGCCGCGCCGGCCTGAATGCCCTTTTCCAGACGGGTTTTGTTGGTCACAAACAGATCGTCGCCGACGATCTGGATTTTGCCGCCAAGCGTTTTGGTCATGTGAACCCAGCCCTCCCAGTCCTCCTCCCAGAGGCCGTCCTCGATCGAGATAATCGGATACTGCCGGACCCAGTCAGCCCAGAAATCGACCATTTCCGAAGTCGTCAGTGACCGGCCGCCCTCGCCTGCCAGAACATATTTTCCATTTTTATAAAATTCGTTCGCAGCCGGGTCCAGCGCCAAAGACACGTCCCGGCCGGGGCGGAATCCGGCTTTGCCGATCGACTCGAGAATCAGGTCAACCGCTTCACGGTTCGCCCGAAGATTCGGCGCGAATCCGCCTTCGTCTCCAACCGTCGTCGAAAGTCCCCGGGACTTGAGGACGGACTTCAAAGCCTGAAAAATCTCGGCGCCGTACCGGAGCGCTTCCGAAAAGGTCGGCGCGCCGGCCGGCATGACCATGAATTCCTGAAAATCGACGGTGTTGTCGGCGTGGGCGCCGCCGTTCAGAATGTTCATCATCGGCGTCGGCAACGTCGTCGCCGCCGGCCCGCCCAGATACGCGTGGAGGGTCTGGCCCGACTGGGCCGCGGCGGCACGGGCCGCAGCCATGGACACGCCGAGAATCGCGTTCGCGCCGAGCTTGGATTTATTCGGCGTTCCATCCAGTTCGCGCAAGACCGCGTCGATCGACGCCTGATCCGAGACGTCCCGGCCGATAACCTTCGGAGCAATCGTCTCGCGAACATTCCGGACGGCTTGACGCACACCCTTCCCGCCGTACCGGGACGCGTCCTTGTCCCGAAGCTCCACCGCCTCGTAGGTGCCGGTGGACGCGCCGGACGGGACCGCCGCGCGGCCCATCGTGCCGGTGTCCAGATAAACGTCAACCTCGACCGTGGGATGACCCCGGCTGTCCAGAACCTCCCGCGCCCGCACTTCCCGGATATTCGGCATGCCCTCTCCCCTGTCTTTTGATGAAAAAAAATTCCTATCACGATACCCATAAGGCGTCAAGCAAATTGGTTTAAGGTCTTGCGCCGGAATTCTTTTTTTGGCAAGGTGTCGGAAATCATGAGCAAAGTCGTATACATCGTGGATGATGAACAGCCCGTCCTTGATCTGGTGAAAGAGATCCTCGGCGGCGCGGGCTATACGGTCGAGGCCTACTTGGACGGGGAGAGCATGATCAAGTCTCTGGCGAAAGTCACGCCGAGTCTGATCCTGCTGGACATCAAGCTTCCCGGGATGGACGGGTACAAGGTTTGCAAGATCCTCAAATCCCGGGTGCCTGATTTGAAGGTCTGCTTCGTCAGCGCCAAAACAACCCCGGAGGACGTCCGCAAGGGACTTGAGAGCGGCGCCGACGAATACATCACCAAACCCTTCACGGAATCCCAACTGATCGCAAAGGTGCGTGAACTTATCGGGAAATAGCCCGTGGCCGATAGATATATATTATGGAGAGGCCGACAGGTGAAAAAAATTTTACGATCGCCAGACGCCAGCTGGGCGACCTCTACGAATCTCTTCCCCCAGTCTCCTGCACATCCTGCGGAAAATGCTGTGCCAGCCCGCACATCACGTTCGTCGAGGCGATGCATCTTTTCAACTGGCTGTTTGAGACGAAACCGGCGGCCGAACTGGAAGCATTGTTCAACGCCGAAACCATCGCTCAGGCCCACGCCTTCAATTTCAAATGCCGGTTCGAAAACCTCCAGACGCGCCTCTGCGAAGTCCATCCGGCGCGCGGATTTATCTGCCGGGTGTTCGGCTATCCGGTCCTGGACCGGATGGGCATCGAAGGGATGGACAACTGCCGGGAGACGGACCGGCCCGTGATCCCGAACGTCCGGACCTCGCGGATGACGGGCTGGCTGGACCGCCTGGCGTGGATGAACCGCCTCTACTACGAAGACTTCAACCGCGCCCCCTACCACATCAGCGGATTCAACATCGAGTCCTGGCTGGACATCGCCGTCACCGATTACGGCCGGCAGCCCTTCAGTCTCTACCACGCGGAATTCGCCCGCCTGCCCTTCAACCAATTGAACCTGACCTTCTCCGACCGGACTCACCTCTCAACACGCCTGGCCAAAATCGACCTGTTCCACCAAGTCCGCGCGCGGAAAGATCGTCACCGCGCGCGGATGATCCTCGACAATCTCCTGACCTCCGAACCGATGACCGGAACTTTTTTCCGTTTCGAAGCCCGGCGATGCCTGGAGAGCCTGACAGCCGCCGCTATCGCCGCGGCCGGATCAGCCGCTCCGCGGCCCTCCGCCTCAGGCGGACCGGCGTCTCCGACGCCGGCTTGACACCCCGCCGCGTTTTCTGTAGCCTGCCGCGAGTGTTCAACCGCTTGAGATTTTTCGGAGGAGGATTGCTGTTGATCTGTCTGACCTGTCAGAGTTACGGGCCCGCCGCCGCGGCCAAATCCGGGGCTCGCGCGGACGGCGCGCTTGCCGAGTCGTTCACGCTGGGGAACGGATTAAAGGTGATCGTCAGGCCCAAGGCGGGGTCTCCGGTCGTGACCGTTCAGGTGTGGTACCGGGTGGGCAGTTATCATGAGCGGGTCGGGATCCGGGGGATCGCGCACCTCTTTGAGCACATGATGTTCCGCGGCAGTGAACACTTCGGGCCGGAGGAACACAGCCGCCTGATCCAGAACGTCGGCGGGTATGACAACGCCTTCACGGCCGAAGACATGACCGTCTACCATCAGACCCTGCCGGCCCGGCATCTGGAACTTCCCTTCAAGCTCGAAGCCGACCGGATGCGGTCTCTCAAGCTGGACAGCGCCATCCTGAACACGGAGCGGGAGGTGGTCAAGGAGGAATTCCATCAGTCCTTGAACAATCCCTTCAGCCGCGCCTATCTGGAATTCCGCAGGAGACTTTTTCCGGGGCACCCCTATGCTTGGACGCCGCTCGGGGACTTGGAGGACTTGAACCAAATCTCCGTCCAGGACTGTCTCGATTTCTACAACGCGCATTACGCGCCGAACCACGCGGTCCTCGTCGTCAGCGGGAACGTCAAGGCCGCGGAAGTCCGCAGTCTGGCGGAAAAATATTTCGGAC
Organism: bacterium; assembly: GCA_016202645.1. Classification (GTDB taxonomy): domain Bacteria; phylum Lindowbacteria; class 2-12-FULL-62-27; order 2-12-FULL-62-27; family 2-12-FULL-62-27; genus JACQOF01. The sequence continues at coordinate 8,083 of JACQOF010000126.1, forward strand.
CCTTGAAACCCTCCGGCTCGGACGGATCCTACGGGCAGGCGTTTGATCTCTCCACGCCGCCCGCGGAAAAACGGATCGCCCTTCGGCTGGATCTCGAACTTCCCGTCGTCACTCTTGCCTACCATATTCCTCCGGCCGCGCATGAAGACATTCCGGCCCTGGAAGTTTTGACGGCGATTTTATCGGACGGCGAAAGTTCCAGGCTGTACCGCTCGATGGTCCGGGAATCCAAGCTGGCCGTACATGCGATGGGGTCCACGATTTTGCAGAAGGACCCCGGACTCTACGGCGTCGGCGCGGCCTTCCTGCCCAACCGGGACGCCGGAGAGATCGAGGCCGGACTTCGCCGGGAAATCCGCCGCGTCCGGGACGACGGAGTCACGCGGCGTGAACTGGAGAAGGCGGTCAACCAGGCGCTGGCGGAGGAAGTCTTTGGAGGCTACTCAGTCGATCACCTCGCGCATGGGATGGGCGAGAGCGAAATCCTGGAGGGGGATTACCGGCGCTTTGAGACGGTGGTGCGGCGGTACCGGTCGCTGACGCCGGAACAGATCCGGGACGTCGCGGTCAAATACCTGACGGAAGACCGCGAAATCGTCCTGATCGCGGAGCCGCTTCAGACCAACTGGCTCTATTACGCGGCGGGTTGGGCTAAATCCATCGCGGACGCCGTCCGGGATTGGGCCGCGCGCATTTTCAAGTAGGTCGTCATGCCCGCGAAAGCGGGCATCCAGACCAAACTGGATTCCCGCTTTCGCGGGAATGACGGCGGGGGCTGAATAGTTATGCGTTACTCTTACTTTTTTGCGTTCGTTCAATTCCTCTGCTGGGGGTTTACCGTGTCCGTTGCCAACGCCGATGTTCTGCAGAAAACTCTTCCCAACCGCATGCGGGTGGTTGTCGTCGAAGATCACGCCGCGCCCGCCGTCTTTATCCGAGTGCTTCTGCCGCTGGGCGAAAACGATGATCCGGCCGGCCGGGCCGGGGTGTCGGACCTGACGGCGGAATTGGTCCAGAAGGGCGCGGGCGGGCGCAGTGCCGCCGAGATGGCCGAGCTGGTCGACTGGATGGGCGCGGGACTCCTGGGATACAGCGAAGCCGAGTACACCGTGATCGGATGCGATGTTCTGGCGGAACACTTGGACGCGGGCCTGGAACTGGCGCGGGATATGGTGACGGCGCCGCGCCTCGACGCGGGGGAGTTTTCCATTCTGAAGGATCAGGCTGTCGCAAGCATCAAGGCCAGGCGCTCCGATCCATCCTATCTGGCGGCCGTCCAACTGCCCCCGGCGGTGTTCGGCCCGGAGGCGCCGCAGGGCAAGGTCAAGACCGAAGAAAGCCTGGGCGATATCACGCTGGAGGACGTGGCGGCTTTTCACCGCCACAGTCTCAATGCTTCCGGCGCGATCGCGCTGGTCATCGGCGACGTGGACGCGGAAGCGCTGGCCGATAAACTTGCGGCGGTCTTCGGCAAACTGCCGGCTGGAGAGCCGCCCCATATTCCGACGGCGATTCCCGCGAACCGCGCGGGCGGCCGGATGCTCCAATCTCCCAAGGAATCCATTTCTCAGACCACCGCCATCCTCGGAAAACCCGGCCCCGGAAGACTCGACCCGGACTACTTCCCGGCGCTCGTGGCCAACTACGTCCTCGGCGGCGGCGGATTCGTGTCGCGACTGATGGCGGCGCTGAGGAGTCAGGAAGGCAAGACCTACGGCATCCGCAGTTCCATCTCCGGCTCGGCGACCCCCGATCTCTTCACCGTCAAATTCACGACCCGCAACGAGGAACTGGCAGGCAGTCTCCGGCTGACGTTCGACGTGATGCGCCGGTTCATCGCCGAGGGTCCCACGGACACCGAGGTCTCGGAGGCGAAAGAATTTTTCAAAGGCTATTATTTTTTACAGACCGAAACCCCCTCCCAGCGGGCCTCGAAGATGCTCGCTCACCTTTTTTACGGTCTCGGAATCGAGGAGATGGACCGGTATCCCGGCCGGATTGACGCAGTGACTCAAAAAGCGGCGCACGACGCCGCCAAGCGCCATCTCTCGCCGGACGGCCTGACGGTGAGTCTCTGCGGCCCGTCCGATGTTCTGCAAAACGCCGCGCCGGTTTTGGACGGCATCGCAAAAGGCCGATAACGATATAAGGATGAACGGCGCCAATTCAGTCCCAACCGTCATTCCCGCGAAAGCGGGAATCCAGTCTGCTTTACGGTTGGTCTGGATGCCCGCTTTCGCGGGCATGACAAACAGCCGGCTTCTTTTCCTCGCGGTTTTTTTGGCTCAAGTCGCGGCCGCGGACCTGGCAGCAGCCCAGACCCTCTTCCGGGACTGGCATTTGACCATGTCGGACATTCAGGCCCGGAGCCGCGTGGCGATCATTCGGGGTGAACGCCTGCATGACGCTCAGGGCGCGGTCCGGGTCAAAGGCGTGCTGGCCGCGCGGGTAGGTTCCGAGGCCCAGCCGGAGGAATTTTTCTTCGACATGGACTTGGCGACTACCCTGCTTCGGAACACGGAGTACGATCCGGACCTCGTCCGCAGTGCCGTCGCGGTTGGATACCGGCACCGGCGGCGGGGCTATACCGTCGACCTTTACGGCGAGCATCTGCGGCGGATGAACACCGACACCGCCGCCCGGCGGAACGGCAATTTTTTCGGCGCATCGATCTCGGACCCGGAATTCCATCTCCGGCGGTTCGGTTCGCGCAGCCGCATGCACGGCAAAATCGGCGCGGGGTCCCTCGTGAATGAAAATGGCTTCAAGGGAAACGCGCGCTACCTGGCGGCCCTCCGGTACGACGCTCTCGAATTCGCCGGACGGAAGGGCCGCATGCGGCTTCCGAAAGGCCAGATTTTTCTGGAAGGCGAGATCGACGCGATCCACGGGCCGGGAGGGTTCATGACGGATCTTGAAGCCGGAGTCCGGTTTCTGTTTTTTCCGGAAGCCGACAATTCCCTTTCCATCGCCGCCAAATTCTACGACTCAAAAAATCCCTACGGGCACGGCGACGACGGCGTGCGGATCGACCTGGATCTTGAAGGCAGTCACGCCGGCGAGCTCTTCCGGTCTTTTCTGGGCAATACCGCCGGAGAAATCGGGATGGGCATCCGGGGCGACGACGTGGCGACGGAACTTCAGGCTGATTTTGATCTCGTGAAATTTCGCTCTAAAAACAAAACCTATGTCATCGTGCTGGACACACTCCAGCGCCTCACGTGGGGAAAACTCAATAAAATCCAGTACGATCTGGTGGGGGGCCTGGAAACCACGATGGACGAAAATCCGGGCGGTCTCATTGCGGGGATATATCTCGACCACCGCTCGACCCACGGATTGGACCGGAATCTGAAGGAAAAAAGCTACAACGCGGTCCGGGGCGCCCTGAAAACGCCGGGGTGGGACCGCGGGCGGGAGAACGAAACACTGAACCGGTTGGCGTTTCTCTTTTCGATCGGCGGCTATATCGACAACACGTTTAAAAAGAACCGGGACGTCGACGCCCGCGCGGGCATCCGTTTCGACGGGCGGGACCGGCCGTGGCATTCCTGGACGGTCACGCCCTATCTCATGGGAACGGTCCGGAACGCCACGAATGAAGGCAGTACGTTCGAACATACAGTGGAACTCGGCATGCGGTTCAACGGCAACGCGCTCTTCGCCCGCTGGAGCCAGGAGGCGTTCTTCGAGGAAGGCGGCTACGGCGGCCTCGCCTTCAGGTTTTAAATGACCCGGCCCGTCTGGGCTTGGGCCATGTACGACTTCGCCAACAGCCCCTTTCCCACCACCATCACTTCCGCGGTCTTTAACGTCTATTTCGCCGGCGTCGTCGCCCGGGACGCGCCTGTGAGCGGCCTGACGCTCTGGACGTTTCTCGTGGCGGCGTCCACGCTCCTGGCGGGACTGACCGGGCCGGTTCTGGGCGCGGCGGCGGATATTCGCAGGAACCGCAAGACCTGGCTGGTCGGCGCGGCGCTGGCCGGATCCGCCGCGACGGCGGGACTGGTCGTCTCCACGGCTGAGACGCTCCTGCTCAGCTCCATTTTATTTTTTATCGCCTCCCTCTCCTTCACCCTCTCTGTCACGTTTTATCATTCCTTCCTCATCGATCTGTCCACGCCCCAAACGATCGGACGCGTCTCGGGACTCGGTTGGGCGCTCGGGTACATCGGCGGCGGGCTCTGCCTGGCCGTCAATCTGGCGATGATCGAAAAACCGGGATGGTTTCATCTGCCCGAAGGAGATCTGCCGGTCCGTCTGACGTTTCTCATGGTGGGGATCTGGTGGGCCTGTTTCACGATTCCCGTTTTTTTATGGACTCAAGAAAGCCGCGGACAGGTTCCGGCTGGAACTTCCGTGTGGCGGGCCGCGGCGCGCCGCGTGATCGACAGTCTGAGGGCGGCACGGGGCATGAGAAAAAATCTTTTTCTCTTTTTACTCTCCTATTTCTTGTACAATGACGCCATTGAAACCGTCATCGTGGTGGCCGGCATTTTTGCCGCGCAGGAGCTGGGCATGGGCCCGGGAGAGGTGGTCGGATGTTTTCTGATGATTCAGTTTGTCGCTTTTTTCGGCGCGCTCGGTTTCGGCCAGCTGGCCGACCGCTGGTCCAACAAGCGCGCGCTGCAGGCCAGTCTCGTCGTCTGGACGGCGGTGTTGATCTGGGCGGCGGCCATGCGGACCCGCGCGGAATTCTGGGCGGCGGGCGCGGTCCTGGCGCTGGTTCTGGGTGGAAGCCAGGCGGTGTCGAGGAGTCTATTCGGCAGGATGATCCCGCGCGGCGAGGAGGCTCAGCACTACGGATTTTGGGGCCTGTCCGGGAAAATCTCCGCCGCTCTGGGGCCGCTTCTGTTCGGGGTGGTCTACGAAATCACCGGCGAAATCCGCGCCGGGCTCCTGGCGCTCACGGCTCTGCTCATCGCCGGGCAAATCCTGCTCACGCGGGTTGCCGAACGGAGCCCTGACGAGACATGCTGACGCTTGCGAACCTCATCACACTTTTCCGAATCATCGTCCTCGTGCCGGCATTCGTGGTGGCATTCCTCTATCTGGACAGTAACCCGCTGATGCCCTGGATCGCGTTTTCCATTTTTACATTCGCAGCAATTCTCGACGCGGTCGACGGATTCGTGGCGCGGGCCTTCCATCAGAAAACCCATCTGGGCGCCTTTCTCGATCCCCTGGCCGACAAGCTCCTGGTAACGCTGGTTTATATTTTGGGCGTGCGGCACGGCATCCCGATGTACGTGACGGCGCTGGTGGTCAGCCGGGATCTCTTGATCGTGCTCGGCTGGGCATCTCTGCATTATTTCGAACGGGACGCGGAGATCCGGCCGATTCTTTTGAGCAAGCTCAACACGGCCTGCCAGTTCGTGACCGCGAGCTTGATCCTGCTGGACATCGCCACCACGGCGGGCGGAGCCCGCCTCTTTCCCCCGCCGATCTTAACGTACGCCTTTCACCTCACCGTCCTCACGACCCTCACTTCCGGCGTGGCCTATGTGGCTGTCTGGAGCAAACGGATGGGAGGATTCATCCGGCCGGCGGAAAAAATTTAAACGCCGGGAATAAACCCGGGGCAGGGAGCGTCCAAAGGGTGTCAGGACAGGGATGTCCAGTCCCCGGAGCTCCAGACTCAGGAAATCCCAGGACGGGATTTCCTTCAATCTGCGAAGGGGGCGGACAAGATCGTGGATGAGGAACAGGCGTGGATCGAGCGCGCCAAACGGGGCGATGAAGCGGCTTTCGCGGAGCTGGTCCGTCGGCACCAGACCCGGACCTACCGGATCTGCCGGGCGATGCTCGGAGACGACCGGGAAGCCGACGAGGCGGCGCAGGACGTGTTTGTTCGGCTGTACGAGCGTCTCGCCACGTTTCGCGGCGACAGCCGGCTGTCGACGTGGCTCTACCGCGTGACCCTGAACCTCTGCGCGGACCGCCTGCGCCGCAGGAAATGGAGCTGGTGGATCGGGTTGGACGGGCTGAACCTGGCCGGACGCGCACAGGACCAGCCGGATCGACAGGCGGAAGATCGCGATGAGGTCCGGCGGTTATCGCAGGCGATGGAACGCCTGCCGAGAGAGTTTCGGGACGTTCTGGCGCTGAGGGAACTTGAGGGTCGTCCCTACGCGGAAATCGCGGAGATTTTGGGAATCTCCATCGGCACGGTGGAATCGCGGTTGTACAGGGCGAAGGAAAAAATGCGGAACGAACTGGAAGTAGAATAAGAGAGGACAGAACACCATGGACTCAAAACACATTTGGGAAAAAGCAAAAACTTCCGAACCGGGCCGTGGCTTCGAAGGCCGCGTGCGGGAACGGATCGCGGGACACAGACGACAGATCCGCCGGCGACGGGGTCTGGCCGGGCTGGGCGCCATGGGCCTGCTGGCGGTCGGCGTGGGAATGTGGTTGCGGCCGATGTCCGACCGGCACGGCCCGGCGATTCCGACGGAATCGGCGCCGGTGGTGGTCTCAAGTAGTGAGGTCGGGATATCAAGCGAGGACGTCATGGACGACGCCGCGGAATTTTATTTCGCTGAAGACACTTACCTGGACGATATGATCGAAGCGGCCCTCAGCGGGAACGGCACGCCGCCCGCGGAGGGGGAAATACAATCCTACCAACAAAGGAGGCAATTCCATGAACTGGTTTAAAATCTGTACCGTGAGCATCCTGGCGCTCTGTCTGGCCGCGCCCGTCTGCATGGCCGGAGAGGGGAAAGAGAAAGGTCGCGGGAAGGGCAAGATGGACCTGACGGAGACTCAGAAGGAGAAAATGAAGGCGATTAAAGAGGAACGCAAGGCATCGAACAAGGCCAACCGGGAACGGATGAAGGACATCAAGTCACGACTGCGGGAGGCGCTGAAAGCCGAGAAGCCGGACGAGGCCGCCATCAAGAAGATTCTGGCGGAAGTCAAAACCGAGCGGGCGAACCAGCACAAGCAGATGGAGGCGATGGAGGCGAAGATGGAGGCAATCCTGACGCCGATCCAGATGGCCAAGATGGTCCTGAAAAAGGGAGACCGGCAACACGGCAAGGACGGTGACCGAGGCGACCGGAAGGAACGTCGGTGGAAAGATGACGGAGACCAGGACGATGATGCCGACCGCGGTGACCGCCGCGAGCGCCGCCGCAAGCATCACGAAGAAGAAGAAGACGACGACTGACAGACCGGTTACTGAACGGCGCTGACAGCGCTGGCGATGTTTTCCTCCATGAGATTTCGCGCGACGGGTACTTGTGAGTTGTAGACCGCCAGGCTGACGATTAGCGCGATCACGACTACGGCGATGAGAAGGATGTACTCCATTACGGCCTGGCCGCCCGGGGCGGACGTCCGGTTCTTCATTTTCCGAGTCCCATATTCCCGACTTCGGCCATCAGTTTCAAGATCGCCGGCGCGAGGGTGATGATGAAGACGGTCGGGAAGATCAGGATGGCCATAGGGATCATCATCAGGATGGGCGCCTTATATGCGCGCTTTTCCGCGTTCGAACGAATGTCGTCGTAAACATCTTTTCGAATGATGGCCAGGATACTGCCCATCGGCATCCCCGTTTTCACCGCCTGGCTGATGCCGTCCGTGAAACTCTTCACGTACTTGCTGTTCGTCCGCGCGGCCAGATGCGCCAGCGCTTCCGACCGCGTCAGGCCCATCTTGACGTCGTTGAGGTATATCCGAAATTCATAAGCCAGAATGCTGCTTGGCCGCTCGCTGACGATCCGTTCGATCGCGCTGTCGATGCTGAGGCCGGCCTCCACCGCGACCTGAATGTAGTCCAGAAGCTCCGGCATTTCCCGTTCGATGAGGACCCGCCGGGCGTTGGCCTTGTCCCGAAGAAGGGCGGAGGACAACAGGCCGCTTCCGAGAAAGGCCAGGAGGCTGAAGGAAACGACCTGCGCCGGTTCCCGCTTAAAAGCCAGCAGACAACCGACCACCACCAGCGTGAACACCCCGACCCCGATGGCCGCCTTGACCAGATACTCCACCGGCGTCGTCCGCAGAGGATAGCCGGCATTGAGGAGTCTCATTTGAAGCTTGTCTTGGAACGACTCCGACAGGCGGGTGTTGACCAGTTTCTGGAGACGCTCAACCATCGGATCAATGATTCTCTGCTGGAACGTCCGGTCTATCTGGCGGCGCTCCGGCGCCGCGATATCCAGTGGAACATACCGCCTGAACCGCTCCAGCGCGGTCAGTTTCTGCCGGTCTTCCATCACGCTCACGATTGTGATGGCCGCAAAAACGCTCACAAACACCCAGGTCGCGACGGTGACCTCCATTTCAGAATTTGAACCGGACGATTTTAACGATGAAAAAAGTCCCGAGAAAACTCAAAAAAATGCAGAACGCCAGCAGGACCTTGCCGATCGGCGTGTAGAGCAGCATCCCGGTGTAGTCCGGCTGACTCATGTGCATGAACCAGAACAAAAGATAGGGAATCGCAACGCAGATCATGCCCGAAATCTTGCCCTGGATCGTGAGCGTGCTGATTTTGCTCCGCAGCTCGTCGCGGTCCTGAAGAGTCTGGTAGATCGTGTTCAGAATATAGACCAGATTACTGCCGGTCTGCTGCTGAAGAATTACGCCCTGGACCAGCGTCTCCAACTCCTTGCACGGAATGCGCCTCAACATGTTATTAAGCGCGACCTCGAGCGAAAGACCCAGACGGTTTTCGTTCAGGAGCAGCTCGAATTCGCCCTTGAGGGGTTGTTCGAGATCCGCCGTCACCTGCCGGAGCGCCTGAGTGAAGCTGTGGCCGGCCTTGATGTTGTTGGCCAGCATCGAGATGGACATTTTCAGCTGTTTCTGTATTTTCCCGAGGCGAATCCGGATGTAAACTTTCAGAAAGCCGAACGACAGAATGAGCGAGCCGGCCAGGACGAGGGGGCTGGTGGCGCTGTACCCTCCCACAAGAAAGAACTGAACGATCTGGGCGGTTACGATGAGGATGAGCACGGCGATCAGAAATTCCGATGTCTTGACGGGGATGTTCGCGCGAACCAGAAGATCTTCAACGCGATTGAAGAGCGTCTTCAGAACCGGCACTCGCTCCATGCGCGTGTCCAGCGCCTCGTACATTGTGACCTTCCCGGCGGACTGGCCGCCGCCGGACGCCGCCGGCGCGAGCTTTGACTGGGAGATATATCTCTGGAGACGTTTCAGCACGGGGGACGCGCGCCGGCCCATGATGATCCAAACAGCCGTCAGGAGCACGGTCTGGATGAGGAAAAATGTGGCGGTCGACATCCTGCCGGTCTACCTCACCGGTCCACGCGCACGTACTGGACCTTGTCAGCCCGGATGCACTGGACGCTGGGGAAGAGTTCCGCCGACATATCGAGCGTGCTGTAGGCGGTCTGCTCTCCAGTGGCCTTATCGTCACCCTGCCGCAGCGCCAGATGAATGCTGCCTCTGGTATGAGCCAGAATGATTTTTTTGATGTCCTCGTCGTTCGCCGCCAGCGTCACACGCTTGATATTCGCAACGACGACGCGCGGCCGGCCGAAATTGCTGCCGGTCTTGACCGGCGCCATCACCTGATCCTGAACCACCAGAACCCTGCAGGCGGAGACAATCCGTTTGGTGACGGCGGGTTTAATATCCGCGCCTTCCGAGCGGCTTTGGAGGTCGTAGATCGAGTAGACGTCAACATGGTCCCCAGGTTTGAGGATGCCGACCCCCGTCACGGCTGAAACGCCAATGGTCACGGCGCCCTGCTCGCGGTCGATCATGTACGACAGTTCCGGTTCCGTATCCGTGCCGCTGAGCCGGTTCTTGTAGAGGATCTCTCCGCGGCCCACCGGGCCGTTCGCGTAGACCTTGTGCCGAGGATCGAGTTTGCCCACCATGTTCGGGTTGTGCATTTCCTTCGGGATGGCCTGCCGGACGAACAGGTTTTCGGAAAGGACCATCCGCTCGGGAATGTCCTGGGCGGCCACCAGAACCGTCCGGCCTGAGGAAGCGGAGTCGCCTTTCTTGAAGAACAGCGAAGCCAGCCAAGCGGCGGTGAGACTGACCACGAGCGCGATCAAAACCGTCTTCCGGTTCATGGTGATTCCTCCGTCTTTGTGAAAATGCTGTAATCCACCTTGATTCCCTCCATCTCGATTTTTTTGATGAACCCGGGAATCAGCCCCGTGCTCTCAAACCGCCCGATGACCTTGCCGGACGGGTCGAACCCGGTCTGGTTATAGACAAAAATATCCTGAAGAATGATCTTGTCGTTCTCCATGCCCTGAACCTCCGTGAGCTGTGTGATCTTGCGGCTCCCGTCCCGGATGCGGCTCTGCTGGAGGATGAGGTTGACGGCGCCGGCGATCTGGGACCGGATCGCGCTGACCGGCAGGTCCATCCCCGCCATGAGGACCATGGTTTCAAGGCGGGCGAGCATGTCCCGCGGGGAATTGGCGTGGCCGGTCGTGAGGGACCCGTCATGGCCGGTATTCATGGCCTGGAGCATGTCGAGGGCCTCGCCGCCGCGGCACTCGCCGACGACGATGCGGTCGGGGCGCATCCGAAGAGAATTCCGGACGAGGTCCCGGATGGTGACGGCGGTGTTCTCACTGCCGGTGTGGGCGGGCCGGGTCTCGAGGGAGACGACATGCTCCTGCTGGAGCTTGAGCTCCGCCGCGTCCTCGATCGTGACGATGCGGTCGTCGTGCGGGATAAAGGAGGAAAGAATGTTCAGCGTGGTGGTCTTGCCGGATCCCGTTCCGCCGGATACGACGATATTGAGCTTGCCCTTCACGCAATAATTCAAAAACTGGGCCATCTTCCTATCGAGCGTGCCGAACTTGATCATGTCCTCAACGTCGAGCTTTTTCTTGGCAAATTTCCGGATCGTGAGGGCAGAGCCTTTCAGGGCGAGGGGCGGGATGACGGCGTTGACGCGGGAACCGTCCGGCAGGCGCGCGTCGACGGTGGGCGATGTTTCATCGATTCTCCGGCCGAGCGGCATCACGATGCGCTCGATCACGTGCCTCAGATGCTCCTCATTTCGAAATTTGCAGGGCGCCTTCAGGAGTTTTCCTTTTTTCTCGACGAAGACGAGGTCCGGCCCGTTCACCATGATCTCGGTCACGGAATCATCGTTCAGGAGCGGTTCCAGGATGCTTAGGCCCACCATCTCGTTCACCATTTCTTCGATCAAAAATCCCATCTGGTTCTGCGTCAGTTTCTTGTTCTGCCGCTCGAGGTACGTCCGGACCTCCGTGGTGATCCGCTGACGCATCTGCTCCCGGTTGGCCATCTGCGCCGGGGAAATTTCGGCTTTTTTGAACTCCTCCACCAACTGCCGGTGTAGATCCGACTTGAACTGTTCATATTGCGGGTCGAGTCGCGGCGCGGCTGCCGGTGCGGGTTCCGCGCGGTCCGGCGGCGGAGCAATATCTTCCGGCGCCACGGGCGCCGACTCGGCATCCGACCGCGCTGGCGGCGCCTCTCTCGGATTCAGTCTGGACAGGATGGACACGATGGCCTCATTTGCCCGCGAAGAGCTTCCTGGTTTTCGCCCACAGGCCGCCCGACGACGTCGAGCCGGCCGGTTTTCCGGTTGACAGCTGGATTCCCGCCTCGGCGGCCAGCTTCTGCGCGAACTGAAAAATCCCCTGGGCCGCCGGATCGCCGGGATTTTTCTCGACGAGGTCGAATCCCTGGTTGATCGATTCGCGCACGGCGGGCGAAGCCGGAATCCGGGCGTAGGGTTTGCGCGTCAGGACTTTCATCAGGGTCTCTTCGTCGACGGAAAATTGGCTGGAATACCCGTTGATGACGAATTCAACCTTGTTTTCCGGATAATTCATTTTTTTCAGGAGTTGATGGGTCTGCCCGGCATTTTTGATCGCCGGGACTTCATCGTCGACCACCAGAAAGACCCGGTCGGCTTTGTCGAAGACGGAAAGGGTCAGGTCGCCCAGAACGGCGCTCGTGTCCACCAGAACAAAATCATAGCGTTTCTTGAGGGCCTTGAGGAGTTTCAAGATGGTTTCGGCGTCGATCGTCTCCGCCTTTTCCGGCGCGAGCGGCGCGGACAAAAGGTGCAGGCTGGGCGAGACCTGGTGGACGTGGGTGTCGATGATGAAATCGCTGATCCGGCCGCTGTTGTTCCGGATTTCCTCCGCCAGGTCCTCAAGGGTCTGAATGCTGTTGGCGCCCACGTAGAGATCCATGTCTCCGAACTGCAGATCAAGATCCACGAGAATGGTCCGGGCGCCGGGGGAACGGCTGATCCACCGGCCGGCCGTCACGGCGAGAAATGTTTTGCCGACGCCTCCCTTGGCGCTGAAAAAACAGGCGATCTTGCCGATCCGCGCATCGCCCGCCTGGCCGGCCGCGGCGCGGCGGTTGATGAGGCCGATAGCTTTCTGGAGGATCGCCTCGGGGCTGTCGTCATTTGTCAGGATGTCCCGGACGCCGAAATTCATGTACTGGATCAATTTGTCGGGGTCCGGTTTCTTCGGAGAGAGAAGCAGCAGAATGCTGTCCGGGTGCGCCGCGCTGAGGCTTTCGAGGAGCGCACAGGTCTGCTCGTGGTCGCCGCCAGATTCGACAATCATGATGTCCATATGAGCCTTTTTCATTTCGTCCGCCGCGGAAGATTCCACGTGATGGAGTTCGATGTCGGCCGCTTTTTGGAGGTGCAGTTTCATGTCCTCAAACGACTGCGCCTGCCCGATGACGAGGACGCTGCGCCTATCGGCCAAGGTCGCTTTCCTCCTCCTCCATGAGATACGGCGTGACGCTGATGATCAAATCGACGGTCGTCCGATCCCGGGTCCGGGTCAGAAAAGCCTCGCCCACGACCGGGAGGGACGAAAATCCCGGAACGCCCGTCATTTTTTTCGAGTCGACATCGCGTTTGAGACCGCTCAGGAAAACGGTTTTGCCGGGTTTGACATGGATTTTGCTCGTGGCGCGCGTGGTTTTGAGGGCCGGCACGGTGAATCCGCCAAGGGTCACGCCGTTGGCGAAATCAAGCGTGCTGAGCTCGGTGAAAATGTCAGCCGAGATTCGTTCCTCGTCGTCCAATTCCGGCGTGAGCCTCATGGTCATGCCGTGCTGTTTCCATTCAATCGTGACCGAATTGTTCTCGCCGGGCACCGGGATGGGGATTTCCCCGCCGATGAGAACTTCCGACGTCGCGCCCACCAGCGCGACGACCTCGGGCTCCGCGAGGATTCGAATGATCCCGCTGTCGATCAGGGCGTTGACGCGGACCATGAAGGCATCCAGCCCTGTCGCCAGAAAACGCTTCCGAAGCCCGATCTGGTAGCGGGGCCAGATGTTGGCGGCCAAGGACCCGCCGGCGGTGAACTGGTCATGGAAGCCCGTGGCGGTGGTCACGGTGGAGACGCCCGACATGGTACCCCAATCGATCCCGAGCGTGCGGGACAGGGTTTCCTCGATTTCCAGTATCCGGACTTTCATCCGGACCAGCCGGGGCTTGCGCCAGACTTGGATGACGTTGCTGACTTCCAAGTCCGGATCCGGCATGTACGCCTTGACGATCTTTTCGACATCCTGCTTTTCCTGCTCCGATTTGGCCTTGCCGCCCAGAATCACGCCCCGGTTGGTGTAGGTGACCTGGATGGTGGAATTATTGTTGATGTCTTCGATTTTTTCCTCCAGGGACGTCAGCCGCTCCAGTTTGGTCTGCTTGGGATCAAGCACGTCCACGGAGACTTCAATGGGGTCCCTGTCCGGAGAATCTTCCAGCCAGATGTGAAGGTTGGTGTTGCCCGGTCTCTTGCCGTTCAAGAGGATCTGGCGCTTGGAAATGACTGTGTAGTCCATGATGTTCGGGTCGGCGACCGCCAAGCGGGAAAAATCACCGGCGGTATTGAACACCCTGAATTCGCCGATCGGAATTTTAAGCCGGTGCGTGACGGCGTGGGCCGGGGCGGACAAAACCGACAGGAACAAAAGCAGGCCGACCCACCTCTTTGTCAGAACGTGTAAAAAAATCGAAAGATTACCACAGAGGGCACAGAGTCTGGCCACAGAGGACACAGAGATTTTTGGGGTTTCGAATGAGTCTGAAACCCTTACATAATATTTCTCTGTGAACTCCGTGCTCATCTCTGTGGCCTCTGTGGTGAGGATGTTCAATTTTTCACAGGTTCTCATCCTGTCCGCCTTCACTCCACGTAGACCTGTTTCCGGGCTGTCATCGTGAATTCCGACGGAAAAAATTCCGTTCCCGGAGCAAAATAGTTGAATACGCCAATGGGCATGACCGGGGCGACGGTGCCGCTGACCGTGATTTCGATCGCATCCGAGGATGACCACTCGGTGATGGCGACGCCCGCCGTGTCCTGAACTTCCAGCGCAAGATTGGAGAATGACGTGAGTTTATCGTCCATGTACGCATCGAGCTGGGTGTGGGTCGCGTTGCGCGCCGCCATCCGGCCCATGTGCTGGATGGTGTTTTCCATGAGGTTGGACCGGTAGAAGTAGATGCCGAATTCAGCGAGGGCCATCATCATGAGCATGAAGAACGGCAGGACCAGCATGGTCTCGATCAATGCCTGGCCTGGGGCCGCGGAGCGGCGGAACCGGTCGGCGTCGGAGACGCCGACACCTGAGGCCGCGGAGCGGCTGATCCGCCCGCGCCGAATGCAATTGGTGACGTCCATCCTCACACACTCCTCCGTCCCCGCTTCTCATCCCCTCTCTCCGGTAACTAGCCGAGGTTCAGCATCCACGCTCGCGCGCGGATGCTGAACCCCGTCCCATCTGCAAATCCACTACGCTATTAATTGCCCGTTGCTCCATCGATCGCACTCGTAATGCCGTCGGACATCGCATTCGTCGCCGTAGTCGCCCCGTCCCTGAAGGCCGTGGCAAACGCAACAATGGCAATGACCACAACCGCCACAATCAACAAATACTCGATCAACCCTTGACCTTTCTGGCTTTCTTTCCTCATCATCAGCAAAAAACCTCCTTTGTCAATTCATCCCGATTCGTGTGTATGCCGGTTTATCCGACAAGCCTCCCAAGTATGCGAGACCCATTCGCCTGACTATACCTGCAAAGAACATGCCAGACTGAAATGTGGATTTATTTCTCCGGATGGGGTCTTTCGTGTCGATTATTTCATACCCTGTGTCCATCATTGTATACATCACACCCTCAGTGTCCTGGCTCATCGACCCTCCTTGGGTAACAGGGTCGTTGTCTCACAATTCCACGTGAATGTCAATTTATTCCCCGGGGACTTCACCAACAGGCTTTACATCCTTGTATTTATCCACGAGATGACTGTATTCCGGAATATCCCGAACGAATATCTGTGTTAGAGAATCAGCATAGATCAACCTCCAGGAACTGTCTTTGAGCAGATGGCGCGACAATACGGACTTGGCGCGAAACATAATCCAGCCGATGCCGTACTTTTCAATCACCTTCTCCCAATCGGGCCCCATGGAGATGACGCTGAGGTATTCCTTCAGCCTCTCCGGGCCGTACATGTCCGATCTGCCGTCGAAGAAAACCTTGTACTCGGGCCACGCGGCATAGATGAGGTAATCGCCGGACTCGTCGTCACTGAACATGTTCCCCGGGATTGGTTCCCGTTTCAGAAACCGCACGGCTTCCACCGGCTTGAGCTTGGGATCAAATCCATACTCCAGCCGGTCGCCGGCCGCCAGAAGTCCAACGCCGAGGACCGCCGCCGCGATCCACACGCCTCCGGTCGCGCCGCCATCAACCTTGCCGAGGGTCTCCGACTTCCGGCGACACCAAGCGCTCAACCTTCCGCCACAATCATCCATCCAGGCCGAAGACAGGCGCAGGAGGACAGGCGCCATGATCACCGCGAAGAGCGGAATATGCCGCGCCGACTGGAGGGCCATGTTGGCGAAGACGAGAACGAGGAGAATTTCGACCGCGCCGAGCCGGGCGCGCGCGAGGCAGAGAAACCCGATCACGATGAGGATCGTATATTTAAACGGCAGAAGGCGGGCGTCGTGGAAATTCGGCGCGAGGTACTCCGAGACATGGTCCATCATATAGGTGTCGGAGATAATCTTGAAGGGAAAGAGGAGAATGTGGAAGCCAGCCGGATTGAGAAGAGACGCGGCCAAACACCCCGCGGTCGCTACCCACAGGCCCCTGATCCTCGCCCGGACGGCGGGGAGGTCTCCCTCCCGATTCATCACCTGGATCCAGTTTCCTGCCAGAAAAATACCCAGCAGAACAAACCCGATGATGAACGCACCGTGAAGGTTGACCCACAGAAGCATGAGCGGCGGCAATGCCAGGAGGGATGTGCGGAACCCGGATTGATGGGTGTTGAGGATGAAATACCAGATCACCAGCAGGACATGGGAAAAAACGTAGGGACGCGCAAGCCAGTGGAACTGGGAACAGAGGATGACCAGAAGCGTGACGGCCAGCGCCGGAAGAACTGGGCCTGCCCGCGCCCGGAGCATCTTGAACAGGAGGGCATACACCGATGAAATGACCGCCGCAAAAAAAATGACGATTCCCGTCAGGCCCCCAACCCGGTGAAGGAGAGCCATGATGACCTCCGACAGCCAGCTGTGGGCGGTCCACGGCAGGGGCGGAGAGATAAAGGAGAACATGTCTGTCTTGGGGATGGATCGGCCCGCCATCATCTGCTCCCCCGCGCGGATGTGGTGGCCGGTGTCGGCGTCCTTCAGCAGGCGCTGGCCGGACAGAAGACAGATGTAGAGGAACACGGCTACAAAGATGACATCGGCGAGCGTGGGGGTCAGAAGCCTCGCGGTCCGATTATTCATGGTCGGTCGGTTCTTACCATTTGTGGCCGCTTCCGTCCACGCCGCCGGCAGGTTGAAGGGCTGGGTCATTTGAGGCTATATTCTCGGGATGTCCGAAAAGAAATTGATATGTGAGAAAGACTCTCCTCCCAAGTTCGCTCCCTTCACGCCGCATTCCGTATTGAAAGTTTGCCTGATTATTGCGCCCACTTTGTCGGCGATCATGGCGTTAACAAGCGGTTACAATCGCCACCCGGACGAGTATATGCATTTTGAGGCGGCAAAATATTACATACATCATTTTTTCCCGCCGGAAATCGGCGACCCGTCTGTAGCAAATTCCTACTCTTACTGGGGCGTTTCTTATTTAAATTATTTTTGGATA
>JACQOF010000131.1 GCA_016202645.1 bacterium
CGCTGTTGGAAGTGACGGGCGGATTTCGGGAGGCGGCGAAAGTGAAAAGCCGAATCCCAGACCCGATTACCACAGAGGCCACAGAGTCTGTTCACGGAGGACACAGAGGTTTTTCAGGTGTTGCAACCCTGAAAGACTTCTCTGTGATCTCTGTGCTCAAGCTCTGTGACCTCTGTGGTGAAGGTGTAGATTTTCTCATGCCGTCCCCACCGCGAGATGAGGAAAATCCCGTCCTGGGATTTTCTGAATCTGGAGCGATGGGGACAGGACGTCCATGTCCGGCGGGAGCCGGTTTGCATAGATGGGAAGGCCGGGCGCAGACGCGTCCGGAACAACATTCGACGCGAAGAATCGCGTCTGCGCGCCTGGGACGATGGGTCCCGGGAGGCGCACGGCCGGCGGAAGCCGGTTGGAACCATAGGAGGTCACAGGTGATGAAACGAACAATCCTTAAACTGCTGGCGGTTGCCCTGCTGGTGCTGGGCGCGGCGAGCGGCGCGACGGCGGTCGGAACCGCCGCCGGAGACAGTGTGGCGAACGGTTACTACACGGCGACAGACACGATCCCCCAGGCGGAGGGCCGGCTGAGCATTGCGTACGTTGCTTCGAATTTGCCGGCGGACACGCTCTACAAAGGACCGGCTTCGAACGTCAGCCAGACGGTGGACACGGGTTACGATCTGGCTCTTTTGAACACCCCGTCCGACAACAACGCGGCGAAAGCCCGGGACACGATCTCGTTCGGTTACGGGATCACGAACCTTGGGAACGCAACGCTCACGATGGATCTTGCCGCCGCCTTTGAAACCATCGGCAGCGACACCAACTGGGGCGCGGGGGCTTACAAGGTTTTCAGCGACGCCAACAACAACGGCGTCTGGGAGAACGGCGACGTGGAGATCACGACTCTGACGCTTGCCGCGGACGCGGTCGATACCGTGGTGGTTGTGGTGCTTGTCCCGGTGACGGCGATCGAAAACGACTCGTCCGGAACCCGGTTCTTCGTGACCGACCGCGCGCCGCGCGTGGGCGCGTCGGTGACGGGAGACTTGTGGGAAAACGGCGGCCCGATCGCGGGAAACGACGCGCGGGACACGCAGTACGACACGGTGGCGACCCGGGTTGTGGGTCCGAACGTGCGGGTGGACAAAACGCAGGTGCTAGCAAGCGGCCGGGCCCGGCCTGGCGACACGATTGTCTACGCGATCACGTTTGACAACGACGGTTCGGATTCGGCGAACAACATCGCCATCTACGACGCCATTTCCATGAACGCGACTTACGTGCCCAACAGCGCTGACAGCGCCGAACTCGTTGGGACCAATCAGGGGTTCGTGACGTCCTTCGAGGACACCTTCTCGGGCAGTGTCTTCAACGATACCGGGAACACTTCGGCCAAGGTCATCCGCTGGAGCCTGTCTCAGCCCTTGGGAGTCACGACCGGCGACAACGGTTCCACAGTCGACTTCACGGGGAACAACGACGCCGGCCGGGTCTATTTCAAGGCGCGGATCAATTGAGGGTGAGAACCGGAGAATCGGTGACCCTCCTTCGCCAAGGCTACGGAGGGCAGGGACGGTGAACCGGTGATTTCGGCAGGGAGGCAAGCAGTTTGAGGATTGTGACCACCTGGAGTCCGGTTCGAGTCCGGGCCAGTGACCCTTTTTCGGAGAGTATCGGAGAACCGGAGTATCTGTGTATCGGAGAAAGGGCCGTATGGAACAGGAGGAATGCATTCGGATTCGATGAAAGTGCCAGATGACGAGATGAAGTCCGGCGAAAATATCGGTCCACCCGGATCATGCGGGCGTGAGACAAGGCCTCCCATAAGGCACGGGGGAAGGTCTGTCCTGGCCGCGTGGATTCTGCCGCTCATCTTCAGCTTCGGGTTGATTTCTCCGGCGTCGGCGGCGGGAAGCGCCGGCCTGACGGTCGACAACACGGCGAGCATTCAATTCAGCAACATCATCGCCGGCGACACGATCACCTTCACCGACACCAGCAATACGGTTTCGGTGACCATCGAACTTCTGTCCAAAGTCGACGTCTTCCAGAGCCTCGACACGCAGTTCGTCCGCGCTGACTCGACTTACGTCTTCATCAAATACATACGGAATTCCGCAAACGGAACAGATACCTTCACGCTGAGCGCCGACTCGACGATCGGCGCGGTGCTCGGGATCTTCCTGGATGCCAACGCCGATTCAGCGCTTGATACGGCTGTCGATCCGCCGGTATCGACAATCGTCCTTGCCGAGGGCGCCGAAACTACGGTCTTGATCCTGGTGAAACTCCCGGCCGGTGTCCAAGACGCGAGGATAGAGACGATATCCTTGGGTGCCCAGTCCCAGATCGACACCGAACCGTCCCTCGACACGGCTCAAGTTGTTATTACTGTGGATGTTGCACCGCCAAGTGAAGTCGGTCTTCTGACCCCGGCGGATGGCGTAACTCTTAGGACGTTAACACCTTCCTTTGATTGGACGGCCGCCGTCGATACAGGGGTCGGCCTCTCTATATATAATATAGAGCTCTCGGCGGCCTCGGATACCGATTTTGGCGCCCCGATCCGCAGCGCCGATCTGCCTGAAACGGGCTGGGCCGCGACTCCGGCTCTGACCAGCGGGACATACCGGTGGCATGTCCGGTCGGCGGATCTCCTGGGCAACCTCTCGGTCGGCATTGATTCGCGGGTCTTCACCATCGACACCAGCTTTACAATCACACAGGTATCGCCGGCTGATGGCGCGGATACGGATGACACGACGCCGGCGTTTGTCTGGAGTGGCGACGGCGAGACGTTCCATATCGAGATCGGGTTGGACACGGCGTTCGCGGCGATTGCCGACAGCGCAACGGTTCTAACCAAGACCTACACGCCGGCCGGTCTGGCTGACAGCACTTACTACTGGCGAGTGAGCGGCGCCGATTCGGCGGGACTCTTCGGCACTTCGCCGATCCGGACATTAGCGGTCCAGTCCGTTGTGGTCGCGGACACATCGCCGGGCGAGTTGCGTCTCAACGCCGCGGGTGTTCAGCCTTCGATCCTCACGGCGCAGCAGCAGGAGACCGTCGCTGTCGCCGTATTCGCGCTTTCGGCCGACGAGAAGGAAACCGTTTCGATCAGCCGCCTGCGCCTGACTCATCTCGGCGGCGCCGCCCCGTCCGGCGTGTCTTCCGTCAGCGTCTACCAGGACGCGGGCGATCCGGCCGTTCTCGACGCGGCCGATACGTTCTTTGCGACGGCGGTTCTCTCCGGCGGCGTCGCGGATCTTGGCGGAGACTCGGTCCATATTCTCGCGGGTGACACGGCGAAATTCCTCGTTGTCTATCGGATGTCTTCCTCCCTCACGGAGGGCGACACGTTCCAGGTCCAGATCGCGTCGGCCCAGGATGTCTACGCCGTCGGCGTCGTCTCAAACGACACGCCCGCCAAATCAGGCCTGCCGGTCTCGTCGCGGATCTTCACGGTCCGCTCCCGCTATCCGTCTGTGGTCTCCGTTGCGCCCAACGACAGCGCGCTCTTCTTGCCGCCGCAGGACGAAGCGGGAATTCTCCCGATCCGAATTCGGTTCAACATCCCAATCGACACCGCCGCGCTCACAACGTCGATCATCCAGCTCCTCGACGAAAACGACACCAACCGCGCCGACACGATCGTGGCGGTCGACAGCCGCACGGTTGAAATCCGCGCCGTCTATGCCGACACCGCGTGGCCGTACGGCGGCGCGTTCCGGATCAAGGTCACAACCGGCGTCCGGGACCTGGACGTCCCGGCCGATTCCCTCCAGGCCGAATTCGTCTCGACCTTCCAGACCCTTGCGAACGCCCAGGGCGAACTGACGGCCGTCACGGCCGACGGCAAGGCCCATCTCATCATCGACACGGGTGACATAGATCCTTCGGTCAAGGGCATCATCGCCGAGGTCACCGTGCCGGGCACGTCGGACACGGTCCTGGCGGCCGCCATGAACTCCGCGCGCGCGCATCCGTTCCTTGAGCCGCTGGCGATCGAGCAGGCGGTGTACGACTACAAGATCAAGAAGCGCGATCCGAACGACACGAACGCCCTGGTGAAACTCACCGCGGCCGATTTTGTCCGGCCGGTGAAGGTTGCGATCACGGTCCGCAAGCTGACTGATTATCTCGAAGCCAAGGGCGTCCCGCTGAACTTCCGGCTGCTGAGGCTCGCGCACTACAAGGAGGACGCGGGCCAGTGGGAGATCATCGAGGGCGCAACGCTCGAGGAACACAGCGAGACCGTCACCGTCAAAGGCCCCGCGACCGACTTCTCGCTCTACGGCGTCTTCTACGCCTTCGCCGCCTCGAACGTGAAGGAGACCTTCCGGTCCTTCCCGAACCCGGCTGATCCCTTCACCGTCTACACGAACAACGCCGGCCAGTCCTGGCAGGGATTCCAGTTCGCGTGGAACATGCCGAAATCCGGCGTCGTCACGATCAAGATCTACGACTTCGCCGGCCAGCTCGTCCGCGTCTTCGGCCCGACGACTTACGCGGCCGGCAACCTCTTCGGCGACAACGCGACCCTGAACGCCCGCACGTGGGACGGCCGGAACGGCCGCGGCGAAGTTGTCCGGAACGGCGCGTATTTTGTTTTCGTCGAAATCCGATACAACGACGGCACGGTCGAAAACGCGACCGACCGCATCGCGGTGGTGAAATAATGTACGCGCGCCTGCGGTCCCGGCTCATGAGTAAGGCCCTCATCGGCGTGCTTCTCGCGCTCATGCTGACACCGGTTCGTCCGGCGCCGGCCCGCGCCGAATCCCAGTCGGGCGGCGTGGTCGACCCGAGCACGATCCTCGGCATGGGCACGCGCCCGGCCTCGATGGGGAACGCCTTCGTCGCGCTCAGCGACGACGCCACGTCCGTCTTCTGGAACCCGGCCGCGCTTGACATGGCGCGCCGCAAGGAACTCTTCGGCCAGTACTCGCAGGCGTTCTTCGACAACACCGCCTACAACATGCTGGCCTACAAACATCCCCTCGGCCGGTTCGGAACGCTTGGCGGCGGCCTCATCATCGAGGGCGTGGACGACCTGACGCGGCGGGACGTGAACGCCAACAACATCGGCGCGTTCAACGTCAGCAAGATGAACGCGATGTTCAGCTACGGCAAGCAGATGACCGACGGGTTCTATCTCGGATCGACTCTGCACATCCTGCGCCACCAGATCGACGGATTCTCCGGAACGGGATTCGGCCTTGACGCCGCCGCGCTCTACCGGTTCACGAACCGCTACGTCGAGTACAGCCGCGCCTACCTGCGGCTCGCCCGCGAGCAGATTGGCCAGGACGCCCAGCGGCTCTACACGCTTGGCATGCGGGCCTACGAGACCGGCCGGAATGCGGATGCCTTCGAGCAGTTCCTGCTGGCCGTCGAGACCGACCCGTCGGACAAGGCCGCCCGGAAGATGCTTCTCGTGACGGCGCAAAAGGACCAGAAGCTGATGGAGCGCGCGCGCGCGAAGAAACTGACGAACGGCCACGCGTCGATGGCGGAGTTTATTAAAACCCACAGCGCAAACGGCGACCCGGTGAAGAACCTCCGGGTGTGGTTCGAGGAAGGTGTGAAACTTTACGACGAAGGCAGGCTCAAGGAATCGATTCCGTTCTTTGAAGCGGTCATCCGCCACGCGCGGTCGAACTACATCACCGACCGCCTGTCGCTTGGCATGAACGTCCAGAATCTGCTTCAGCCGTCGATCAAGCTGAAGTCGACCGCCGACAAGAGCCCGACGAACGTCAAGCTCGGCGCCGCCTACCGCGTCACCGACTGGCTGCAGTTCGCGCTCGACGTGGACTTCCCGACCAAGGGCGAGCACCGCATCCACTTCGGTGTGGAGTGGCGCCCGATCGACTGGCTGGCGTTCCGTGCCGGACTCGACCACGACAATCCGACCTTCGGCCTCGGGTTCAAGTATCAGGACCTGAAGGTCGACTACGCCTTCGTGCCGTCGAGCGATCTCGACAACGACTTCCAGCGGGTTTCGCTCTCGTACGAATTCGGCAAGTCCCAGGGCGACATCACCAGCGAGCGGATCCAGCGGGGCCTGACAATGGCCGCGAAGAAGGACTACGCGTCGGCGAAGAAGGAATGGGAGAGCGCCCAGGAACTCGCGCCCGAGCATCCTCTGCCGCGCAAGTACATTCAGGAGAGCGATGCGGCTTACCGGGCGAAGGTGACGGACCCGTGGACGGAAGCCTCGCGGCATCTGGCGGCGGGCCGTCTCATGGAGGCGGAGACGCTGATCCGGTCGATCCTGACTTTCGACCCGGCCTTCGATCCGGCCCTCCGCGCCGCCGAACAGATCCGGGCCCAAGTCCCGTCCTACGTCGAGAGCCGCTTCAAGGCCGGCTACCTGGATTTCCTGAAGGGTGACTACGCCGCCGCGCGGGACGAGTTCGCGCGCGCGCTCTACTTCCAACCCGGCCACGTTTCCGCCGAGCCCTACATGGCCGCCGCTCGGAAATTCTTCGAGACCTCGGAACGCGAGCGCGCGATCCGCGAACTCTACAAGGACGGCCTCGACCAGTACCGCGCCGGCCGCTGGTCCGAAGCCGCCGCGCGCCTCCAGTCCGTCCTCCGCCGGCACGCGACGCACCCGACCGCCGCGTCGCTGGTCGAACAGATCGCGAATTTCCAGGAAGCGGAGTTTCTGCCGGAGGAGCGCGCGCTCGAGTCCGAGCGCTTTTTCCGCATCGCCAAGGCGCAGTACCTCGACGATTACGTTCTCAGGGCGGAGGTCAGCTTGTCTCACAGTCTGGCGCTGGATCCGAAGAACGCCGAAGCCCAGGCCCTGCTCTCGCGCATCGAGGCCCAGCAAAGCGGCGAACTCATCGCGGAGCTCGTCCAGGGCGACGACCGGTTCGCCCGCGGCGACGTCGACAAGGCCGTCGAGGCCTGGCGGAAAGTCCTCGAGTCCGATCCGGGAAACTTCGACGCGCGCCGCCGGCTCGAATCCGCCATCGACGACATTCGGACCTTCATCGAGACCATGAACCGCGATGGCTGGCGGCTCGAGGCCGAGGGCGTGCCGACGGAGGCGCTCAGGCGATACAACCGGACCCTCCTCGTCGACCCCTTCAACCCGGCGGCGGCCGCCCGGCGCGAGGCGCTGCGCGCGCAGTCCGTCGCCTATGTGGAGAAGGCCTACCGGGAGGCGGAGTCCTACTACCAGAGCGGCGAGCTGGAAAAATCCATATCGCTCCTGTCGGATCTCATCGCCATCGATCCAGAACTTTCCGGCGCGCGGGACTTGCAGGAACTGGCTCGCCAAAAATTCGAGGAGCATGTGACCCTCGCGCGCATGCGGCGGCTCTACAAGGAGGGCATGGCTTATGCTCAGAACCGGAACTTCGAGCAGGCCATTTCCGCCTGGCAGGAAATCGTGTCGGAGGAGAGCGCCCATCCTGAAATCGCGGCGATGGCCGCGGACGCCCGCCAGAATATGGACGCCGCCATCCGGGAACTCGAGCGGGATCGAAACGCGTCCTTCGCCGCCGAATTTCTCCGGACGGGCGATGAGCACCTGGCCGCCGGACGGCCCATCGACGCTCTTCAGGCATTCCGCCATGCCCAGGAACTGACGCCCGAAAACGAGCAGATCCGCTGGCGCATCGAGTCCGCCCGAAACCTTGTGGCCGACCGGGCCGCCGGATGGCTTGCCGAGGGTCGCACGGCCCTGTCGGAGGGCCGGCTCGACGACGCGGATGTCTACTTCCAGGCTGTCCTCGGCGTCGATCCGCAGAACGCCGATGCCTCGGCCGGGATCCGGGACGTGAAGAGGACGCGGATTGAAGGCGCTCCGGCGGCGCAGGTGGAATCGCCTGTCCCGGCCCCGATCTCCATGCAGGATGACGTTGAAAACCGGAAAGCCGCAAATGAGATCGCGGAGCTGATGACCCGCGCCGGCGAATACCGCCGGAAAGCCGCGCTCGCCGAGCGCCAGGGCCGGATTGATCTGGCCATCAGCCGTTCGCGTTCGGCTCTTGAGACGTATCGGGACGTTCTGCTTCGCAATCCAGCGGAGTCAACCGCGAAATCCGCGGCGAGGGATCTGGAATCCGGGATCGCCCGTCTGGAGAAACTCTGGAAAGAGAAGAAATCCGGCGATGTCCGCCGTCATCTCTATTCCGGCATGGGCCACTACCGTGCCGGCCGGCTGAACGAGGCGATCGCCGACTGGAACCGCGTCATCGCGATCGACCGGAGCAACGACCAGGCGCGCGAGTACATCCGGCGGGCTGAGAAGAAACTCGAACTGATCGACCAGTCGAGGAGCGGGCAATGAAAAATCGTGGAACACGAACGTCATTCGTGCTAGGATGCGCCCGATGAGACTGCGCCTTCGGACAAAATTCGCCGCTCTGGTTCTGGGACTGATTTTGCTGATGATGGGGTCCGTCTGGTATCTGATCGTCAGCGAAGAGTCGGAGATGGAGGAGTCGTTCTCCAACCAACAGCGGCTTACCATGCGGGACGAGCTTCACAAACGGGCCGGAGGTATTTTCGCGTTTCTGGCCGCGAACAGCGAAGCCCTGGCCGTCGGGGATTATCTGACGGTGGACGCGTTTGTCCGGGACATCTCGCGGGAACCCGACATCCTGTTCGTCCAGATCGTGCGGAATGGCCGGCAGGTCGTGCCGCTTCCGGAGCGCGGGGAACCTCCGGTTTTCACGCCGCCTCCGGGAATCGATCCCGCGGGAGACTCCTTCCAGGTTGGAACCGTCATCGCTGAATCCGGGGAGAACATCCTGGTTGCGTCGGGGCCCATCATTGACAAGACCATCGGCGTCCGGGTCGCGGACGCCTACATCGGCATTTCCAAAAAGCCGATCGAGGACGCCATCTCGGACGCGCAGGAAATGGTTCGAGCGGTCGGCAAAAATGCCCGGCACAACATGACGTTCACAACCATCGTGCTCTCTCTCATCGGCATCGTCTGCGCCCTCCTGATGGTCCACTATGTCGTCCGCCCGATCCGCACCCTCGCCCGGGGCGCCCGGATCATCGGCGAGGGCAATCTGGACCACCAAGTGTCGGTGAGCACAAATGACGAAGTCGGCGAATTGGCGAAAACCTTCAACGAGATGACCCGGAACTTGAAGGCGGACCAGGTCGAGCTGGTGGAAAAGAAAAAATTCGAGCAGGAACTGAAGATCGCCATGGAAATCCAGAAGACTCTTCTGCCCAAAGAACTCCCGCGGGCCCCCGGCTACGACTTCGGCGCCGTGTTTTCCGCCGCCCGGGAAGTCAGCGGGGACTATTATGATTTTTTGACAGTACAGGCCAACGGCCACGCCCGAATCGGCGTCGTGATGGCGGACGTGTCGGGCAAGGGAGTCCCCGGCGCGTTCATGATGGCGGTTACCCGCAGTATTCTCCGCGCCAAGGCCACCGGGTCGGTGAATCCCTCGGACGTCCTCCGCGCAACCGACGCCGTTCTTCGTCCCGACATCAAGCGCGGCATGTTCGTCAGCATGTTTTACGGTTTGCTGGATCCCTCAACCGCCCGGATTTCCTTCAGCAACGCCGGGCACAATCCCAGCCTGGTCTACCGCGCCTCGTCCGGCGCCGTCGACTCGATCCGGTGCAAGGGCATGGCCTTCGGGATCGGGACCGCCCGGCAATTCGAGTCGCTGATATCGACCCGGGAGATCGGTCTTGATCCCGGCGACATTTTCTTTCAGTACACCGACGGCGTTCAGCACGCCATGAACGCTGCCGGCGAGCGGTTCGGCATGGACCGCCTGATGGATATCTTCCGCGTCCATGCGGATCTGCCGGCCCAGTCCATCGTGGGCCGGATTCTTGAGATAGTCGGCGCGTTCACGTCCGCCGAAGCGCAGTTTGACGACATCACGATGGTGGCCATAAAAAGAACTTCCGTGTCTGTCATTCCCGCGAAAGCGGGAATCCAGCACGGGGTAAACTCCGTCGGGCATCCAGACATCGCGAAGCAGACTGG
Organism: bacterium; assembly: GCA_016202645.1. Taxonomy (GTDB): domain Bacteria; phylum Lindowbacteria; class 2-12-FULL-62-27; order 2-12-FULL-62-27; family 2-12-FULL-62-27; genus JACQOF01. The sequence goes on from JACQOF010000131.1 coordinate 9,992, forward strand.
ATTCCCGCTTTCGCGGGAATGACGGACGATAACTAGGGGTGTTTCAATTGGAATTCAAAGTCAACGTCAAATCCGCGAAATGGGACCCGGACCTGACCGTCCTGGAAATTCACGGATCGGTCGACGCCCAGACCGCGCCGGC
>JACQOF010000127.1 GCA_016202645.1 bacterium
ACCCCCCCCCCCCCGTCAGGAGCCATGCACTTTAATCGCGTATGTCTCAAATAATATGTCTTCAATAACGCCGCCCGACAGAATCTTGTTTATTTCCACCAGGAGCTCCCTTTCAATTTTTCCCAGGTTTTTTACGCGCAATTCTTCCTGCGATTTCGCGCCAAAAACATGGTAAACGACTTTTTTTAGATCAACCCTTCTTGCTTCCAATTCCCTTTGAAAATCTAGTTCATGACTTTTTGGAGATGAATATCCGAGCGCCAAACTGAAGTACACATTTGTCGTCGGATCAGTTATGTACATCTTCATGCCGCGCAAATGAAACGTCGACAGAGTTGTGGTATCTCCCCCATAGTGTTCCTCGTATGAGTATCTGTACTTCCGTATCTTCTTTACGATTTCAGGTGAAACAAAGGCGGCTATAATCGACAGAATAACAAACAGTTTGAAACCCATCCACATCCATTTTCCGCGCGCTTCATAAGTCATACGGAATTCAACAATTCAACGCCTGGCACCATGACCTGGCACCATGACCCACGGTGGAGCAATTTGTTAGCCGATGATCTTGTCATAGTCCGAATGACTGCCGATCCAGAACCATTGAATTCCCTCTGAAACTTCATGCCCTAGCACGCGATAGTGAAGCCCCACGCGCGCCGAGCAGACTGGGCCGATACGTTTGAAATGTAGTGACGGATGGTGGAGATCGTTCTTGAGTAGCAGGAAGTTCTTGTCGGCAAGCAATCGAACCCCCTCGGGTAATCCTCCATAGAGCGCCCAAAATTTCGGCGACGCAAAATGTTTCACAGCTCCTTTGAACGACCGGCCCGATAATCCTCTTTGGATTCCTCGATCAATTCGTCGAGTTTGCCGGAGCCCGCATCCCGTTCTATTTGAGCATCCCAATCCCGGGAGTCGCGTTCTATGAACCAGTCTCTAAGCTTGGAGACTTCCGAGGACGAAAGTTTCTGGATCTCTTGCTCAATTCGCGCCAAATTCCCCATGATCAACACCTCCAGACGTAATAATACAGAAAATTCATTCGATTTTCAAATATCGGCTAACGCCCAAGCTAAGCCGCAGGCCCGCCGGAGGCGGGACTGTCGGCTTGAGCGCCTTGTTGGGCGAGTCCGACTTGACGATTGTAGTCGTCCAACTTCGCTTCGAGTTCCGCTACCTTCCCCTCGACTAAACTCACGATTTCTGTTGGCGACTGAAAGGACTTATCTTTTCCAAAGAGCGTAAGTACCTCTATCGCCTCACTCTGAAACGGGTAGACCCCTCGGAATGCACGAGTTAGTAGATCGGTGCACATATCAACAATGCGAGCTCCGGAATAATCATACTCACCAACATCTGCTCGGAGGCCATATTTGATTCGCTCGTCCTTGGGTATGTCCCAGTAGCGATCCTTGCAAATGTTAATTCGGTCGAATAGCTCACGAAGGCGCATGGCGTTGATACTTCCGCTCGCCAACTCGTGCATTTCACTGATCGATGTCACTTGCACATTGGTCAGATTTGCAGCTTCTCGGGCACCGCTTTGAAACCCCGCTTCTGAAAGCAGAATTCCTCTATCAGCTCCGACATCCGCTACGATCTCACGCAAGGCTAATACATGAAGTTTACTTACAGGCGTCTTCCAGTGTTTGCACTCAACAACCCACGTAATATCGAATCCGACGCGGTGTGACTTTACAAGCACGTCTACGTCGTGGCTGGTTCTTACGCCAGAAACGGTGACATCTGTAGTTGCGTCGAGTCCTAGAGAGCGAAAATAGGACGCAGCGTCTTCTTGGTATTGTTTCCACGCCTTCATAAAATTGGTTTATCTCATTTTCGCGTTCGTCTATCGCGCGTCGCGAGCCGACACGCCCAACAGTAAATAGACTGACCAGCATAACACTCTGGGAACGTGTCTTTGGTCAGTCTATCCTGCCGACTGGAAAATGCCGGCGTATGGGACAATTTATGTATGTTCATCGAGTTGCGCAGATCGGTTTTGATATTGATGGATGATATGCGGATCGGCATATACATATACAACTCAAAGTCCGTCGACCGGGCTGCGAACGGCGGCAGGACCACGATTGAGAACATGAGTGTAGATCATCGTCGTTTTCACGTCGCTATGACCCAATAATTCCTGGACAGTTCGAATATCAGAACCACTTTCCAAAAGATGTGTGGCGAAGGAATGCCTGAACGTGTGGCACGAGGCCCGCTTCGTCAGTCCCGCAGTCGCCATCGCGTCTTTGACCGATCTTTGAACCAGTGATTCGTCGACGTGGTACCGGCCTTCCTCGCCGGTCTTCGTGTTTTTCCAACGATTCCCCTGCGGAAATATCCACATCACCGACGCCTCCTTTCACTCCGACGCTGCGACGCTACCACTCCGCCAAATCCGTTGTCAACGCCGGTCAGACCGGGGAAGTTTTTTTTCTCAGAGCGGCGTCACATACGCCGCCGTGATGCCTCCGTCGACCTGGAGCGCGGCGCCCGTTACGAAGGATGAATCTTCCGACGCCAGAAACAGGGCGGCGCGCGCGATTTCCCTCGCTTCGCCGAAGCGGCCCATCGGGATGTGCACGAGGCGCCTCTGCCGCTTTTCCTCGGTGTCGAGAATTTTCATGAGGAGATCGGTTTTCAGGGGGCCCGGACAGAGCGCGTTCACCCGGATGTTTTCCCGCGCGTGGACCACCGCCAGTTCCCGGGTGAGCGCGAGCACGCCGCCCTTGCTGGCCGTGTACGCGACCTGCGGCGTCGCGGCGCCCATGAGCGCCACGAACGACGCGGTGTTGATGATTGATCCGCCGCCCGCGCGACGCAGAGCCGGGATGCCGGACTTGCAGCCGAGAAAAACGCCGCGGAGATTCACCGCGAGAGTCTTTTCCCAGACGTCGGACGGAGTGGAGACGGCATCGTCGTCTTTCGGAAGAAGGATTCCGGCGTTGTTAAATAGAATGTCCAATCGGCCGAACGCGCTCTCGGTTTCCCGAACCATCCGGTCGCAGTCTGCGGCCTGCGAAACGTCCGCCCGGATGACAAAGGCGGCGCCCCCGGCGGCGGCGATGCGGGTCTCTGTATCCTGTGCGGCGGATTCATCCACATCCACCACCGCCACCTTCGCGCCCTCCGACGCGAACAAAACGGCCGACTCCCGGCCGATGCCGCTCCCGGCCCCGGTGATGACCGCAACCTTGTCCTTAAGCCTCATTGTAGCACCTATTGAACTCTCGTCTCGCCGTCATTCCCGCGAAAGCGGGAATCCAGTTTGCTTTGCGATAGGTCGGGACGCACGCTGGAGTTTACCCCGTGCTGGATTCCCGCGTTCGCGGGAATGACAGACACGAGGCGGGCATGTCGACCTGAATAGTTACTCATTGTACCGAATATTTTCTTCGTGGCCGTTTGAGGCCGTTCGTGTTCGTTCGTGGAGATGGGTTTGTCATATCCGCTCGAAATACCGCCGCCGCTCCCAGTCCGTCACGGCGCGGTCGTAGGCGGTCTGTTCGGTCCGGAAAAAATGCAGATAATGATCGACCACGTCAGGCCCGAATGTTTTCCGCGCAAATTCGCTCTTTTCGAAGAGCCCGATCGCTTCGCCCAGGGTGCGCGGGACCCTCGGAAGTTTTTCGGCGGCGTAGGCGTCGCCCTCGAACATCGGCGGCGGCTCGATTTTTCGGCGGATGCCGTCCATGCCCGACGCGAGCGCCGCGGCGTAGGCGAGATAGGGATTACAGTCGGCGCCCGGGATCCGGCATTCGATCCGCAGGCTTTCCTTGTCGCGGCCCACCACGCGGAATCCCGCCGTACGGTTGTCGAAACTCCACGCCAGGCCCGTCGGCGCCCAGGATGCGGGCTGGTAGCGCTTGTAGGCGTTGACCGTTGGCGCATAAAACACCGAGAGTTCCCGCGCGTGGGCGATCCAACCGCCGAGAAACCACCGGAAAATATCGGAACACGGGATGCCGGATAGACTCCGGGTTCCCGGAAAAACATTCCGGCCGCCTCTCCATATGGATAAGTGCACGTGACAGCTCGATCCGGCGCCGGATTCGGCGACTTTCGACATGAACGTCACGCTCACGCCCATCCGGTCCGCGGTTTCCTTCAGGCACTGCTTGAAGATCGAATGCCGGTCGGCCATGTCGAGGACTTCGGCGTAGCGGACGTTGATCTCGTGCTGGCCAAGACCCCATTCGCCCTTCGAATTTTCAACCGGAATGCCGGACCGCTTCAGCGCGCGGCGGACTTCGCCGGTGAAATCCTCCTCCCGCGCGCCCTGAAGGGCATGATAGTCCTCGAGGTACCATCCGGCCGGATGAAGATCCCGGTAGTCGCGCGTCGCGGCGTCGCGATACGAATCGCGGTAGAGATAATACTCGAGTTCGGACGCGCCCATGGCGGTGTATCCGAGCTTGGCGAGCTCACCGACCTGTTTTTTGAGGATCGACCGCGGAGCGACTTCGACCGGGTGATGCGTTTTGTCGTCAATCAAGTCGCACAGCGCAAGCGCCGTCCGGTCTAGCCATGCGGCCGTGCGGAGTGTGGTGAGGTCCGGAACCATGTGGAAATCGCCGTAGCCCTTTTCCCAGTTCGCGTATCCGTACCCGGGAACCGGGACCATTTCCATATCGACAGTCAGCAGGTAATCGCAGGCGTGCGTGCCTTCTTTCAGCGCATGCTTCAAGAAGAAATCAGCGTCCAGACGCTTGCCCATGAAACGGCCGTAGAGGTCCGGAAACACCAGAAGCACGGTGTCGACCCGGCCCGATTTGGCCAGCCGGGACAATTCCTTGACGGTCAGCATGCCCTCAAGTATGCCGTGACTTGATCCAAAAAGAAAGGATGGGATGCGGTGGCGGATGTAGCGGAGCGGATCGTGGCGGCGCTCAAGACTCGGTTGAATGCCGAGTCGGTTGAGATCGCTGATGAGAGCGCAGGGCATGCCGGCCACGCCGGCGCGATGCGGGGCGGCGGGCATTACCGGGTGACGGTGGTGTCCGGGGAGTTTGCGGGCAAGTCCCGCGTCGAGCGGCACCGCATGGTCTACGAGGCGCTGGAGTCGGAGATGGGCGCGGCGATCCACGCCCTGGCTCTGCGGACCCTCGCGCCCGATGAGCGGGCTTAAGTTGCGAAATTTGCCGGATGTGGTAGGGTTGACGCGTCAGGTCAAAAAAACTCAGAGAGGTGAAGATCAACCATGAAAGGGCACGCCGAGTCGATCAAGCTGTTGAACGAGATGCTCCGGTACGAGCTGACCGCGATCAACATTTATTTTGTCCAGGGCAAGATGGCGAAGAACTGGGGATACGAGAAATTGAACGCGATTTTTCAGAAGGAGTCCATCGAGGAGATGAAGCACGCGGAGGCGATCATCGACCGGATTCTCTATCTGGAGGGCGTTCCGAACATGGCGGCCTACAACAAGATGAAAATCGGGGCCGACGTGCAGAAGATGCTGCAGTACAACTGGGAAATCGAAAAGGCGGCGATCGACTGCCTGAACCACGGCATCAAGAAGATGGTCGACATCGGCGACAACGGCACCCGGGAACTGGCGGCGAAAATCCTCATCGACGAGGAGGAACACGCCGACTGGATCGAAGCCCAGCTCCACGCGATCGGCGAAATCGGCCTCGCGCGGTACCTCACGGAGCACTTGCACTCCTCGACTTAAAGTAACTGTTCAGGTCGTCATGCCCGCGAAGGCGGGCATCCAGATCAATCTCAAAGCAGACTGGATTCCCGCTTTCGCGGGAATGACGGAGAAGGCTGGATCGTAAGGGCTTAAATTCATTTCTTTTGTTCCAGCTCCGCTATCACATCCCGCAACGCCGCCGCCTTCTCGAATTCCAGCGCGTCCGCCGCGGCGAACATCTCGCGCTCGAGACGCCTCACAAGTTCCCGCTTGTCTTTGACCTTTTCCGCAATCTCGATGACATGGTCCTTTTCCACCAGATCGTCCTTCACGGCGCTCTGGATTGATTTGGGATCGATGCCGTGCGCGCGATTGTACTCGGTCTGCTTCTCCCGCCGCCGCGCCGTTTCCTCGATCGCGCCCTTCATCGCGGCGGTCATCCGGTCCGCGTAGAGAATCACCCGGCCCCGCACGTGCCGGGCGGCGCGGCCGATGGTCTGGATGAGCGCAACCTTCGACCGCAGGAACCCCTCCTGGTGGGCGTCGAGTATCGCGACGAGGGAAACTTCCGGGAGATCCAACCCTTCCCGGAGCAGATTGATCCCGACGAGGACGTCGAACCGGCCAAGACGCAGATCCCGGAGAATCTTGATCCGGTCTAGGGTATCGACGTCGGCGTGAAGATATTTGACCCGCATTTTTTCGCGGCACAAAAATTCAGTGAGGTCCTCCGCCATCTTTTTTGTAAGGGTCGTCACGAGCGTCCGCTCGCCGGCCGCGGAGACCGCCTGGATTTCCCTCATCAAATCGTCCACCTGGCCCGTCACCGGGCGGACTTCGATCCGGGGATCCAGAAGTCCCGTCGGCCGGACGATCTGTTCGACGACCTGCGCGGACACAGATCGCTCGTACTCGTCCGGCGTCGCCGACAGGAAAACAACCTGGCCGACGGATTTTAAAAATTCGTCGTAACTGAGCGGGCGGTTATCATAGGCGCAGGGAAGGCGGAACCCGAAATCGACAAGATTTTTTTTGCGGGCGCGGTCGCCATTCAGCATGGCATGGATCTGCGGCAGGGTGACGTGACTTTCGTCGATGATCGTCAGAAAATCCGGGCGGGTCCGGGCGGCATTTGAAAAGTAATCCAGGAGCGTAAACGGCGGATCGCCAGGCGCGCGGCCCGATAGATGGCGGGAATAGTTTTCGATGCCTTTGCAGTAACCGATCTCCGACAGCATTTCCAGATCGTAGAGCGTGCGCGACCGGAGCCGTTCGGCGTAGAGGTCCTGGCCGGACTTTTTCAATTCGGCCAGGCGATCGCGCAGTTCCGCTTCGATGCCGGCCATGGCCGATTTTCGCTTCTCGTCCGTCGTCACGTAGTGTTTGGCCGGGTAGATCACGGCGAAATCGAGAGTCTTGCGGGCCCGGCCCGTGATCGGTTCGACTTCGACGATGCGTTCCAGCGTGTCGCCGAAAAACTCCAGGCGGTAGGCCGATTCGGAGTAGGCCAGGTAGACTTCCAGCAGATCTCCCCGGACGCGGAAACTTCCCCGGCGAAAATCGACGTGGCCGTTTTGATACTGCATCCGGACCAGCCGGTGGAGGAGATCCTTCCGGGGATAAGATTCGCCGGTCTTGAGGATCTGGACCATTTCGAGAAAGTCCTGCGGCGACCCGAGGCCGTAAATGCACGACACCGAGGCGACCACGATGACGTCCCGGCGCGACAGGACGGAGGCGGTTGCGGCCAGGCGCAGGCGGTCGATCCGGTCGTTGATGTCGGAATCCTTTTCAATGTAGGTGTCGGTCTGCGGCATGTAGCTTTCGGGCTGATAGTAATCATAGAAACTGACGAAATAGTGAACTTCGTTCTTCGGGAAAAAATGCGTGAACTCGGAAAAGAGCTGGGCCGTCAGAGTCTTGTTGTGCGATACGACCAGCACCGGACGGCCGACGCGGGCGATCACGTTGGCGAGGGTGAAGGTTTTTCCCGATCCGGTCACGCCGTGCAGGGTTTGAAATCGCGCGCCGGACTCGATCCCGCGCACCAGTTTTTCGATGGCCTGTGGCTGGTCTCCGGCCGGAGCGTATTCCGAGCTGATCTCAAACTGCCGCGCATCAGAGCCGGCGATCGCCGGCGGAGCATTCCGGGGCATCGGTCAGAACCCCCGCAGGATTTCGAGGTCCGAACGCGGAGAGCCGTGGAGCTGGTACCGCTCGCGGTCGCAGACAATCTCGCAGACCGACAGGTTCAACTCCAAGGGCGCCGCCTCCGGCAGGAGATCCCTCATTTTTTTCAACATCGAGAGCGCTCCCACCAGCAGGGACGACGGGCGGCTCGTCGGCAGGAGAAACCGGTAGCGGTGCGTGACGCGCTGGCCCCCGCCGGTCATCTCCAGCGTGAGGGCAAACCCGGCGTGTCCGTTTTTCTGGAGCTGATCGGAGAGTTCGCCGGTGAGGCGCGTCAGAATTTTCTTGTGGGATTCCGATCCCTCGGCCATCCGGAACATCCCGTTCCGGGACAGGCGGGTCGGTTTGGCGAAGGGCAGAACTTCGTGGTCGTCTTCGCCCCGGCCGAGCGCCGCCATGCGCCGGCCCTGCCCGGGAAATTTCTTTTCAAGAAGTTCCGCATCGAGGCCCCCGACTTCGCCGATCTTCTCCAGACCCATCTTCTTGAATTCCTGGATCCACTTCCGCGGAATGCCCCAGAAATGCTTCAGATCAAGGCCGCTCAGGACGTCGCGGATGTGCGGATCGGAAATGGTCCGGCCTGTCTCGTTCCCGAGTTTGGCGAGAAACTTGTTCCGGGATGCGTGGATGTCGACTCGGAAAGGATACGGGCGGCGGAAATTCTCCCGGAGAAGGTCTTCGGACCAGCCGTCCGGCTCCTCCGTCAGGTCGCTGAACCATTCATAGAAATCAAGTTGCTCCGTGAAAGGATACCGCTCGCGCAGGCTGCTGTTCAGCTGGTCCGATATCCGCGCGTAAGATTGATAGTCGGCGGGCACAAACACGCCGTCCGGCAGGGCCGCCCGGGCTTTGTCCAGCGGCATCCGCCGCCGAACCCCCCGCGCCGCGGCGCTCTCGGAACACGCCACCACAAACCCGGGCTCATCCGGAAAATGCAGAGCCAACGCGGCCTCCTCCCCAAGACCCAGCCGGGCCCGCTCGATTGTCAAATAAAAATCCCGCACCGACACATGAACGATCCTCATCGCCGATATCTTATCGGTTCCCCCCTTCCCGCGCAACTGCGTTCCCCAGTGAAAAACGCTTCTTCCCGGGACCCAATGTCGCGCCCCGGAGATACATTGGCAACAATCTGATCGCATCCGTGGTTTCTCCCGCGGCCGCTTTGAGCGCCGCCAGACGCGGGAGGCCGAGATAGAGCCCTTCGGGATTGACCGCAACCAGCGTTGCGTCTTTGGGGATTTTTATCCGCAGGGCGCCCGTTGAGGAAACGGCCGCGGGTGCGCGTTCGCAGACCGGCATCCGGTCGCCCTCGATTCGGTAGCCGGCGATGTACTCCAGATCGCGGGCCGCCGGGAAGCGCACAAAGAAGCGCCCGGAACGCCCGGCCATGAGATGGGCGCCGACGGCGGCCGCTTCCAACCGGTTCACGCCGACCATCGGCAGATTCAAGGACTGCGAAACGGCCTTGGCCATCGACAATCCCACGCGAAGCGCCGTGAATCCTCCAGGCCCGACGCCTCCGGCGATAAATGCCAGTGAGGCGATCGCGACACCGGATTCGGATTGGATTTCTGAAAGAGCCCGGGTCAGCCATGTGAGAGATGTCGGTCCGGAAAGCGCGCGCCGCTCGGCCAGAATGCGGCCGCCGCCGTATATGCCGACCAAGGCAATCCGATCAGCGGTATCGATCAACAGGAACCGATCTTGAGACTGATTCATGGACCGCCCCCAACACGGAATGGAGAAATTTCCGTCCTGGAAATTTCTGAGACTGGAGCGTTGGGGACTGGACATCCCTGTCCGCCGGCCAGGCGCTTCATGCGGATGTCCCTCCGGGCGGGATCGGACGTGTGCCGGAATGTTATTTCGAGACGCTGGCCCGGCATCAACGCTGGAAATTTGTCCGCCCACTCCACAAAAATCGCGGCGCGCGGGCCCGCCAGCAATTCCTCCCAGCCAAGCGACAGGACATCCTCCGCGGTATTCAGCCGATACCAGTCGAAATGATGGACCGGACCCTCCGGAAGGTCATATCGCGCATGGAGGATAAATGTCGGGCTGACCACCTGTTTCGCCAGACGGGCTGAGCGCTTCCGGACCCACTCCCGGACAAAAGTGGTCTTGCCGGCGCCGAGCGGCCCCACGAGCGCAACGATGGACCCGGGAGGAATCTCGATTTTGCGGTGGGAGACGGCCATCAAAACCTGTGCAAAAACCCCTGGGCCATGAGGGGGACTTCCGGGCGCTTCTCCATATTATATAGGCGGCCCCCACGGGCGGGGGCACGGCGGATCCGGCCGATGCAGGTGTACCGCGCCTGGATGATGCGCGGGATGGGCGGGCGCGCGGTAAAGAGAAGCACGTAGTCTTCGCCGCCAATCGCGGCTTCCGAGATCGGATCCAGGCCCAGAGACGTGAAGGCCTTCCGGGTGGATGGAGACATGGGCAGACGACCGGGAAATATTCCGGCGGCGACACAACTGGCGGCGCAAAGGCGATAGAGATCGAGAAGCAGTCCATCCGAAACATCCATCATGGCGGTAACGCAGGGCAGTTTCGATAAAATCGCTCCAGCATTTTTCTGGGCCTTCGGCCGAAGATGGGCTTGGGCCAAATCTTTTGGAACCCGGCGGCGCGCCCGGAACAGGTGCAAGGCGGCGCGGGACGCCCCAACTTCGCCGGAGAGATAAATCAGGTCGCCGGGCCGGGCGCCCGACCTTGAAATGAATCGTTTTTCAAGTTTCCCCGCGACGGAAATATCGACAAACAGTTTCGGCGCCCGCGTCACGTCACCGCCGACGATCGGCGTCCGGTACTCGCCGGCCGCCTGGGCCATGCCGGACAGAAGTTCCCGGACCTGTGGGAGCCGGACGCCTTTGGGAATGCCCACCGTAGCCAGCGCCGCCGACGGGCACGCGCCGCAGGCGTAGATGTCCGACACCGCGGCAGATACGGCCTTGTAGCCGACATCCGCCCAGGAAAAATATCGGAGATCAAAATCGACGCCCTCCTGCAGAGCGTCCGACGTCAGTACCACGTCGGTCTTGCCGATCCGCACCAGCGCCGCGTCATCCCCCGGGCCGATCCGCACGCCCAATTTCCGGGCGCGGGAATCCGCCTTGAACCGACGATAAACCTCCCCAAGGACTGTCTGCTCGTTCAAGGCTTGTAAATCCTGGGCAGTCGTTTTCCGAAATCCGTCATGACTTCGTACGGAATCGTGCCGGTCACTTTCGACATCTCCCAGAAATCCGGCCCGCGGCTCTGAGCGGGAAACAGTCCATCGTCTCCCAGAATCAGGATGGGGTCGCCGACGGAAATATCATCCGCGACGGCCGTCAAATCCAGAAACGATTGGTCCATGCAGATCCGGCCCAGAAACGGCAGGGGCCGGCCCCGGAAATGCGCCACCGAATCCGCGCCACGCCGCCAATCCAGACCGTCAGCGTATCCGACCTGCACGACCCCGACGGGCGTGAGTTTCCGGACGCGGCCGGCCAACCCGTACCCAACGCCCTCGCCGGGCTCGACCCATTTCACGGAGATGAGCCGCGCTTTGACCACCATCGCCTCGGAAAGCCCCAAACGCGCGGCGTGAGACTCTTGGGGGGTTACGCCATAGAGACCCAGTCCCACGCGGGCCATGTCGTAATGAAAAGCCCGTGACACAAGAACGCCGCCGGTATTTGCCAGATGGCGGATGCGCGGGATCACGCCGAGACGACGCATCTCTTGAAGACTCCGTTCAAATCGACGGCGCTGAATCTGCATGAAGGAAGGGTTCTCCAGGGCCGTTGCCAAGTGTGAATAGACACCTTCGACGGAAACGCCCCGAAAGAGCCCAAGCCGCAGGCTGAAATCTCCCGCCTGGCGCCAAGGCACGCCGAGGCGGTTCATACCCGAATCAATCTTGAGATGCACCACGGCGCGGCGGCCGGCCCGCGACGCCACGGAATCCAGTTCGTCGGCGAAGTCGATCGTAAACAACGTGAACGTCACATTTCTCAACAGCAGGTCCCGCAGATCACGGCGGTCGACGGGGCCCATGAGCAGTATCCGCGCGCGCGGACAAACGTCCCGCAGGCGGTGCGCTTCATCCCCCGTCGACACACAAAACCACCGCACACCGGACCGGTACAGCGCCGCCGACACGCCCTCGATGCCGTGCCCGTACGCGTCCGCCTTGACCACAGCCGCCAGTTGCGCGCGCCCCAGTTTCCTCTGAAACAACCGCGCGTTAGCGGCGATCCGGTCCAGATAAATTTCAACCCACGCGGGCCGCCGCACCCGCCACTTCCGCCCCATTCCGCCACACTAAATTTTGAACCCGACGTTGTAAATCCCCCCAAAAGGGGACGGAGGCTAACAGATTAACAGTTGATGCCGGGTGGCCACTGGTGATAGTGTTTCCTCATGAATGTGAAGGAAAGTTTCATCGACCTCGCGACACCCACCGGCCTCATGCGGACGCATGTCTTCGAGCCCGCCACGGAAACGCCCGCCAAGAAGTATCCCGGGCTGTTGTTCTATACGGAGATCTTCCAGGTCACAGGCCCGATGCGGAGGCTGTCCGCGCAGTTCGCCGCACAAGGATATGTCGTGCTGGTCCCGGAGATATATCACGAACATGAGGCGCCGGGCACGGTGCTGGGATACGACGAGCCTGGGAAATCGAAGGGAAACGCGTACAAGCACAAGACACGACTGACGACGTTTGATGAAGACGCGCGGGTGGTCATCCGGGCGCTGAAGGAGTATCCCGCCTGCAGTGGACGGCTTGGTGTGGTCGGTTTCTGCATCGGAGGCCATCTCGCGTTTCGGGCCGCACTCAACAAGGAAATCCTTGCGGCCTGCTGCTTCTATCCGACCGATCTCCACAGCGGCACCCTGGGTGAGGGACAGAATGCGGACTCGCTCCGCCGGGTCCAAGACATCCGCGGGGAACTTCTCATGATCTGGGGGAGACAGGATCCGCACATTCCCTATGAGGGGCGATTGGCGATTTACAAGACCCTGCATGAATCAGGCGCTCGATTCACCTGGCATGAATTCAACGCGGAACATGCGTTTATGCGGGACGATGGCAACCGCCACAATCCGGCCGACGCCGCGCGCTGTCTCACCCTGGCTTACGATTTGTTTCATCGAACCCTCTGACCTCATCGTTGACATCAGCAGCCAGGGCAGGATAGGGTCGCCGACGAACGGAAGGTGCCTTGCTGCACGTGCGGCTGGGTAAACGGGAATCCCGTGACTCCGCTTTCTGCGGGGAAATCGGGAGCGGTCACGCCACTGTGAAGGGGTGCCGGCGCCGGATGCCACTGTCCTCCTTCGCCGCCTGCGATGATGTTCGCGCAGAGACGGCTACGGAGGACGGGAAGGCGGCGCGGCGATACGCCTGAGCCAGGAGACCGGCCTTTCGGGACGATCAGATTCTCCTCGATGAAAGGGGAAGGCCATGTCCTCCGGGAACGGATCCAAATCCATCAAGCATCCATCTTCAGCTCTCGTCATCGTTTCGCACCAGAGCCTCGTGCGGCGGGGCAGTCTTCAATTGCGCCGAATCGGCAGCCGGCTGCGCGCCGAGAGAAATTTTATCGCGATCTATGACGTGAACATCGCCGGAAAAGGAGGCTTGGAAAATCTCGCCCGAAAAATCGATAAGTCAGGCATCCGGTCTGTACTGGTACTACCCTTCTTTCTGCACGATGGATATCATGTCCGTGTCGAACTCCCATCACGCCTTCGAACCTTGCGGCGCACACATCCCCGGCTCAAACTGCGGCTCCTGCCTCACCTGGGATCCCACCCGGACCTCGGGGATCTCGTTCGGGATATCATCATGTCTCCGGGACGACCGACTGCAACATCAAGAGCGGAATGAGGTTTGTTTTTCCGGGGGTTTTCTAGTATCTAGGATACAGAATGCGCCTGCCCCGCGCATCTATTTGCATGGAGGCAAGATGCCGTACGATGCCATGGATGGCATGCGTCGTACGGTACATGCGCCCGTAGCTCAGCTGGATAGAGCGACGGCCTCCGAAGCCGTAGGCCAGAGGTTCGACTCCTCTCGGGCGCACAGGGGCAGGCGGGGATTGACAGAAATTCGGGGGGTTACTTACTGTGTTCGCGATGTATGCCAACAAAAGAATTCTTGTCACGGGCGCTACAGGTCTGATCGGGAGGGCGCTTGTCAAACTGCTGATTCAGGCCGGCGCCAGGGTGCGGGCGGCGTCCTTGCGGGATCCGATAGATCCTCACCCCGAAGCGGAATATGTTCAGGGCGATTTGATGAGCCGGGACGTTTGCGCCGGGATGACCCGCGGGATGGACTATGTTTTCCACCTGGCCAGCATCAAGGGTTCTGTAGGTGTTGGGCGGAAATACGCCGCGGATTTTTTTGTCAAGCCCATTTTGATGAACACCCACATGATGGAAGAATCCCGGAAAGCCGGAGTTGAAGCCTATTTGTTTGCCAGCAGCATCTGTGTTTACGCGCCCGCCCGGGTTTTTGTCGAGGAGAAAGCCTGGGACGCGCCGCCTCAGCAGGCCGACGCTTTCGCCGGCTGGGCCAAGCGTATGGGCGAGATGCAGGCCGCCGCCTACCGGGAGCAGTATGGCTGGAACAAAATTGCCATTGTCAGGCCCGTCAACATCTACGGTCCCTATGACAACTTTGACCCCCAGACCGCTCAAGTGATCCCAGCGCTGATCGCCCGAGTCGTTCACGGCGAAAATCCGCTGTGTGTCTGGGGGGATGGAACCGCCGTCCGTGATTTTCTGTATTGCAGGGATGCCGCGAGAGGCATGATGCTGGCCCTCGAAAAATACGCGAATGGGTCCCCGGTGAATCTTGGCTCGGGGGTCGGGTTTTCCGTACGCGAAATCGCCGAGGCCATTCTGGCCGCGACCGGGCGGAACCCGGAGATTCGCTGGGACACCAGTAAAGCGACGGGAGAAAAATACCGCGTGGCCGACGCGAAGACAGCCCGCGAGCACCTTGGCTTTCAGCCTGAGGTTTCCCTGAGGGACGGCATTGCCGAGACCGTCAAGTGGTACATGGACCATCGCGATGGCCGGAGCTTCAGGAAACCCAACTACAGCCCATCCCCTTCTTAGAACGTGCCCCGCGCCGCAAAATGAAAAATCGTCTGCTCGGCAAGACCGGCTTGGCCGTTTCCGAAATCGGCTTTGGTACCTGGGGCATCGGCGGCGCCGCGGACGGCGACGTTGCGTACGGTCCGACCGACGATGAGGAATCGAAACGAGCCCTGGAGCGGGCCTACGATCTTGGGGTTACGTTCTACGACACGTCCGATCTCTATGGATTCGGCCACAGTGAGCGTATCCTGGGGAGCGTATTCAAGAAGGTCAGGGACAAAGTTGTCATTGCATCGAAATCCGGCTTCATCAGGCAAGACGGCGATCTAAAGCAGGATTTCTCGATCCAGCGTATCCGGCAATCTCTCGAGGAAAGTCTTCGGAGGCTGCAGACCGACTACATCGACCTGTACCAGCTGCACAGCCCGCCGGTTGATGTGATCGAACAGGACCCGGCGATCCTCGAAACGCTTCGGTCACTTCAGCGGGCCGGCAAAATTCGGGCTTTCGGAATTTCAGCGCGTTCCCCGGACGAAGCCCGGTTGGCGGTTCAGAACTGGGGGGTTCCCTGTGTCCAGGTCAATTTCAATTTGACAGACCAGCGCGTCGTGGAAAATGGCCTCATGGATCTTTGCCGGAAGGAGGACACGGGGCTCATCATTCGTACGCCGCTGTGTTTCGGGTTTCTTGTCGGCACCTACTCCGCAAACACCCCATTTGACCCCAGGGACCACCGCAGCAAATGGCCGGCACAGCAACTCGAGGCATGGGCCGGCGCCCCGAATGTTTTCTCACCGCTGCTGAACTATCCACACCAGACCCCGGCCCAGTTGGCGCTCCGCTTCTGCCTTTCCTACTCCTCCGTGTCCACAGTCATCCCCGGCATGTTGACGGCGGACCAAGTCACCGAAAACAGTTCCGCCAGCGCGCTGGGGCCCTTCACGGACGCGGAACGATCAACGCTTGAGGAGGCCTACAAGCGCCATACCTTTTTTGTGAAGAAATCCGGTTCCTGATCAAGTGGGTTGTCGGCGCCTTGACATTTACGCGGGTCTGATATTCTCTATGGGTCGAAGATGAAAGTTACCCTTGTGATTCCCACGCGCGACGAGATCGTCGGAATGCGCCAGATTATTCCCCGCATACGGCCTGAATGGTATGACCAGGTGATCGTTTTGGACGGAGGGTCCACGGATGGCACCGTGGAGTTCGCCCGTGAACGGGGATTCGACGTCCATATCCAGCGCGACCACGGCCTGCGGCTCGGGTACGCCGAGATCTATGACAAGATCCAGGGCGACGTGGTGATCACCTTCAGCCCGGACGGCAACTCCGTGCCCGAGGTCCTGCCGGATGTCATCGCGAAGCTTCGAGAAGGCTATGACTTGGTGATCGCGTCGCGCTATCTCCCGCCGGCCCGAAGTTACGACGACACCGCCCTGACAAGGATTGGAAATTATGTTTTCACCAAGATGATCGGCTGGCTCTTCGGGTATCCCTACACCGACTCCCTTGTGATATTTCGCGGGTATCGTAAAACCGTGGTGCGCGATCTGGGCATTCTCGACCGCCGCTCACCTTTTTACGAATACTGGATCGGTCTCTACATCAGCTGGGAACCTCAGTTGTCGATCCGCGCCGCCAAGCGGGGCCTTCGGATCGCCGAGGTCCCCGGTGACGAACCGGTGCGCGTGGCGGACGACAGCAAAAAATCCATCTTCCTGCCGCAGACCCGGATTAGCCACTTCAAATCCGGCCTGGCCTGCCTCTACCTTGTCATCGAGGAGCGCCTTCGGCCATGACGGCGCGCCGGTAGAGTTTCCGGCGCAGCCGGCGTCTATTTCTTCTGTCCGAGAAGGACCCATCCCCACGAACATTCTCGCTATCAAATTCCGCCATATCGGGGATAATCTTCTCGCGGCGGCGGCCCTTCGGATCCTGAAACGACGGTATTCGGAAGCAAGTATCGATTATCTCGTGCCTGAAAGCGGCGGCGGATCGGATCTGCTCAGGCTCATTCCAGCGGTCGATGAGGTGATCGATTTTCCGTCCGACTACCGCCGGCGATGCCGGCTGGCCCGGAGGGTCCTGGCCAAGCGGTACGATCTAACCGTCGATTTTTCCTGGGACACCCGGAGCGCGGGCTGGGGCCTTCTAACCGGCGCGGCAATCCGACTTGGATACTATTTCCGAAAACGCGTACCAGCCTGGCCCTTTTACACCCGGGCCTGTCCGATGGGCAAGGCCCATACAGCCCAGGCGAACATAGACCTCGTCGGGCTGGCGGGCGCGAGGCCTCATGACGCGGAGGACTTGAGACTCAGGCTCGATATTCCGGACACGGCGATGCGCCGTGCGGAAGAGGTTCTTCGGGACTGCGGGATTGGCGCGGGCGAGGATATTTTTGTTCTTCACCCGGCATCCCGGTGGGCCTTCAAGATGTGGACGGACGCGGGTAACGCGGAATTTTTGGACATGTCGAGGCGTCTGGGCCTCCGTCCCGTTGTCACGTGCGGGCCGTCCGATCCGGAACGCAAAAAACTTTCGAGAATCCTTGAGCTGTGCCGGCACAAACCGGTCATGATTCCCGGCAGACTGGATCTTCCAGCCTTCGCGGCTCTTCTCCAGCGCGCGAAACTTTTCGTCGGCGTCGACAGCGCTCCGGTCCACATCGCGGCCGCCGTCGGCACGCCGGTCGTCGCCTTGTTCGGGCCTTCGGGCCAGAAGGAATGGTATCCTTGGCAAGTTCCTCACCGGACGATCCAGCGCCTGTCGTGGTCGTGCTGTCCCTGCGGGCAGGACGGCTGCGCGGGCACGAAGCGTTCGCTATGTCTGGAGGACATCCGGCCGGAGGAGGTGTTCCGGGCCGCGGAGGAACTCATCAAGGAGACAAAAAATCCCATGGAGGTGATGTGATGTTCACGGTAACCAAGGAAATCCACTTCTGCTACGGGCACCGCCTGATGAATTATGACGGGGCCTGCCGGCATCCGCACGGTCACAATGGGCGGGCGGCGTTTGAGATGAAGGCCGCGCGGCTGGACGATCTGGGGATGGTCAAGGATTTTACGGAGATCAAGACGGTCCTCAAGGACTGGATCGACCTCGAGATCGACCACAAGATGCTTCTGAGAAAGGATGACCCGGCGCTTGACGCGTTCCGGAAACTCGGCGAGCCCGTGTTCGTGATGGACGAGAATCCGACGACCGAAGCGATCGCAAAACTTTTTTTTGAAAAAGCCAAGAGCGTGGGATTCCCGGTCAGCCAGGTGCGGGTATGGGAGACTGAGACAAGCGTCGCGTCGTATTCGGGCTAGTCCCGCGCGAAGAGCTTCCGCCTCAGGCGCTCGGCCGTGAAGAGGAACTGCTGGGCGTAGCCGGCCCAGCGGCCGAAGCGGCGCCGGTAGAAGCGGCCGATCCGTTCGTATTCCCGGAGGCTCAGAAAATCGGCGTCCTTCGCGCGAAGACCCCGAAGGTTCCGGCGATACAGCCGGAGTGTCGCGTTGAACACATGCACGTCCACGGGGACGGCTTCGGTCAGCCCCAGCCCGAAGAGGCACACGCAGTCGGCCACTTTCGGGCCGGCGCCCATGCAGGTTTCACGAAGACGCCGGTGGGTTTCCTCATAGGTGTGCGATGCCCTCCCCCTTCGCAGATTGAAGAAAATCCCGTCCTGGGATTTCCTGAGTCTGGAGCTTCGGGGACTGGACATCCCTGTCCGCCAGAAACCCGGGTCCCGGGCGACTTCGCGGAATGTCCGGATGATGTTTTTCGCCTGCGGGCGGCCGTACCGCAGACCGCATTTCGCGAGGCGTACGGACCGGGCGCGCGCGAGAATTTCCGGACCCGGGGGCAGATAGAATGTTCCCCAGGGCGATTCGACGCGGCGGCCATAAGCTCGGCCGACCTCGTTCAAGATCCGCGCGATTTTGAGGATCCTGTTTTGCGGCGAACACAAGAACGTCAGCAGACACTCCATCGGCTCGACCCGAATCAGCCGGAGACCCGGCAGTGCGCGGTACGCCGCCGCCACATGCGGGTCTTTCTCCAGCACGGGCGCAATGTCCGAGAATTTTTCCTCCATGCGGAAATACCATCTCACGAATTCATCGGGTGTCTTGCACGGACCGATCTGCCTCGCTCCGCATTCCAGTTCGATCTCGCGGGCGGCCGGCTGTCTGAGCCGGACCACGGTTCCATACGTCGGCGCCGTGAACCATCCGTCGGCGTCCGGTTCGCCGTAGGACAGAAGCCGGCCCCGGCGGTCGTACCGGCCCCATCCGAAGGCGGCGCCGCTGGCGAGGGTTGAACGCAGATCAAAGGGTTCGTCCAGATGAAGGACGGACCGGAACGCGGACTTCGCGTGGATAGTCAGACGCGCAGGAGGATCTGGAAGACGGACCAGAAAAAGGAAACGCCGAGACTGGCCCAGACGAATCCGTCCATCAGGACGAGAACGAGAATCGACCAGGCGGCCGAAAGACCCGCGGTGGACCGAAGGCCCTTGTAGAGGAGCGCGTACATCCAGATCATCAGGACCAGAAGGCCGGGCACCCAGACGCCCCAGAAGGCGTTGCAGTAGCGCGCGACCAGGGCGATCGGCGCGGTCAGAATGGCGGGCAGAAATCCCAGAAGACCCAGCCGGAAAATCATCCGGCCTTCGATTCGACCGGGGCCGGCCCAGGCAATGACGAGCGTGGCGAAGGCGGCGAAACCAACCATGTACAAGACATACTTCATGAACAGCAGAGCCGTGCTTCCGAAGAGCCAGAAGGCCGGCATGTCGCTCGCCGTTTCGGCCATGACCATCTCTCCGACCGCCTGGCTGAAAACGGCTCCCAATGTCCAGACGAGAAGCGCTCCCGTCGGCGTGTCCCGCACATGCTCCTCGGATACCCACCGGTCAGGCTCAAAGAAAAGAGAAAAATAGTCCAGCCGCGCGGGCGTCACGGAAGTTCCCGCGAAGCCAGAGCGGCCAGGAGGCGCGCGAATTGCGCGGACGACAGAGCGCCGCCGGACGGATCGTAGAGATAGGACACGGGAAGCGGCCCGGCCATGGGACCCTCCAACATTCCGCCCTGCCGGTGAAATGTTCCGGCCACCAGCATCGAGAAGAGATCAACCGGGGTGGGCCTTTCCTGAATAACGTGCGGCGGATCTTTCAACCCCGCCATCTGTCCGGCCAGGGCGATCGCGTCCTGCAGTGTGCCGACGCGGTCCACCAGCCCGGCCGCCAGCGCTTCCTCGCCGCTCAGGATTGACCCGTCCGCCAGGCTTTCCACTTGACGGACGCTCAGGCCCCTTCCCGCCGACACGGCCCCGACGAACTGCCGGTAAATCCGGTCGACGGTTTTCTGAAGCATCTCGCGTTCCCTCGGCGTCATTTCCCGCCAATACGCGAGAATGTCCTTGTGCTCTTTGCTTTTGATGATGTTAAAGCCAATGTCCCAGCGCTTGAGAAGCCGCGAAAGATCGATCGACCCGACGATGACGCCGATACTGCCCGTGACAGTGCCCGGATTGGCGACGATCGAATCAGCCGCGCAGGAAATGTAGTAGCCGCCGGACGCGGCCAGGTCTCCGAAGGAGGCGACGACCGGGACACCCGAGCGCCGGATTTCCCGCAGGGCTTCGTACAATTCCTGCGAAGCGCCGACGGACCCGCCGGGACTGTTGATCCTCACGACCAGGGCTTTGACGCGTTTGTTTTTCACGAATCTCTGGAGACGCCGGACCATCATGTCCGCGCCCGCCGCGCGCACGCCGAACGGCCCGCCTTCGCTCTCGATCTGCAGAGGTCCGTAGATTGAAAAAAGTCCAACGCCGTCCTGAAATCCGCCGGCGAAATCCCACGGCACCATCGGAAGTTCGGCCGGAAAGGGATCGACCGGCGCCGCCGCGTCCTTCTTCTGAAACACCAGAATGACGCCGATCACGACGGAAGACGCGACCAGCAGGCTCATCGCCGCTCCGAAAAAACGCCGGCTGTTCATGCCGCCGCCGGGCCGACGCGCCGGCCCGCCGTCCGGGCAAGCGTGCCCAGGACCGCGATGACGAAAGAGGCCACCAGCCCCCAAAACCAGAGATTCCGGTTCATGAGGTATCCCAGAGTTTCAAGAGCGGCCAGCCCCGTGAGGGCGTAGATCGAAATCCGAAAAAGGGCCGGGTAGGCATACGCGCGCTTGCCCACTTCATTCGCGATCACGGCGCCGACGGAAAGCGCGCCGACTGTGACGAGCTTGGTAAGCAGATGGAACACAGACAGAATCAAAATCCACAGGACGGCGATAAAATCCGCAAACTGGTGAGCCCAGTATTCCGCCTCTTTCGGCCCGACCGTCAAGGGCTCAGCCTGCTCCGGAAATTTTGTCGTTTCGCCGCCGACAACGGCATTCTTGGCGATGATCCCATCCCGGGAGAGAATCAGGGCGAAATCATAATTTCGGTCGGAAAGTTTTCCCTCGACGTCCACAGCCAGCACGCACTTCATCCCGCTCCAATCCCCCTCCAGAATGACGTGGGGCCCGGGCTGTTCCGTCGACGCGCGCCCGTTCTCGATCCGGACCACCGGCATCCGCTCCTTGAGCGCCGGCAATATAACCTGGAGCCCCTGCTCGATCTGCCGGAACGTCTGGTACGAATGCGCGACCCATACGATGGCCACGATCAGAAGGAAATAGGCAAAACATCTCCCGATGGGAATCCCCGGCACCCCGGCATAAAAATCGATTTGAGCGACACTCCGGTAAAGCGACACCCAGTGCCCGGGCGGCGCCGGTTCCAAAGTCGACGGACTGCCTGTTGGCGGCGGTTGCATAATCATAGCGTCACTTCATCCACCGCGGCTTGTCAAGTTGGGAGCGCCGGCGAAATCGACGCCGGTGTGGACAGCCATGTACCGATGAAAAATCGTGCGGATGAACCTCTCGTGGCGGGCGTCGATTTCCAGGCCGGCTTTGAGGCGCGGCGGCAAAACAAGGGCGGAAAGGGCGCGGGCCTGATCGAGGGAGAGGGTGATCCGATCTCTCAGTCCGGCCGGGGGGTGCGGATCGTCGGATCGGCAGGCCGGGCACCGGATGCGTCCCGAGGAGAGGTCCAATTCGTGCGGGCCGTCGATTGCCGGCATTTTTCTGCAGACCGCGCAGGCGCCGACGTCGAGTTTCCAGCCGAGAGCGGAGAAGGCGCGGAGATGGAAGGAGAGTGTCAGGCAGTCGGCGCGGCCGCCCTCGCAGGCGGCGGCCAGGAGGGCCTCGAAGAGATCGAAGACTTCGTATTCGGGGACGCCGCGGGGGAGGACTTGCATGAGGAACGCGGCGGCGTCGGTGAGGCGCGTGAAGTCGTCGAGGTTTCGATAGAGGGCGAAGCGGGACACGAGGACTTTCAGGTCCTGGATGAGCGGGAGTTTTCCGGGGCGGCTCTGATAGACGGAAAACTCGGCGCGGGTGAAAGGCTCCAGCCCGCCGACCAGCCGGCGGCGGCTCCGGAACGCGCCGCGGGCGACGAAGGTCTCGAGGCCGCGGCTGATCGTCAGGACGTCGACCATGGCGTCGCTTTCCCCGAAGGGGCGCTTGGCCAGGACGGTCCCCTCCATTTTAAAGGTGGGCATCCGCGTCAGGCTCCCGGCCGGGTGAACTCCATTTTGATTTTGGATATTTTCTTTTCGTCCGATACCACGACGGTGAACTTGAGGTCGTTCAGCGTGATGACGCTGCCCTTCGGCGGGATGGCGCCCGCGCGCTCGACGAGGTACCCGCCGAGGCTGTTGGCCATCCGGCTTTTGAGCGTGACGGAAAATTTTTCATTGAACTCCTGCAGGGGCAGGGCGGCGTCGATCACGTAGGACCCGTCCGACAGGTGCGCGATCTTGTCCATTTCTCCCTCATCCGTCTCGTCCCGGATCTCCCCGACAATCTCCTCGATGATGTCCTCGATGGTGATGATCCCCGACACGCCCCCGTACTCGTCGACGACGATGGCCATGTGCGTCCGCTGGCGCTTGAAATCCTGCAGGAGGAGGTTGACCTTTTTGGCGGCGGGCACGAAGAGGGGTTTGCGGAGGTGTTTGCGGAGATCGACGCTCACGGCGCCCGACCGCCAGAGATCGAGGAGATCCTTGGCGTAGAGAATGCCGAGGACGTTGTCGAGGCTTTCCTCGTAAACCGGCAGGCGCGTGAACCCGGACTCGGAGATGGCGGCGAGGACCTGGGGCAGACTGCTGGTAACTTCGACCGAAACGACGTCAACCCGCGGGATCATGATCTGCCGCACGAGGGTGTCGTCGAACGCGAAGATGCTGTGAAGCATTTCCAATTCGTGTTTTTCGATGAGGCCCTCCCGGGAGGAAACCTTCATGAGATTTTTCAGCTCGGCTTCGGTGATGAACGGCGTTTCCTGGATGCGCTTGCCGCCGATGGCGCGGATGAGGAGGTTGGAAACGAACGTGAATCCCCGCACGATGATCCGCAGAATACGCGACATGCGGTAGATCACCCCGATGACCATCTGCGCGATCCCCTCGTAATGCTGTTTGGCGAAGGTCTTGGGCGTGATCTCGGCGAAGACCAGCAGGACAAAGGTCATGACGCCGGTCGACAGGCCGACGATGCGGCCGGCCGACTGCGCCCAGCCGAAATGGTTGAGAAGATCGATGGTGAGAATGGTGGCGAGGGACGACGCGGAGATGTTGACGACGTTGTTTCCGATGAGCAGAGTCACCAGGTATCGTTCCGGGTGTTCGAACCATTCCGTGTAATATTTTTTCCGGTCTGTCTTCTCCCGCTCGATGATTTCCTTCAATTTCAGCTTCCCGAGCGACGTCACGGCCGTTTCGGCGGCGGAGAAAAACGCGGAGAGCGCGACCAGCGCGGCGAGGATGAAGAGCTCGATCCAGAATTCGATCCAGAAACGTTCGGTCATTCTGCTTCGCCTTCTGCTCCGCCGGGAGTACGCTTGCGCTTTTGAGGGCTTCGCAGAATGGAAGTCACTTTGCGCGACATGGCGCGGCGGCCGGCCGGCGTGTGATCCTCCATGCCGAGGGTGTGGAGGAGGCCGTGGAGGACGAGGATCGCCAGTTCCTTCGCGGGGCTGTGGCCCAGATGCCGGGCCTGCCGGCGGGCGATGTCCCAGCAGACGATGACGTCTCCGAGGAGAAGTTCCGTATCGGCTCCGGATTTCCGCCGGAGGGCCAGTTCCCGCGGCGTCGACTGCGGGACCGCAATCACGTCGGTCGGTTCGGCCCGCCCGAAAAACCGGCGATTGGCCGAGACCATGGCCGGCTCGTCCACGACCAGCACTGAAAGTTCCGCGTGTTTCAAATCCAGCCTTGCCAGCGCGCGCTCGACGGTCCGGCAAAGCCGCCGGCGCGAAAAGCCCCGCTCGGCGGACCGCAGGATGGCCGGCATCGTCACGATCCGTTCTCTTCCTTGCGGCCCTTTTCCTTCTTCTTCAGTTCATCGTCCGTCGGATAGGCGACGCGCGTGTGGTACATGCTGGTCAGAACGCCCGTGAAGGCTTCCTCCACTTTTCTCAGGTCCTTGAGGGTGATGGGCGATTCGTCCAGCTCTCCGTCCGAGACCTTGATCTGGATCAGCCGTCGGACTTCCTCCTCGATCCGGTGCGGGGTCGGGTTGTTCAGGGACCGGACGGCGGCCTCGACGGTGTCGGCGAGCATGACGACGGCGGTTTCCTTGTAGCGGGGTTTCGGCCCGGGATACATGAAACTTTCCCGCTCGATCGTCTCGTCCTCGCCCGCATGGGAGAGGGCCAGATCGTAGATCGATTTCATCAGAGATTTGCCGTGGTGCTGTTCGATGAAATCGATGATGATCCGCGGCAGGCGCGCCTCCTTCGCCAGCTCCACCCCGAGTTTGACGTGAGACTTGAGGACCGACGCGTAGAGGGTCGGCTTGATCTCCTTCGTCTCCTTCCCGATGATCTCCCCCTTCTCGTCGATGATGTATTTCTGGTTTTCGGTGAAGTATTCGGCCTTTTTCATCTTGCCGATGTCATGGTAGTAGCTTCCGACACGCGCCAGAAGAGAATTCGCGCCGATGGATTCACAGGCCGCCTCGGCCAGGATCGAAACGGTCTGGCTGTGCTGGTAGCTTCCGGGCGCCTCGAGAAGCATCTGCCGGAGAAGCGGGTGATTCAAATCCGACAGTTCGAGGATCTTGAAATCCGAAGGGAGGCCGAAGAGGATCGGGATGAAGTGGACGAGGCCAAAAGTCAGAAAGGGAACGAGGATGAGGCCGGAGATGCCCCCGGCGGCGGCGGAGTAGAGGACTTCGCGCGTGACGTTCGAATCGATCATGACAAAATGCGACGCGAGAACCGCGATGGGCGAAATCAGCCCGAGAAAAAGGCCGGTCTTGACGATGTCTCCCATGGTCCGGGTGTGGCGGACGACAAAGACGGAAGCGACGCAGGTGATGGTGAGGACCAGCATGAGCTGAAAATGACTTCCGTACAGGAGCGCGATGGCGACCGCCAGGAATGGAGAGGATAGCATCGCGACTCTCGGGCGGTAAAAAATCGTCACCAGCATCGCGTAGGCCGGGGCCGGTATGGCGAAGGCGAACGCGGCGCGGCTGTCGGTCAGCGTCCAGAGGACCCGGGCGATGCCCAGCATCAGGACAAAGAGCGTGACGATGAACCACATCCAGCCGGTGTCCTTCAGCCGGTCCGGCTGGTAGATCCGCAGGTACTGCAGTAAAAGAAGCGTGAGGAGGCTCAAAATAGCGAAGGCCGAAAGGCCCGTCGCCGTGAGGCGCGTCCGGTCGGCCTGCTGCATTTCGCGGATGGCGACCAGATGCGATTCGGTCACGGTCTGACCCTCCCGCAGAATCAGGTCGCCCGTCTGATATTCGCGCCAGATCGGGCCGATGTCCGCAAGCGCCTTCTGGCTTTCAATCCGAAAATGCTCGACGTCGAAAAATTGATTGGGTCTGGCGACCTTCAAGACCACCGCCGTCAGAATCGGCGTGCCCCGGACGTTCGGGTAAATGGCGTCGATCGACGTGTTCAGATAACCGCTCAGGCTCTTCAAGTCCAGAAGCTCCGGCGCGCCGCGGACCCGCTTCAGCGAGGCGGGTCCGGCCTCGTTGATGTAGCGGATTTCATGCTGGGGATGGCGGTGGATGTCCATCTGCAGGGCGGTGGCGGCTTCCTGAAGAAGTCCCTTCTCGCTCAAAAATTCATGGATGAGGGAGCGGATCGCCTTGCGAAGCTCGGCCCAGTCCGGATCGGTCAGATGCAGGGACTCCTTTTCCACGTTCTCGTCGGCCCACGCCGGAACTTGCGCCGGAAGGCCGGACGACGTGATCCGTGCGGATTCCTTCAAGTCCTCCAACATCCGCGACGCCTCCTCCTGCGCCTTTTTCTCCACAGCCCGGTCCCGCATAAACCGGGGAGGGACCGAGAGGACCCGCGCCGTCTTGACGGCGCCTTCCTCCTCGAAATTTCTCACCTGAAACGCATGCCGCGCGACGACCTTTCCGGGCGAGGGAGAACCAACCATGAGCTGGTAGCGGGTGAGGTCGAAGAGAGGCGTGACGAGGAGGGTGGAAACCAGGACGAAGAGAAAACCGGCCGTCCCGAAATAAATTTTCCGGCGGATGGATTTCCGGGGCGCCATCGAAAGGTCAGCCACGCCGGGCCGGCCTTTCCGTCTTTTGGTTCCGCGGCGATCCGACGCCGTCGAACGCGCGCAGGATCCGGGTGACCAGTCGGTGCCGGATGACGTCGACGTGATCGAACCCGCAGATCGCGATGCCGTCGACTTTTTTCAGGCGGCGCGCGGCCTCGACCAGCCCGGAAGACACGCCAGGCGGCAGGTCGGTCTGCGTGACGTCTCCGGTGACGACGATCCGGGCGTCGGCGCCCATCCGGGTGAGGAACATGAGCATCTGCGGGGGCGTGGTGTTCTGCGCTTCGTCGAGAATCACAAAGGCGTCGTTGAAGGTCCGGCCGCGCATGTAGGCGAGGGGCGCCATTTCGATGATTTGTTTTTCGAGAAGGGCCATGAACTTTTCGGGCGTGAGCTGGTCGAACATCGCGTCAAAGAGGGGCCTCAGATAGGGATTTATTTTTTCCTGATAGCCGCCGGGCAGATACCCGAGCCGCTCGCCGGCCTCGACGACGGGCCGCGTGAGGATGATGCGCTTGACTTTGCCCTCCCGCAAAAATTCCAGCGCCGTCGCGACCGCAAGGTAGGTTTTGCCGGTGCCGGCCGGGCCGATCGCAAGCGTGAGGTCATGGCGACGGATGGCTTCGACGTAGGCTTTCTGGTTCCGGGTCTTGGGCTGGATGAGCTTGCCGGTGATCGTGATGCCGACCTTGTCCTCCGGCCCGACCCCTCCGGCCAGCGCGCGGACGTCGTCCTGGGAAAAGGAGCGGCCGCGCGCGGCGTCTCTCATCATTTTTTTCAACACGTCGCGGGCGCGGTCGGACTGTTCCGTCGAGGCCGCGTCGATTTGAAAGCCGCCGGGGACCGAGCGGAGGCGGACGCCGAAGAGTTCCTCAACGAGCGTCAGATTCCGGCCGAGAGGGCCGGTCGCCCGCTGAAGGATCGGGACGATTTCCGGGCTGTCCTCCGGGACGCCGGCGTCGGCAAGCGTCACGGAAACGGCGGACTTCATCCGTCCGATTTCTTCGTCTCGCGCAAACGGATTCCCAGCTCGCGCAGCTGGAGGTCTTCCACGGGGCTCGGCGCGTCAAAGCACAGGTCCGCGCCGCGCTGGTTCTTGGGAAACGCGATGACCTCCCGGATCGACTCGGCGCCCAGCATCAACATCAGGATCCGGTCGAGGCCAAGCGCCACCCCGCCGTGCGGCGGAGCGCCGAAGGAAAGCGCCTGGAGCAGAAACCCGAATTTTTGCCCGACTTCCTCGCGCTTGAGCCCCAGCGCGTCGAAAACTTCCTCCTGCCAGTCGACCCGGTGGTTCCGAATACTGCCGCCGCCGATTTCGGTTCCGTTGAGGACAATATCGTACGCTTGGGCCTTCACCTTGAGCGGGTCGGTCCGGATCAGGTCCCGGGTCTCGGCGGTGGCGGCCGTGAAGGGATGGTGGACGGCGACACAGCGTTTTGCCTCGTCATCGTACTCGAAGAGCGGGAAATCGATCACCCACACGAACGCGTTTTTGCCGCCAATCAACTTGAGTTTCTCGGCGAGGACGCCCCGAAGATGCGCGAGGACCTGATTGGCGGCGGCGGCCGGTTCGGCGACGAAACCGACCACGTCCCCCTCCTCCGCAGCCATCCGTCCGTGGATTTTCGCCAGAAGGCCCTCGTCGAAATATTTGGCGATATTCGACGCGAGTTTTCCCTCGGTAATTTTGAAATAGGCGAATCCGCCGGCTCCCGCTTTCTGGGTTTCCGCCACAAGTTCGTCCAGTTCCTTCCGGCTGAATTTCCCGCCTCCCGGGATCCGGATGCCCTTGACGATGCCGCCGGACTCGATGGCCCGGAGAAACACGCCGAACTGACTCGCTTTGGCGAGATCGGTAATCTCCGTCAGCGGAAGATCGTATCGCAGATCCGGCTTGTCGGAGCCGTATCGCGCAATCGCCTCGGCGTGGCTCAGGGTCGGAATGGGCGTCGGCACTTCAACGTCCTGGCACTCGCGGTAGAGCCGCACGAGCAGGCGGCTCACGACGTCCATCACGTCTTCTCTCTCGACGAAGGACATCTCGACGTCGACCTGCGTGAATTCCGGCTGGCGGTCGGCCCGAAGGTCCTCGTCGCGGAAACACCGGGCGATTTGAAAATAGCGGTCATACCCGGCGACCATGAGGAGTTGTTTGAAGAGCTGGGGAGACTGGGGCAGGGCGTAGAAATTTCCGGGCAGGAGGCGCGACGGCACGAGGAAATCCCGGGCGCCTTCGGGAGTGCTCTTGGTGAGAAAGGGCGTTTCGATTTCAAGAAAATCATTTTCAACAAGAAAATTCCGGATGAGGGCGGTCGCTTTCGAGCGAAACGCCAGACTGTTTTGCATGAGCGGGCGGCGGAGGTCCAGGAAGCGGTGTTTGAGACGGACTTCCTCGTTCAGATGCCCGTGCGAGATCTGGAACGGCAGGGCGCGCGATTGGTTGAGGACCTCGAGCGTGCGGGCCGCCACCTCGATCTCGCCGGTGGGAAGATTGGGATTGACCGTTTCCGGCGAGCGGGCCACGACTTCGCCGGACGCCTCGATCACCCACTCTGAGCGGACGGCCGCGGCCTCCGCGTGGATTTTGGGATCCCGCGCCGGATCGAAGACCAGCTGGAGAAGACCGGTCCGGTCGCGAAGGTCGATGAATATCAGTCCGCCGTGGTCACGGACGCTTTCGACCCAGCCCGAAACCGTTATCGTCCGGCCGAGATCCGTTTTCCGGAACGTGCCGGCGTAACCGGTCCGCTTCATGACCGGGGCACACCCATGGTTTCGAGCAGACGGGGCAGGTCCGGCTCGGCGATCTCGACCTGCTCGCCGCTTGACATATTCTTGACCGACACACAGCCCTTCTCAGATTCTGCCTCGCCCAAGATCACGACGGCGCGCGCGCCCGATTTGTCCGCGGCGCGAAACTGGCTCTTGAAACTTTTACCGTCGAGGAGAGGCAAAACCGAGGAGAACCCCTCGGACCGGAGACGCTCAGTGAGGCGGAAGGCTTTCCGCCGGAGTTCCGGCGAGTCGGCGGAGACGAGGTAGACATCTCCGGCGGAGACCTGCGCGTCAGATGCGGGCGCATTCAGTTTCAGAAGTTCGATCAAGCGTTCGATCCCCCCCGCGAATCCCGTCGCGGGCACGTCCGGGCCGCCGAGGGACTTGACGAGACCGTCGTACCGGCCGCCGGCGATGACGGCGTCCTGGGCGCCGAGATCCGACGTGACGAATTCGAAAACGGTCCGGACGTAATAGTCGAGCCCCCGAACGAGACGGTCCGCGGCCGCGAACGCGATGCCGGCGTCGGCGAGCAGTTCCTTCAGGGTTTCGTCATGCCGCCGGCAGGCGTCGCAGAGCGTCGAGGATATTTTCGGCGATTCTTCGTAGGTTTTGGCGCAGGCCTCGCGCTTGCAGTCCAGACACCGGAGGGGGTTGGCGTCGATCCGGCCGCGGCAGTCCTCGCAGAGTTCGGCCGAACGCGCGCGCAGAAAGGATTGGAGTTTCTCCATGTAGGCGGGGCGGCAGGCGGGACAGCCGACGCTGTTGAGGAGAAGCCGCGTGCGGGACTCGATGCCGAGCTTCGCGAGGAGCGACCGGCCGACGGCGATGACCTCGGCGTCGGCGGCGGCGGACGCGGCGCCGAAATATTCTATCCCGAATTGATGGAACTGCCGGTATCGCCCGGCCTGGGGACGGTCATAGCGAAACATGGGGCCGAGATAAAAAACTTTGAGGGTATCGGTGATCTGGATTTTTTCCTCGATGAGAAACCGCACGACCGGCGCCGTGCCTTCCGGTCGGAGACTCAGGCTCCGGCCTTTGCGGTCCGCGAAGGTGTACATCTCCTTCGAGACGATGTCGGTTTCCTCGCCGATGGAGCGCGTGAAGAGAGACGTTTCCTCGAAAATGGGCGTACGGACCTGCCGGATGCCGTAGCGCCGAAAGGCGGCGAGGGCGGCGGACTCGACCCGGGCGAAGAGCGCCTCGTCCGCGCCGAAAAAATCCCGCGTCCCGCGGACTTTCTGAATTAACGACAGAGTCGCGCCAGGGCGGCGGCTTTGTCCGTCTTTTCCCACGTGAATTCCGGCAGGGCGCGGCCGAAATGCCCGTAGGCGGCGGTCTTGTAGTAGATGGGCCGTCGGAGATTGAGCATGTCCATGATCCCGCGCGGCGTGAGGTCGAAGACCTTGCGGATTGCCTTCGCGATCCGGTCGTCCGAAACAACTCCCGTGCCGAATGTCTGGACCATGACGCTGACCGGTTCCGCGACCCCGATGGCATACGCGACCTGGACTTCGCATTCCTCCGCCAGTTTGGACGCCACAACGTTTTTCGCGATGTACCGGGCGGCGTAACAGGCCGAGCGGTCGACCTTCGTCGGGTCCTTGCCGGAAAACGCGCCGCCGCCATGCCGGCCAAGGCCCCCGTACGTGTCGACGATGATCTTGCGGCCGGTCAGGCCCGCATCGCCCTGGGGGCCGCCGACGACAAACCGGCCCGTGGGATTGACATAGATTTTCGTGCGGCTGTCCATGAGATTCGCCGGAATGACCTTGCGGATCACCTTCTTGATCAGGATCGGGCGGATCCGCTGAACGGTCGAATCGGCGCTGTGCTGGGTCGAGATAACAACCGCCTGGACGCGGCGGGGGCGGCCCCGCACGTACTCGACGGTCACCTGGGATTTTCCGTCCGGCCGGAGAAAATCGACTTCGCCGCGTTTGCGGATTTTCGTCAGCTGTTCGCAGAGCCGGTGGGCGAGGGTGATCGGAAGCGGCATGAGCTGGGGCGTCTCGTTGACCGCATAACCGAACATCAGCCCCTGGTCTCCGGCGCCGCCGGTGTCGACGCCCATCGCGATATCGGGCGACTGCTGTTGGACGGCGACGAGGACGGAACAGGTCTCGGCGTCGAATCCGAACTTGGCGCGGTTGTACCCGATATCAGCAACGGTGTCGCGGACGATTTTCTGGTAGTTCAACTGGGCCTTCGTCGTGATCTCGCCGGCCAGAACCACCATGCCGGTTTTCAGAAGCGACTCGCAGGCCACCCGCGAAAATTTGTCCTTCCTCAAGCACTCGTCCAAAATCGCGTCGGAAATCTTGTCGGCCATCTTGTCCGGATGGCCCTCCGTGACAGACTCCGACGTAAACACAAAACTCCGGTTAAAATGCGGCATACCTGATGTGTCCTCCTCAGTCGTGATCAGTTTCCCACTCCCGGCCCGGGCCAAAGGCGGCCTCAGGGCAAGAACCCCTCTTGTATCACAGGGAGGTTGCCTCTTCAAGAACTTCCCAGACACCATCCGCTGAAATTTCTCCCATAGCGCCTGCCCTCACGATCCGCCGCCGCTCCGTGTACGGGCCGACCTTTTCCGGATCCGTGGGCCCGAACAGCGCCACGACTGGGACGCCCAGCGCGGCGGCCAGGTGCATCGGGGCGCTGTCGACGGTGATGCAGGCTTTGGAGGCGGCGAGAACCGCGCACAGGACCGGAAGGCTCGTGCGGTTGATGAGGTCGACCCACGGGGCGGTACGCCACGATTCAGGGCGGCATCCATCGGACTCTCCGAGCCGGCCGACCACGACAACCCGTTTTGCGGCGCGGCGCGCGCGATCCGCCAATTCGACCCACCTCTCCGGCGGCCAAAGTTTTCGGGCCTGCCGGGATGTCGGCGAAAAAACGAGATACGCGCCTTCACCGGTCAGCGCCCGCGCCTCGCGAACCGACGCGGCCGGAATGTTCAGGGGGAAGACCTTTCCCGATGCCGCAACACTGAGGGAAGACAGCACGGACCAGTACCTGTCCACAGCGTGCCGCGTTCCTTCAGGATAACGAGCCACGACGTTGTAAAAAAACATGGAGCCTTCCCGGGAATCGGGAAGGCCGACGCGCGTGTCCGTCCGGGCGAACGCCGCCGCCAACCCGGACCGCAGGAGTCCCTGAAGATCGATGACGGCATCGTAATCGCGCGCACGCAGATCGCGGACGAAGTGCGGCACGTCCGTCCACGCAGATGGGAAGTCCAGTACCGTGAATACGGACGGCGACATCTCAAGAAGCGGGCGATACTCCCGGCGCGACGAGAAGTGCACTTCGAACCCGTCCGACGCCAGGGCCGCCGCGACCGGCAGGGAATGGACGATATCGCCGAGCGAACTCGGCTTGAGGATCAGCGCCCGAGGCACGAGAGGATTTCCTGGGCGTTGCGCTCGATCGTCAGATGAGCTGTTTTTTCCCGGAGGCGGCGGCCCATTTCCGGCAGGTCGGCGGCAAAGGCGGCCCTGAGAAGGCGCGTGAGGCCGGCAATGTCGTCCGAGCGGTTCAGAACAAATCCCTCGCCGTCGCCAATCCATTCCGAAAACCCGTTCCGCTTCGTCGTGATCACCGGCAAACCGGCGCGCGCGGCTTCGAGGCATACCCGGGCCAATGGATCGTAGCGCGTGGGCAGAACAAAACAATCCGCCGCCGGGAAAACGTCCGGCATCTTCACAGGCCCCAGAAATCGGACGGCGGCGGTCAAGCCCAGCCGGTCAACGACCAACTGGGACCCGCAAACGTCCCCGCGGCCGGCGACCAGCAGAGTGATGGGACGGCCGGCGTCAGAGACGCCGGCACTTGGGGCGCCGGAGGCACTGACCCGCCCGGTGTCGCCGACTCTGGCCAGGGCCAGCGCGTGGAGGAGCGTGTTTAAACCCTTGCGTTCGAAATTATGTCCGGCAAAGAGGCAGACCCGGTCGGCCGGCGGAACCGCGAGGCGCGCGCGCGCGTCTTCACGGGTGATCATCGGCGAGGTTTCGGACGGTAATCCCGTATAGACAACCTGAATGCGGTCGTCCCGGACTCCGTACTCGGACCTGATTTCATCGGCGACCATTTTTGAGTTCGCGAAGACCATCCGGAGGCCCGGATGCGTGAAGGCGCCATGTTCGAGGGAAAGCAGGACCCGGTGTTTGATCGAGAATTTCGCGGCAAGCGTTGATCCCATGGACGCCAGATAGGCCCGGTGACTGCCGTCCCCGGCGCGGATGTACGGCGCACCCGGAATGCGGTCGAAGGCAATAAGTCTCAGGCTCGGATCGGAGGAAAGGCGCCGCCGGACGGCGCGGGCGAATGAGACGACGCCGCCAATGTTGGTCGGCCATGCCGGCGCGCGGTGAACCGCGAACCCGGCACCAGCCGTCGCCGGGTCCACCTCCTGCGCCAGAAGTGAAACGCTCGCGCCTTCCAAGCGAAGCGCCCCCGCGAGCATCGCGACGTAGCCTTCCGCGCCGCCGAAAGTCTCACCGATGCGTTGCCGGGCGAGAAGAAGTTTCAAGCGAACTGGTGTAGTGTCCCAGAAGTCTCTTTACATTTGTCATTCCCGCGAAAGCGGGAATCCAGGCAGTAGCTGAATCGGATACGGCTGCCTGGACCCCCGCTTTCGCGGGGGTGACGGGCTTTGCAAATGTAAAGAAGCGTTGGATACACCACACTAGCCCGGTTCGAGGTGTCTGGGAGTAATCTCAACCGGCTCCAACTCTACAATATCCTTTTTACTGCCTGCGCCCAATGTCTTAAAGCGCCGCGCCGACGGCAGGACTCTCGTCTCCACAGACGACACCGCTTTGTTGTAGGCTTCGACACTGCGGCCCAGACTGTCGCCGATGTGCTGGAGATGCTCGGCCAGGACCGCCATCCGGTCGTGGAGTTCCTCGCCAAGACGGCTGATTTCCTTGGCGTTTTCGGCGACCTGCTCCTGCCGCCATCCGTAGGCGACGGCCCGAAGAAGCGCGATGAAGGTCGAGGGCGTGGCGATGACGACGCGCTTGGCGAGGGCATGCTCGACGAGCGCCGGGTCGCGTTCGGCGGCGGCGGCGAGGAATGAGTCGTTCGGAATAAAAAGGACGACGAACTCCGGCGCCGACTCGAACTGGTCCCAGTATTCCTTGTTCGAAAGTTGCGATACGTGGCGCTTGATCTGCTCGACGTGCGACTGCTGGGCCTTCTCGCGCTCATCGTCCGTCCGCGCCTCGAGCGCCAGAAGATACGCCTCCAGGGGAACCTTCGAATCGACCACGACTTCGCGGCCCGCCGGAAGCTTCACAATCATGTCGGGGCGGAGCCGGCCGTTTTCAGATTCGACGGACTGCTGTTCGAAAAAATCGCAGTGGTTCGCCATGCCCGCCAGCTCCGCGCACCGCCGCAGGGTGATCTCGCCCCACCGCCCGCGGACCTGCGGCGCGCGCAGGGCATTCACGAGTTTGGCGGTCTCGCCCTGGAGCGTCGCCTGCGCGCCGGCCAGGGACCGGAGCTGTTCGCCGACGGCGGAATATTCCCGGAGGCGCTTCTCCTCCATGACCTGGGATTCGCGTTGATACAAATCGAGGGTTTCTTTCAGGGGCCGGACCAAATCCTCGATCGCGGCTTTCCGGTGTTCCAAGTCCGTGCTGGCCTCCTTCTGCAAAGATCCGAAAACCTGCCTGGCGAGGTCAATGAAATTCTGGTTGTTCCGGGATAGAGCGTCGGCCGCGAGGGACTTGAACGCGTCGGAAAGTTTCGTTCGGGCCTCGTCCAGCATCCCCTTCTGCTCCAAAATGGCGCGCTCCGCGTCCTCCACACGGGCCGCCGCCGCGCGCTCGCTGTCGGCCTTGCGGAGCGCATCCTGAAGCTGGGCGGCTTCGGCGCGGAGGGACTCGATCTGTTTCCGAAGCTCATCCGCCTGCGCCTGCGACGCTCGCGCGCGGCCGTCGAGATCCATGAGCGCGCGGTCCGCGGAGGCGCGGGTGCGGTAGAGGGCGATGAACCAGCCGATCAACAATCCAAGAGCGAGACCCAAGGTCAAAAAAATCCAATTCATGCGGATTGCACTTTGAGCCGCTCGGAGATCCAGACCTTGATGATCGACTGGCGCGTCACGCCCATCCGGCCGGCCTCCTTGTCGAGCGAGTGGATCATCCACGAAGGAAAATCCACATTGACGCGTTTGGGCGTCTGGTTCGTCCGGCGGGCGCGGGTCAGATCAAGGAATTTTGTGATATCTTTGCCCGAATCAAAGTTCCTGTCAAATTCCTTAGCTTTCATACAATTCCTTCTCCTCCTTCCGCGATCTCCTTGCCGAAATGATCCGAATCTTCCCCCGCCTGTACGTAATCACCGCCGACCATTGTACGTCTTGAATTTTTCCGATACACAGGAATCTCTCTTCATCCGTCGTCCTTGCCGGAATCTCCAGGATATCCGGGTCACTCCACAGCGCTTGCGCCCCGATGAAATCGATCCCGTGTTTGGTCTTGTTCGCCCGGCTCTTGGCCCCGTCAAACTCAAATTCCATATCTGTATAGAATATATACCATTTTTGCAAACCGAGTCAAGCCGCCAATACCTCGGTGAGTTCGGCCTTCGCCATGGCCTTCTACCTGCCCGCATTCATATTTTTTCGCCGCGACTTTGACCCCAGGAAACAGCGGGTGCGCCAGGCCCGGACGTAACAGCCGCATTCCAAAAACAGCCGGGCGAAGGCGCCGGGAGCACTGAGTAATAAATATAGAAGGAGCGCGAGGTCCATCGCCCAGATGAGCGGCAGTCTCAGGAGATAGTCGGCCGGGCGCTCGTTCTTGATCATCGTCAGCCAGCGGTTTTTGACGATGTGATATTTCAGGCCGGCCGGGCGGCCCGCCATCCGCGTGAGACGCGTCATGGGCCCGCGGAAGATTTGACTGCCGCCGCGGAAATGATACGCAACCGCGGACGGGACATAGACGGCCTTCCACCCAAGCCGCCGCGCGCGCCAGCCGACGTCCATGTCCTCCCAGAACGCGAAATGGTCCTCGTCGAAAAGCGCGTCGTTCTCCAGCAGAATCTCTTCGATCATTTTGCGCCGGTAAAACGCCATAGCCCCGCAGACGGCGTCGATCTCCGCGGGCGCGGCGTACTGACCGCGATCGGCCTGCCCGAACCCGCGGTCCCGGACCATACGCGCAGCCGTGAGAATCTGCCCGGCCGAATCGATGGTCCGGCGGTCGAACCGGAGGAGTTTTCCCGAGACCATACCGACCATCGAGTCGACGCCGAACGCCGCGCCGGCCTCCTGGAGATAGGTCGGTTCCAGCCGGGTATCCGGATTGGCGAAGAGGACGAGGTCGCCGTAACTCTGTTTGTAGCCGATGTTGTTGGCCCGGCAGAATCCGGTGTTCGCCCCAAGTTCGATGATTTCGACTTCGGGGCGCCGGGCGCGCGCGATCTCTAGGGTGCGGTCGGTCGATCCGTTGTCGACCAGGAGGGTCTGCATGGGAGGCACGGTCTGCCGTTCGAGCGAATCGAGGCAGTCGGCGATGAACCGTTCGGATTGCCAGGTCACGATCACGCAGGAGACCGGAAGCGTCATATCCCGGCCAGCGTAGCTTGCCGGTTCTTGAGCGGCAACTTGACGCTGACGCCGCCCGCTTGATTCCATGCGTGTCATGGACGTTCAGGCGAGACTCCGGGACTTGTTGAAAACCGCCATCGATCCCCAGACGGCGCAGGATTTCATCGTGGACAGCGTGAAGGAAGCTTTCAAGATCAGCCGCGCCACGATCATGCTGTACAACAAAACGGAGCGGCTCCTCGAGGCGACGGCCAGTTCCGGGCATCCCAACAAGGATTTCCGGGCGATCCGGGTGCCGATTTTGCGGATGGAGGGCATCGGGTCGCGGGCGGTGGAGTGCCGGGCGTTTCTGGACAACCGCACGATCGTCATCCGGGACCGGACGCCCGACCCGGAATACCGGATGCGGCACAAGTTCCCGCACAAACAGTACGCGCGGGAGTTCGGCGTGTTTCCGCTGGAGGCGCATTCCCGGAAAATCGGCATCCTGGCCGTCGCGGTCGACGACGGATGCGCAACGGGACTTACGCCGGCCCTCAACCGGAAAATTCGGAGGCTCACGGGTCTCATCGCGCGGATCATTCTGGCCACACGGCCGAAACCTCCGTCGGACAGGTTCCTCGCCAAAATCATGAAAGACATCCTGCAGGACGGGCTGATGTGGATGGCCTACCAGCCGATCGTCGACGTGCGGAAGAAAACCGTCCACAGCTATGAGGCCCTGCTTCGGATAAACCATCCGGTGATCAAGGACACGTCGGAGTTTCTGACGTATGCCGAAAAATTCAACCTCTTCCGGGACGTTTCTCATTTCGGAAACCGCCAGGCCCTTCGCGCCCTCCCGCGCCTCGGGCACGGACAGAAATTGTTCCTGAACCTGCACCCCGTCGATTTCCGGGAGTACGGAGACCTGGACGACCGCGCGAACCCTTTTTACAAGCAGGATCTCTCCCGCATCGTTTTTGAGATCACCGAACGGCAGTACGTGAAAGACACCGCATGGCTGAATTCCAAGATGAAATTCTTCAAGGGTCTCGGCGCGGGCATCGCGATCGACGACCTCGGGAGCGGCTATTCCTCCTTGGAGATGCTCACCCAGCTTGAGCCCGACTACATCAAGCTCGACATGAGCCTGATCCGGAACATCCACCAGAGCGACCGCAAACAGAAACTCATCCGGTCCCTGCTCTACTACGGCGAACAGATCGGCGCGCGATGCATCGCCGAAGGCGTCGAAAGCATGGAGGAACTCGAGACGCTCATGTCCATGAAGTGCAGTCTCATCCAGGGATTCCTGCTGGCCAGGCCGGCGGCCGGGCTCACCCCCATGAAAGACATCAGGAAAAACCTGCGGGTGGCGGCGGAGACGGTGTGATGGGAAAGTATTTGAAGATTGAGAATTGCGGTAACTGTTCAGGTTCCCCGGGCTATTGCATTCTGCCCGTCATTCCCGCGAAAGCGGGAATCCAGGGCTTTGCCCTCGGTAAACCGGGCTGGATTCCCGCTTTCGCGGGAATGACGACCTGAATAGTCACGAATTGCGCCGGAATCTTGCCCACAACAGCCAAGCCGTTCTCCGACGATCCCGAGACCCTGCTCCTCTGCGAATGCTACTTGTCTCTCCAAGGAGAAGGCACATTCATGGGCGCGCCGACCGTGTTTCTGCGGACGACGGTATGCAACCTCCGGTGCGCGTGGTGCGACTCGGAATTCAGTTTTACGGAAGGGGATTATATCCGGCTGGACGCGCTGATGGAGAAAATCCGGTCATTCCCGGCGCAGCGGGTCTGCCTCACCGGCGGCGAGCCTCTTCTGCAAAAGCAAAGCTTCACGCTTTGCGAACGCCTGCTGGCCGCCGGGTTTCATGTCGTCGTCGAAACCGGCGGGTCGATTTCCATCCGCGGCCTGCCAAAGCACCAGAACCTGTCCGTCAGTCTTGATGTGAAGTGCCCTTCATCAAAAATGGAGGCGCGAATGGACTGGGACAACCTCAAAGCACTCGCGCCCGGAGACCAGTTGAAATTCGTCATCGCAGGACGCGCCGATTATGATTATGCCCGGGACGTTTTGCGGCGTCATGAAATTCCATGCCCCGTCATTTTCCAGCCGGAATCCGGCACGAAACTCCTGCCGCTGGCCGACTGGATCCTTGCGGACGGATTGGACGTCCGGCTCCTCCCGCAACTCCACAAACTCATCTGGGGCGACCGCCGCGGCGTCTGATCCGGCGATTACTTGCCCGACGACGCGGTCGATTTCGGCAGCTCCTGCATCCGCAGCCGGTACAGCCCGTCGCTCTTGACGTCGACGACAATCTTGGCGCCGGCTTTCAGTTCCTTGATGAGCCGCACCTGTTCCTCATCCACCACGAGCTTGCCGGCGATCAAAACCATCCGGGGCAAAATCTGGACCTTCTGGCCCTTGAGTTTCGCCGGCTTCTTCGCCTTGCTCCCCGCCTGCGCCTTCGCGTCATCAACTTTCAGAACCCAACTGCCTTCCTGGACATCCGTGGAAACCACTTTCCCCGTCAAGATCCCAACAAATCCACGCGCCTCAGCCGGCACCTTCATCTCCGGTGCCTTCTTCTCCGCGGCCGCAGCCACCGCGGCGCCCTGACCCGCCAACATCGCCAGTCCAATCAACATCCACCCCGAAAATCCAAACCATTTGTCTTTCACGGCAGTTCCGCCTTTCTTTTTTAAAATCCCGCATCGAAAATCGATGCCCGATGAATGTCATTGGAGCAAAACGCGAACCCGAAAAGGCGCCACCGGACGAAATCCCAGAACTTACAGACAATCTATCGGTTACAAGAAACATGGGATGTCAGGGGGCCGGCTGTGAGACGTTAAAGGTAAACAGTGCGCGTTAAGCGTTAAGTTATATTGGGAATCAGTTGCCAGGAAATAAGGATCTGATATAGAATGCGCTCCGTGAACCGGGTGTTGGTAGCGGATGATGATCCGTCCATGCAGAGACTGATGACATCCGCTCTGGCGAAGAACGGATTTGAAGTTGACATCGCGCAGGATGGCCGTGGGTGTGTGCTCCTGGCGCTGACGCGGCGGCCCCGGGCGGTCCTGATGGACATCCAGATGCCCGTTCTGGACGGGCTCCGGGCGGTTGCGCTCTTCCGGAAGCTCGAATCGCTTCGAGACATTCCGATCCTCATGCTGACGGCGTTGAAGTCGAAGGACGACGTCATGGAGGCCATTCAACGCGGGGCGCAGGATTATGTGGTCAAGCCGATCGAGGATTTCAAGGTGGTGGCGGACAAGATCCAAAAATTGATTTCAAAGGAAGCGCGGTCGGACCGCCCGATCTATAACAACCTGTCGTACCGTCTAAGTTCCGAACGCGACATCCTGCGGTTCCACCTGGCCGAAACCCTGACGGCCGACGCCGCCGCGGACCTGGACCGACTCATCGAATCCCTCTCTTCCCTCCAACCCTTGAAAATCGAATTCGATTTCCAGAACGTCCGAGACATCGCCGCCGGCGCCCTGGCCATCCTATCGGAAACCCGGGAAAATATCCTGGACGACGGCGGTGGCGCCGACCTCACGCATTTCACCTACCTCAAGGACAAGGATATCGGCCGACAGCTCCGGGAGATTTTCTCAGGCCCGCCAAGGACCGGCAAAAAACGCCGGAGGGCCTAGCCGCTATCGAGATTGCGAGATTGGTATCAGACTTCGAGATTGGTATCAGATTGGTATCATATCAGATTGGTATCAGACTTTGAATTATTGAATTATTAGGGTAGTCTACTCGTTGCATGGGCTATATAGTTCGTGAATACGTCACAGGTTACTGGTATCATGTATATACGCGCGGTCAGCGCCGAGAACCCCTATTTTTTTCTCCGGGAGATCGCGTTCGATATCTCAGTTTACTTGATCAAGAACTCTACAGACGCGGCGGAAACATCGGCAGTTTTACGCTGATGACCAATCATGTGCACCTCTTGTTGAGGATGGGTAAGACGCCCCTCGGAGACATTCTTCAATTCGCACATTCACAATATGCCAAGGACTTCAACGCACGACGTGGGACAGTTGGACACGTCACCCAAGGTCGGCCCGGAGTCAAAATTGTTCTGGATGACGCCTACCTATGGGCACTGGTTGGCTATTTGCATCGTAATGCCCTCGAAGCCCGAATCGTGAAGCGCGTGACAGACTATAAGTGGAGTTCGTGGTATTGGTTTGAAGGCCAGAAGTGCGATTGGATCAAGTTGAAAAGTTGGCGTTTTCCGCCAGGATTCGACGGGCGCAAAACCAGGACAGCTTTTCGGAATGCCGTGGATCGAGGCGAACACGACTGGCCGGAAGGAAGGGGCTTCGTCGGAACACAGGATCAATGGGATATGCTCGAGCGGAGAAGACAGGTGGGACGACCCGCACAAAAGTACAAAGAACGGCGGGGGCGAAGGGAGATGGCAGAGATTGCGGCAGACTTGGTCAAGGCCACCGGACTTACCATACAAGAACTACAGGGGCCAAGCCGAAAGCGAGATGTCAGCAGTGTACGGCATCGTGTGATGGCCCTGATGTTTGAGGAAGGCTATGGAGCTTCGGAGATCGCAAGATGGTTTGGCCGCACTCCTGGAATAGTCTCCAAGACCCACGGAAGCTGAACCCCGAAATCCTAATAATTCAATAATTCAAAGTGTGATACCAATTCGGATACCAATTCGTGATACCAATTCGGGGCGGGCCGATGAGGCGACCGGGCGGGTCCTGCGATGCGTCACCACGCCTTCGTAGTAAAGGACATTTCCGGTTTCGTCCGTGGCGGACCGCACCGACTCTGAAATGTTCACCGGGTGGCCGTCGAACCTGCGCCACGTCATCGCCAAGTCCTGCACGGCGCCCTTCCGTGCCATCAGGTATTGCCAGCGACTGCAATCCGCGGGTTGGGCAATGAGGTCCCGGAACAAATTGGCGGCGAAAAGCTCCCGACGGCCCGGATACCCCAGCAGCGAGGCCAGGGAGTCGGTGCAGTCCAGGATCTCGCCCGTCAGGGACGCCCGGTACGTTCCGGCCGACGTCTCGCCAAAGAGTCCCGGATCGGCCGCCTTCTGGAGTCTTTTTTCCAACTGATCGACGCGCGATTCCAGGCCCGTCTGCGTCAAAACCGTCCGGGCCGCCGCCTGCAGACGGGCCAGGAATTCCTCGCGGTCGAAGGGTTTTCGGACGTAATCGTTCGCGCCGGACTGGATGCCGGACACGACGTCGAGGACGGTGTTTTTGGCCGTGAGAAGAATGATGTATGTCCGGCGGCCGCGCGAGGACGCGCGGACTTTGCGGCACAGTTCCACCCCGTCCATGCGGGGCATCATCCAGTCCAGGATCGCCCATTGCGGAGGATCGACCGTCTGGAAACTCCGCCAAGCCTCGACCCCGTCCCGGGTCACCGTTGATTCGATGCCCATCCGGTCGAGCAGACTTTTCAAAAGGCGTCGGCACGCCGGGTCGTCGTCCGCGATCAGGGCTTTCATGACGTCGATTTCTTCTTCTCGGTCATGAGGGTATCTCCCTCTCAGAAATTCCCGCCGGGCTGAATACCGGCAGGGTCACGACAAACCGGGCGCCCCGGGGGATATCCGTATCTCCGAATAGAGTCTCCGCCGTCACGGTTCCGCCGTGGGCTTCGATGATGCCGCGGACGATCGACAAGCCCAGTCCCGCGCCCTTGATCGGGCCGCCCGGTTTTTGCCGGCCCCGATAAAATTTATCGAAAATATGCGGGAGGTCGGCGGGATCGATGCCCGGACCGTCATCCAAGACTTGAATTTGGCATCCGTCCCGGCCGCCGATGAGAATGATCTGTACGCGACGGGCCGCGAAGCGGACGGCGTTGTGAATGAGATTGACGACGGCCTGTTCCAGGCGGTCTCGATCGACCATCGCCCAGAACCCCGACCCGTTCGAGTCAGAGGGCCGGTCGGCATCCCATCCGTCCGTGGCCGCCCATTCCAGATGAATGCCGTGATGTTGGGCCAGGGTTGACTGGGCATGGCAGGCCGACCGGACCACCTCCCGAAGATCGGTCCATGCCGGACGGATATCGAAGCGGCCGGAGTCCATTCGGGAGAGATCAAAGACATCGGAGGAAAGGCGCAGGATTCGCTCGAGGTTTCGGCGGATGATCGCCGCGTAGGCCGGGCCTGCCGCGCCGGTTTGCCGGATCGTCCCCTCGATGAGGTCCAGCGCGCCGAGGGCGGATGAGATGGGATTATTGAGCTCGTGACCGATCATGGCGAGAAACTCGTTTTTCAGACCGTCAATTTCCAGTCTGCGCGTCTGGGCCTCCCGCAACTCCTGGAAAGCTTTCTTGCATACCAGTTGGGCCTGGATGCGGGCCAGCACGACCGGGACGTCGAAGGGTTTGATGACGTAATCGTTCGCGCCGGCCGCCAGGCTGTCCAGGATGGCCGGGCGGCTCCGGTTACCGGTGACGACGATAACCGGCATGTCAGACGCCGCGTGATCCGCCCGAATTTTTTTCAGAATGTCGATCCCGTCCGCATCCGGAAGGCGCAGGTCCAGAAGAACCAGATCGAACGACCTCTGCCGGACTTGGGCAAGCGCCTCCTCTCCCCCCTCTGCGGTCGTAACCGTGTATCGCGCCTTCCAGAGAGTATGCGAAAGCAGTTTCAAAATGGCCGGATCGTCATCCACCACCATGACGTGGGATTCGCCGGCCTGGTGTTCCACCAATGTTCCATTGTCCATTGCTCACCTCCGAGTACATGGAGTGAGCAAGAATCGGGCCGGAAGCCCCGGCGGATGATAAAAAAATCAATTCGGTCGAAATCAGGAAATTATGGACGGGCCGGATCCGGCCGCGCGGATTAAGGCGGCGGATGTTAAGGCGCGGACGTTAAGAATTAAGTCTGACTGTTAAGCTGAATGTCGAATCGGCGGATTTTTTTCCACAAGGTGACCCGGCTGATGCCGAGTTGTTTCGCCGCGACGGTCCGGCTGCCGCCGGCTGCTTGAAGAGCGGAAATGATCCGCTCCCGTTCCTGACGGTCATCCCCGGAAAGAACGTCCTCGGACTCCGGTTCATGCCGGACAGACACGGGCGTTCGGATTTCGCTGGGAAGATCTTCGAGCCTGATCCGGTCGCCCGTCACGGTGACGAAGGCGCGCTCCACCGCGTTCCTCAGTTCGCGGATGTTGCCGGGCCAGGCATACTCCATCATCCGCCGGAGGGCCTGCGGGTCAATGCCCTTGACCGGTTTTTGAAACGTCCGCGAAAACTCCGAGATGAAATGGCCGACGAGGAGCGGGACATCCTCCTGCCGGGACCGGAGCGGCGGGATGAGAATTTCAAACACCCGGATCCGGTAATAAAAATCCTCCCGGATCGCGCCGCTGGACAGCAGGGCCGGGAGGTCCCGGTTCGTCGCGCAGATCAGCCGCACGTCGACCTTGACCGGGCGCTCGTCTCCGACCCGCTGGACCTCTTTTTCCTGAAGCGTCCGAAGGAGCTTCACTTGAAGGTTCGGCGACATGTCGCCGACTTCGTCCAGAAACAGGGTCCCGCTGTCCGCCGCGCGGAAAACGCCGGCGCGGTCCCGGATT
The DNA here is from genome assembly GCA_016202645.1 of bacterium. Classification (GTDB taxonomy): domain Bacteria; phylum Lindowbacteria; class 2-12-FULL-62-27; order 2-12-FULL-62-27; family 2-12-FULL-62-27; genus JACQOF01. The sequence goes on from JACQOF010000127.1 coordinate 44,529, forward strand.
GCGCCCGTAAAGGCGCCCTTGACGTGGCCGAAGAGTTCGCTTTCCAGAAGCGTTTCGGGGATGGCCGAACAGTTGATGCCCAGAAACGGGCGGGTCTTCCGGGCGCTTTGCGCGTGAATGGCCCGCGCGGCCAGCTCCTTGCCTGTGCCGGATTCGCCCAGGATCAGGACGCTCACGGCGCTCTCGGACGCCAGCCGGATCCGGCGGAACACCTCCTGCATTGCGTCGCTCCGGCCGTCCAGCCCCTCGAACACGACCCGGCTCTTCGACTGCTCCTCGAGCAGCGTGATCCGCTCGTTGGCTTCGGCCAATACCGTCCGGTCGAGCACCCGCCGCTCGGCGATCGCCAGCCGGACCTTGAACAATTTCATCTCGATGGGCTTGGCCACATAGTCGTCCGCGCCGGCGTCCAGCACGGCCTGCAAATCTTCCGCGCTGTTTTTGGACGTCACCACCACGACCGTGCAGTACGGCCCGTGGTCATGCGCGCGGATGTTGCGGCACATCTCAAGGCCGCCCATCCCGGGCAAAACCAAGTCGAGAACCACCAGCGGATCACGCTCCTTCTGGAAGCCCTCCCAGGCATCCTCGGCCCGCGTAAAGGAGTCCACCGCATGTCCCGCGTCTTTCAGCACCGTCTCCAGAAGGCGGCGCATGGGATCGTCGTCCTCGACCAGCAGGGTTTTGTATCGGTTCATGAAACCGTCAGAGATATTCTTTCATCCCGTCGAAGCCATGCGCGGCGGTCGCCGGGCAGTCCAGTTCTTTCAGAAGACGCCGGGTGAGGTTGAGTTTGCGCTGGAGGAAATCGTCGTCATGCAGAGGGTCGTGATGGGTGACGATCCACCGTTTGACCCGCGCGACTTTGGCGAAGAGACATCCATTGGAGAGCGACGAATGGCCCCAGCCGATCTTCGAGCGGTATTCGTCGTTCAGGTACTGGGACTCGCCGATGAGTACGTCGGCGTCCGAGGCGAACCGGATCAGTTTCTGGTACGGAAACAGAAGTTCGGGCTCTTTGGCGGCCGACGACGGGTGACCCAAGAAACCCTTGAGGAACTCGTTGTCGCTCGCGTAGACGATCGTTTTTCCGTCGACCTCAATCTTGTATCCGACCGTCGCCCCCGGATGGTGCGTGAATTCCGCCGTCACCGAGCACCGGCCGATCCGGACGGGCTTGTCGTCCAGGTGCCGGAACTCGATCCCGGCGCGCATGTCTTCGATCTGCACCGGAAAATAATCCCGGTCGAGCTGGCCCCGGAAGATCGATTTTAAATCCTTGCCGAACCCGGACGCGCCGTAGATGATCAATTCAAAACCGGGCACGTAGGCCGGGATGAAGAATGGAAATCCCTGGATATGGTCCCAATGGGTATGCGTGACGAAGATGTGGATCCGCCGGGGTTTCTGGGAAACAAGCGTCATGCCGAGTTCACGGATCCCGGTGCCCGCGTCAAAGACGAGCAGGTCGTCCCCCGAGGAAAGTTCCATGCAGGAGGTGTTGCCGCCGTGGCGCGCGTATTTCTGACCGGAGACCGGAACAGAACCGCGCGTTCCCCAGAGGCGGTAGAAAAGATCGCCGGTTTCGAGCGCGGGCAGATACGGCTCGCCGGCCGGGCCCGCGGATGGCGCCGCCGTGCCGGCGGAATCGGACGACGGAACACCCGAGAAAAAATCCCGGATCTTGCGGATAAACTCTCCAGGCTCGAACGGCTTGACGATGACGGCGGCCGCCCCGGCATCGTGGGCATGGTCCAAGTCCGGCTTGTAACTTTTCGCGCTGCACACCATCACCCCGATCGATCGCGTCTCCGGATCGGCCTTGAGGCGCTTCAGGGCGTCCAAGCCGTGCAGTTTCGGCATCATGATGTCGAGAATGATGAGATCCGGCCGGAATGTTCCGACCTTCTCGATACACGCCTCCCCGTCCTCCGCTGTTTCGACGGTGTAGCCCTGTTTGACCAGAAGGCCCACCATCAGTCTCGACATCGCCTCGGTGTCTTCCGCCACGAGAATTTTTTTAGACACAAGCCGCCTCGATCTCGTCGAGATGGGCCGACAATTCCGAGACCTGGGATCGAATGTCGTCGGGAGATTTGTTCCGCGCGGCTGTTTCGATCGACTCGCCGATGGACGAAATCAGCGGGAAGCCGTAACTGCCGCCGCAGCCCCGGAGGCTGTGGCCGGCGGCGTAGAGGGCGTCGTAATCCGCCCGGCCGAGGGACTCATCCATCTTTTGGCACGACGCGCGCAGGTCCCTCAGAAAATCCGGGATCAGATCCCGGACGTCCGGGTCGATGCGAAGGGGCGGTTTGGAAACCGGCCCGGCGCGCTTCTCATCGGGCGCGGGCATCGAAACATGCCGCGCGTGTTCATGGATGGAACGAATCAGAGTGTCCCGCGTCAGAGGTTTGGTCAAATGCGCGTCGCACCCGGCCTTCAGGCTCCGCTCCGCCTCCTCTTTGAGGGCATGCGCCGTCAGCGCCAGAATGGGCGTGCGGGCCCGTTTCGTTTCCAGTTCCCATTCCCGGATGGCCCGGGTCGCGGCGTAACCGTCCATCCGGGGCATCTGAACGTCCATGAGGACGAGGTCATACCGGCCGGATTTGAACGCCTCCACGGCGGCGGCGCCGTCCTCAACGAAGTCCAGCGAGTGCGGCGTGTCTCTCAGAAATCTCTGGAGAATCACCTGATTATTTTTGTAATCCTCCGCCGCCAGAATCCGGAGGGGCGGCGCGGCGGCCATGGAAGCCGCATCGGCGTCTTCCGGTCCGGAAGCCGCAACAATTTCGATGGGACCGGTCGTGATCTCAAGAGGCAGGACAAAATAAAACGTACTGCCTTTGCCGGGCGCGCTTTCCGCCCAGATCCGGCCGCCCATGCCTTCCACAAGTTTTCTGGAGATGTCCAGACCCAGACCCGTGCCGCCGTATTTGCGGCTGATGGAGGAATCGACCGTCGTGAAACGTTCGAAGATGCTGTCCAGTTTCTCGCGGGGAATGCCGATGCCGGTGTCGGACACGGCAAACCGGACCCTGCCGGGGGCGGGCCGGTCCGGATCGTTTTCAATGGTCAGGCACACCTCGCCGCGGTCCGTGAACTTGACCGCGTTGCCGACCAGGTTCAGGATCACCCGGCGCAGGCACTCCGCGTCACCCTGAAAATGCGGAGGGACGTTCGGCTGAAGTCGACAGGTGAGGGCCAACTTTTTCTCGTGTGCCCGGACGCCCATGACGGACATCACATGCTCGATGACCCGGCCGAGGTCGAAGGTCCGCCGGTCAAACACAAACAAACCCGCTTCGACCTTCGAGAGATCCAGAATGTCGTTGATGAGCCGGAGGAGATGGTCGCCCTCCTTTTTGAGGATGTGGACGTATTTTCGCTGTTCGGCGTCCAGCGGAGCTTCCGCGAGGAAGTCCGCCATCGCAAGGATGGAATTCATGGGCGTGCGGATCTCGTGGCTCATGTTCGCCAGAAACTCCGATTTGATCCGCGACGCCTGCTGGGCCGCCTCGCGCGAACGGCGCTCAAGATCGAGCGTGGTTTTGAGTTTGGAAAGGATCAGAGTGATCAGAAAAAAAATGATCAGCCGCATCGCGGCGTTCCAGTAGGGAACGAACGCATGCGCGTAGACGACTTCCCCCAGGTCGCCAATGAGCCACTCCAGAACGCACAGGCACGAAAGAAACACCCCGGACCTGAATCCGACAAACCAGCTGACCATCGCGATGGGAATGGTATAGAAAACCGAGAAAGTGATCTGCTGGCCCGTCACATAATCGGCGAGCCCAACCGCCACGGAGAGAATGACGCCAAGCGCGAAGACGACCCTTTCCGATCTGGCGCCTAGAAAATCAAGCAGACCGGTCACTGCGGACTTCTTCCACCAAGTTGTCATGGGAGCGGACCCGCCCATGCGCCTCGAAACGCGCGATCCGATACATTTGCACCGAGGTTAACAAGGCATGGAGACTTGTTCAATACAATCATCGTAGGATACACCAGCAAATTGAATGCCGGGCGAACACCGGGTCGGAGAAGTAAAAAAATATAGTCTGTATATCAAAAACTTACAAAAATAGAATTTATATTCTCCGTGATCTCTGTGGCTAATAAGGGGGTTTTCAGCACCTTGTTAACGTTAACACGTAAACCTCAGTGCCGGTCTCGATACGGCTCCGGAGACGGCGGCGGGCCGACTTCGTCCGCGGCGATGGCGCCGTAGACTTGGCCCTGCAGGGGCTCCGGCACGTCCGCGCCCCAGCCGCGGCGGTCCACGTCGGCGGCGAAATCGGCGACGCGCTCGCCGAGGTCCGTGGAGTTGACGCCGGCGAAAACCACCGCGTCAATCCCCTCCCGGCGCACCACCACCATGTTGCCTTTGGAACACGGCCCGAGACATCCCGTTTTCCGAATGGGAATCTCCGCCCGCCCGGACATTTTGAGCCGCGCCTGCAAGGCCCCCCGGATCCGGTCGACCGGCTCGCGTTTCGGCTTCCACTTCTGATCGACCGCCGTGACGCCGCAGCAACATCCGTAACACATCCACACTTCGGTTTGATTCACGCGTCAATGCTACCACGGCCGACATTGAATCGAAAGCCGCCCGGGGATCGTCAGGGCAGGGGGATGTTCTCGAAGACGAACGGGATTTCCGTTTCGGCGCGGCCGGCGACCCACGAAACCGCGATGCCGAGGATATGCCCGGGTTTTCCATCGTAATCGAATTCCGGGTTGAATTTCAGGACGTCTCCCGAATAGCCGGTCGACAGGCTCCGGGACGGTATGGATTTGCCGGTCCGCAGTACAAGTTCCCACTCGTACAGATCCTGGAGGCTCTCGTCGAAGGATTCCAGTGAGCGGCCGTCGATTCGGGCGATGGTCCGGCCGCGGGACTCCTGTACGACCTCCTGAAGCGTCAGCCGGACCATGCCGGCCGCGGCGGCGCGTTTCGGATCCTCCGGATCGGTGAGCGCAAGAAACGCGGTGTCCCGCGGCGGTTCCCTGAAAAGCGCGGTGATCGATCCCTCCAGACGCTCGATCTCCGTGGCCTTCCGATCCGGCAGGGGGAGGACAATCTGGACGGTGAAACTGTTGTTGTTTCTGCCAAGCTTCGAGTGGCGGCGACTTTCGTGGAGCGGTAGGAAATCCTCCGGCGACGGCTGCCATCCGCGGTCGTATCGCACCGACTGGACTTTCGCGTGGCGGACATATTCGTAAGGCGTGTGATCTGGATCCGTCCGGCACTGAACCGATATCGTCAGGCTCGGCGGACGGGAGAGATTGACGAAGGAAACATTGGACGTCAGCGTGTGGATCTGCAGGTAAACACCCTGCGAAACGGCGGAGAGCGAATCGAGGGAGACATCCATCTGCCGGCTTTCGATTTTTCGGGTACGCATACGGGCGGCGGCGGGGTCACACCACGCCGCGAACAGGGCAACGGCCAAGATCGTCAATAACGCCGAACGGTTCATTCTTCATTCCTCCTTGGGATTCCGGTATTCGTTCGAAACCGGATTTCGATGCGGACGCCGGTCTCGGCGGTCATCCGCTGAAAGATTGGGGCAAGGCGGGTCAGGATATCTTGAGGGTCCGGATGGTGGACCGTCCATTCACCCGCGCCGGTGATTTCCATCCGGGCGCCCAATTCGCGGACGGCCGTATCGAGCGCCGCGCGGAACGCCGGGGGATCGGCCACCCGAAGGACAACCCGCGCGGGTGTGGCCAGGAGGCTGGGCGCGGGAGCCGCAGCCGGCGTGGGCGTTCCGTTTGTCCTGGTGTACGCCACGAACATCGGATCCTTGGCGGCCTCGGCGGGGGTGTCAAGATCGGACGATGTCCCCGCAAACAGCGCGTATCCGGCAGACGCCGGCGCCTCCTTCTTTTCCTGCGGAGTCTGCGGCCCCGCGGGCGGCGGCGCCGATGCGGCGACCTCCGGGCTTTCAGTCTGGCTGAGACGATCCATGTAGACGCCCTTCGCCTTCATCGCAGTCCTCCGGGTCGCCATCTTTTTCGGCGTGGGTTTCGCCGGTGCCGAAGGCACTGTTTTCTCCATCGGGAGGATACCCGCGGCCTCCACTCGGTCCTCCTGCCCTTCGACTGAAACGTCAGCCGGTTCGGTGGCCTCCCACACCGATTTCTCTTCACTCCTCGCCGGTACTGCCTCGGCGATTTCCGGGGCCGGGGTTTCCCGTACTGTCTCATCCTCCCCCCGTGAGGGGGAGGGCGGGAGGGGGGTGCCCTGAATGGATGCGGCGGATGAGCCCCCCCCTTCCAGCTTCCCCCTCAAGGGGGGAAGAGGTTGATGGCGCTCCGCGGGCGGCAGGGATTCGACCGGCAAAACATCAGCCGTGGGAACCGTCTCCGATGGCGACAGCGGGATATGGGATTCGTCCCGCAACCGGAAAAGGACAACCGCCGTGAGACAGACCATTGCCGCCATCGCCCAGAGGTGTGGGTTGAAACGGCGGGATGGCGCCGCAACCCGAATGCGCCCGAGGATCTTCTCGTCGAGATTCGCCGGAACCGCCGGTTCCATCCGAAGGCACGCCAGAATGTCGCGCGTCTCACGGATGGACGAGAGATCCGCCCGGCAGGCCGCGCAGGATTCCAGATGAGCCTGTATTTCCCGGGTCTCTTCAGCCGTCAGTCGCCCGTCCAGATATTCTGAAAGCTGTTCGGGTCTTTCGTGAGGATTCATTCGGTTCGTCATCCTGTCGGTCATGCGTCCTCCACTTTCACGATGCCGCGGGCGGCGAATTGTTCCCTCAGTTGTTTTCGCGCGCGGTGCAGGCGGACTTTAAGGTTTTCAAGACTGATCCCGATCGTGGCCGCGGCCTCTTCGTAAGTCAGGCCTTCCAAGTCCACCATCACGACCGTCTCCGCGAATTCGGCGGGCATCCGCGCAACTTCTTCCATCACCATCCGGCGCCGGTCGACGTCGACGGCACGCCGCTCCGGGTTGTCCGTGGAAGGGCGGTCGGGAGGACCGTCCGGAAAAAACGCTAGTTTTCTGTTTGATCGGACGTGATCCAGCGCCCGCCGTACAGCCATCGTCCGTATCCAGCCGCCAAACGCGGCGGGACGTTCAAGCCTCGGCAGATTCCGCCACGCGCGAAAATACGTTTCCTGCGCGATATCCTCCGCCAGCGACGCGTCCCCAACAATCCGGCGGGCCGCACCGAATACAATCCGGGACGTCTCCCGGACCAGTTCCGCGAACGCCCCCTCATCGCCCCCACGCGCCATGCCCACAAGTCCTTCCATCCGTTCCATCCGCAAATCCGCCATCGGATCCCAAGGTAGCAGGGGCCAACTCGCGGTCAAGGCCAATTCAGCGGAGCCTTAAGGCTCCGCTGATGATATCCCCCTGGGTATACACGGAGGAGCCTTAAGGCTCCCCTGCTGGTGCTGCTGGTGCCGGATTCCGCTCCGGCTCCGGCATGATCCGCAGGATCCGGCCGTTGTGTTCCATGAGGACGTTTTCGCCCACGCTCAGGTACTTTGCAAGGATTGCGTCGGAAAAGATCAGGTCGTAATACGCGTCGCTGCCAAAAACGATCGTCTGGATCGGCTTCACGCCTGGGCGGCCGATGAGCGCCGCGTCGGTCCACACGCCGTCCTTCAGGATAAAGGTCTTGTCGCCGGCGCGGCGGATTTCTTCCGACTCGTTCCGCTCCATTTCATCCAATGACTCAGTCGCCTTGGCCTGCTTGAGCGCACGGCTCGCCTCAAAGGCCGCGACGCCGTCGGTCCGGCTGTAGGCTCCCGCGAGTTCCGCCTTTCTGGTTGGCTTGGCCTGCGGCACGGACGGCGCCGGAAGGGTCATATCCCCGGCCACCGCGCGCTCCTTTCGAACGACGGCCGAAGCCGGCCGGCGCGGTTCCCGCGCGCGCTCGCTGAAAGCGAGGCCCTCCGGTTCCTTGACCAGAAACGACGTGTAGGGCGTGACGATCCCGTGGCGCGTGCCGAGGGTCTTGATTTCCTCGACGAGTTTGGAGTCCTCGCCTTCGTGCCGGATCTGCTCGATAAGATGCGCGACCTTTTTTCTCGCCCAAAGAGTCGGAATGAAATCGTTGTCCCTCCGGTTTTCCAGGGCCTTTTCGGGAATCCGGATGTACGACCGGACTTCCTCATCGCCCTCCAAGCCCCGGACGACCACAGAGACCGGGCCGGTTCCGCGTTTGAGTCTTCCGAAGAGAAGAGCGCGGCTGCCGGAAAAGAGAACTTTCGGGACTCGGGGATAAATGTCCTCCATCTCGACGCCCTTCCATTCCAGCGTCACCTCGTGCAGAAGCGGCGCGGAGAAGGACCGGTACAAATCCGAGATTTTGACTTCGATGTCCTCCTTCTCCTCCAGCAAAATCCCCTGCGCGCGGGTCCGGCGCGTCAGGACGTCCAGCAGGACGGCATTCACGTCCACGCCGATTCCGACCGTGAACACGAACGGCCCGCCGTCGGTCAGAGACTCAAACGCCGGCTGATCCTTCGGCCCCACTGTGGGCTTGCCGTCCGTCACGAGAAGCACAAACCCGGGCCGGTTGGATTTATTGGACAGCGCCTCCCTGGCGATCTGCAGGCCCTCGTGCAGGTTCGTGCCGCCCTCGGCTTCGGTCTCGTCCAGAAAATTTTTGGCTTCCGTCACCGCCGACGCATCCGCCTTCTTCAATCCCTCCCACACGGGCCGAGCCATGCCCGAAAAAGGGATGAGGGTGAACCGGTCCGAAGGGTTCAGATGTTCGAGAATGAACCGGATCGCATTCTTGGCGCTGGCGAGCTTGTCCCCGCTCATGCTGCCCGACACGTCCAGCACGATCGCGACGTCTTTCGGCTCGACCCGGCGGCTTTCCGGGATCGAGAGCGCCAGCATCCCATACTCGGCGTCGGCGCGGTGGACCAAGAGATCCGCCCGGATGTCCTTGCCCTCGTCAGCGGAGAAATAGACTGAGAAATCGCGGGTGACCCGCGCGTTCTCCAAGTCGAGACTTATCTTGGCGGTCTGGTCGGACGGCCGGTCCACCTTCACATCGTACTCCGGCACATAGACGGTTCGAACCGCCGCATTGGATTTGAGTTCGGTCTTCAGGGAAACCTTTCCCACCGGTTTGGACCCGGCATCGCAGGCCGACAGCGGAAAAACAAACCGGTCCATCCCGCCGGTCTTGTCGACCGGCGCGACGTACGACAGGGTCACCTTCACGTCCGCGTGCGGCTCGATGGGAAAAATGCTGGCGCGCACAAGACCATGCCCCGCATACTCAAGCAGGGCGGGATCGCGCAGACTCCGGACAATTTTTTCGTATATCCCCCGGGCTTCGTCCCGGTCGAGCAGTTCCCCCTTGACCTCCCGGCCGTTGATCTCCATCGTGAAATCCTTGATCCCGGACTCCGCCGGCACCGGAAACAGATACGTGCCTTCGATCCGCGACCCCGTGGGATTATGAAAAACTTCCTCCGACTTCACCCGCGCCACGGCGTTCTCGATGCCGATCCATACCTCCTGCTGTTTTAGATCCAAATAGCGACCGCGGTCCGGCGCGACCGGAACCGCAACCCGCCGTTCCGGACGGGGCTGATCCTCGATCACCACAAAGCCTTCGGCCGCCGTCCCCAATGAGAGCCCCGCCATAGCCAGCGCGATTGCCCTGCCCATCCACATCCATCCCGATCGCTTCAGCATCTCGAAGCGCCTCCATCTGGATTTGTTACTATTCAGCCCCCTCCGTCATTCCCGCGAAAGAGGGAATCCAGATTGATTTGCGATTAGTCTGGATTCCCGCTTTCGCGGGAATGACGACCTGAATAGTCACCTGGATTTTATCGTATTTCCCCTACAGGGATAAGACGCCGGAGGGCCAAAAAAAGTTACAAAAAGATTTTTGGGGTAAGATAGGATGAACCCGCAATGGGACGAGGCAGAGCTTGCTGGCTGATGAAATCCGAACCGGGTGTTTTCTCGATCGAGAACCTCCAAGCGGCCAGGAATCAAACGGCCGGATGGGACGGGGTCCGGAACTATCAGGCGCGGAATTTTTTGAGAGACGACGTGAAGCCCGGCGACCGGGTGCTGTTCTACCACAGCAGTGTTGTCCCGCCCGGCATCGCGGGGGAGGCGGTGGTCGTCCGTGAGGGCTATCCCGATCCGACCGCATGGAATCCCGAACACGCGCAATACGATCCGAACGGCTCGCCGGAAAATCCCATCTGGTACATGGTCGATGTCCGGTTCGTCCGATCCTGCCGGTTCATCCCGCTGGACCGGCTCCGCCAAATTCCGGAACTGAAGAACATGGTTCTTCTCCGGCGCGGGACGCGTCTTTCCGTCCAGCCGGTGACGGCCGGCGAGTGGCGGGCGATCCGTGGGCTTCCGGAATGGGCGAACGCCGAAATTCAGGCGGCGGGAACGGACCGATGACCGTCAACAAATCCGACCTGAAAGCCTTGATGAGACGGATCGCGCGCGACAAGAGCCGGACGTTTGCGGTCGTCGGATCGCACTGGAGTCAAAAACACCGGCTGGTGGAGGAAGTTCTCCGAGGCCGGCTGAGCCGGTCTCCGGCCGGGGCGGTCGAAGTTCTGGATCCGACGCGGCCGCCTCTGACGCCGGCGGACCTTGCCCGGTGCGCGCGGCCGTTCCTGGACATCCCGGAACGCCGGGCCGGCGCGGCGAGACTCTGGGTGGAGCGTCTTCAGAAAAAATGTTCCCGAAATCCCCTCATCCTTGTCTTTCGGACGCCCGTCATCCTTTCTCCGGAGACGGAACGCCTTCTTCTGGACCTTCTCACGTCCTACAAACTATTTTGCCTGATCCTGGTCTTTGATCTCTCCTGGAAAAAAGAGCTGATCCCGAACCCCGGAAACCGGGAGGCCCGGCGAAACAACGAGCGGATCCTGCAGTGCATCGACACCGTCGGGCATCTGCTCCGTCAGGCCCGCCGGTGGGACGCGGCGCAAAATGTCTACGACTATCCAAGCCGAATTCTCTTCAAAATCCGCGACACTTTCTTCCGCGGCGTCATCTGCCTCAATCTGGCGACGCTCCTGCAGCGTCGGGCGCACGCCATCCGGCCGGCTCTGAAGCTTTATCGAAGAGGCATCGAAGACATCCGGCTGGCGGACCCGAACCACGAACTTCTGCGCGCGGCCTGCAACAACCTCGGCAACCTCTACATCTCGCTCGCAAAATACGCCGAGGCCGAGACGCAGTTCAAAATGGGACTGGAATACGCGCAACGGACCCAGGACGATTACTCGATGGCGGTCGCCTACTCGAGTCTCGGCCGAAACTATATCCGCATGGGCGAACACGAAAAGGCCGAGGACGCGCTCTGGACCGCCGCCGTGCATCTCATCCGGTCCACCCGCTACGACGGGGTCCACTATATCCTGAATTCCCTGGGCCAGATCGCGATTCACCGAAAACAGCCCCAGGAAGCCCTCGGATTTTTCCAACAGTCCCACCAGATTTCGAAACTGCTGCGCCATGCGGAGGCGATCGGCATGAGTTTGATGTACAGGGGCGTCGCCCTCGGGCGCCTCGACCGGGCGGCCCAGGCAAAAGAGTCCTTCGACGAGGCGCTGGAAATCTTCCGCAAACTTGGACGGCTCTACGACGCCGCCTTTACCCACCATTATTATTACCGGTTCGCCCTCCGCATCGGAGACGCCCAGCTGGCCCGGCGGCATTTCGACGCGGGACTCCGGCTGACCCTGGAAAATCACTTCGAGGATATGCGCGCCCTCTTCCGGAAGGCCCGGTTCCGGAAATTTTCTTTGGGAGAGAAATCGGAGGCGCCGGCGGCGCCCGCGGCGGTTGCCCCTCCGAAGGTCCCCGCGGCGGGGAAACCGTCCATGGAAATCCGGTTCTGGGGCACGCGCGGATCCATTCCAACATCGTCCGAACGACATACCCGCTACGGCGGCAACACGTCCTGCGTGTCGATCCGGATCGGCGGCCGCCTCCTCATCCTCGACGCCGGAACCGGAATCCGGTTCCTTGGACAGGAAATCCTCAAAGACCCGTCCCTGGACCCGCGCCTGACGATCTTCATCAGCCATACCCACTGGGACCATATTCAGGGCTTTCCGTTTTTCACGCCGGCGTATCTTTCCAAATTCACGATCAACGTCTGGGGACCCGAACATTACAACCGCACGATCGGCGAAGTCTTCCAGACCCAGATGCGCTATGAGTTCTTCCCGGTCCGTCTGGATTCCATGCGGGCGGACATTCATTTTTTTCGAACGCAGATGGGCGACCTTCAAACCGGCCTGCCCTGCCGCGTCAGCGCCTTTGTCCTCAATCATCCCGTCCTCATCTACGGGTACCGGATCGAACACGCCGGCCGCTCGGTCGTTTTCGCGACGGATTCGGAATGTCTCAGGCCCAACCGGCCGCCGCTGGTCAAGGGCCGGACGGCGCCGAACATCAAGGCCTATAATTTTCTGGCCGAAATCGTGAACCGGCGCCTCGATCCATTCTTCGCCAACGCCGATCTGCTCATCTGCGACGCCCAGTACACCGAACAGGAAATCGAGGACAAAACCGGCTGGGGACACAGCACCCTCAATGACGCGTTGGACCTCGCCACCCGAAGCCGCGCCAGGCGACTCGTCCTCTTCCACCACGACCCGACGCACGAAGATCGCCAGATCGAGGAAATGGAAGCCACCATCCGCAAAACCGCCCACAAACGCCGCATCCCCGTACAAATCGAAGCCGCGAGGGAAGGCCGTGTGATCCGGGTTTAAAGTAAGGGTGGATTGGGATTGGATTGGGATTGGGGCCGGGTATTGACATTATTGACATTCCGAATGTCAATAATGTCAATACCCGGCCCCAAATGGCCATACTTTCCCCTAACCGGCGATCAGTTTTCTGACAGTCGAGAGCGCTCGGTCCAGGTTTGCGGCGTCTTTGCCGCCGGCTTGCGCGAAGTCCGGGCGGCCGCCGCCTTTGCCGCCAACCGCCGCCGCGGCTTCCGCGATGATTTTTCCGGCGTGGATTTTGTCGGTGAAATTTTTGGGGACGGCCATGACGAGTTGCGCGACGCCGCCCGATCGGGCGGCCAGGAAAACCGGGCCGGAGATTTTGTCCCGGAGACGTTCGGCCAGGCCCCGGAGGGTTTCCATGTCGAGGTCGCCGGCGTCGGCGACGATGAAGTTCAGATCGCCACGCGTTTCCTTTCCCGCCAGAAAATCGTCCGGCGACGGGCCGCCGCCGCGTTTGGCCTCCTTCAACTTCTTTTCAAGGTCCTTCTTCTCCTTCTGGATTTTTTCGACGAAGGCCGGCACGTCGGCGATCGGCACTTTAAGGGCTGATTCCGCGTCGCGGATGCGCCCGGCCATCGCCTGCACGTGCTCGACGGCGGCGCGGCCCGTCACGGCGACGATCCGGCGGGTACCGGCGGCGATGGCGGTCTCGGAGACGATTTTGAAGAGGCCGATTTCGCCCGTGGCCGCGCAGTGCGTGCCGCCGCAAAGTTCCACGGACTCGCCGGATCCCACGGTGACGACACGGACGCGGTCGCCGTATTTTTCGTCGAAGAGCATCATCGCGCCGGTCCCACGGGCCTTCTCCATCGTCATTTCGTCCACCCGCACCGGAAGATTTTTCAGGATGAGGTCGTTGACCTGAAGTTCCACCTCGGCGGCGCGGTCGCCGAGGCCGGACTTGGCCGTGAAATCGAACCGCAACAGGTCCGGCGACACCAGCGAGCCGGCTTGATGGACGCTCTCGCCGAGAAGGCCCCGCAGGACTGCGTGGAGAAGATGCGTCCCGGTATGATTCCTCAGGATGGCGGCGCGGCGCGCGGGGTCGACTTCCAGACGTATCGGCCGGCCCGTTTGGATACGGCCTTTCGATATTTTCGAGCGGTGAACCGACACGACGCCGACCGGCATGCAGGATTCGACGACGACTTCGGCCTCGCTTGACCGGGCAATGCCGCTGTCGCCGACCTGGCCGCCACGCTCGGCGTAGAAGGGCGTGCGGTCAAACACGATTTCGACGGATTCGCCTTCCGCCGCCGATTCGACAAACGCGCCGGCCTTCACGATCTTCACCACTCTCGCATCGACCGACAGTTTTTCATAACCGTCGAAAACGGTCGCCTCCGGGATCGAGACGAAAATCGCCTCGGCGCCGCCGTGGTCCGCCTCCCAGGCCGCGCGCGCGCGGGTCTTTTGCGCGTCCATCTCGCGGGTGAATCCCGCAAGATCCACCGAACAGCCCTGCTCCAGCAGGACCTCCTGGGTGAGGTCGAGCGGGAAGCCATAGGTGTCGAACAACTCGAAGGCTGTCCCGCCCGGGAGGATCTTGCGGCCGTCCTTTCGAAGATCCGCCACGGCGCGCGTGAGCCGTTCCAGGCCGACGTCGAGTGTCTTCGCGAAGCGCTCCTCCTCCGCGCGCAGTTCTGATTCGATCTGTTTGCTCTCCTTTCGGAGTTCCCCGTACGGATCGACGAACATCTCGACGACGCGCGGCGCCAGCTTGTAGAGCGCGGGGCCCGACACGCCGAGTTTGTGCATCGCCGCGGCGGCGCGCCGGATGAGGCGCCGGACGACGTAGCCGCGGTCCTCGTTGGACGGCCGGGCGCCGTCGGCGAGCAGAAATGAAACCGCCCGCGTGTGATCGGCGATGACGTTCAGGGCAACACGCCGCGCCCGACCGGTCACGCCTCCGGTCGAGAGAGCTTCGGCGGCTTCGATCAGCGGGTACAGGAGGTCGGTGTCGAAATTGGATTTTTTGTTCTGGAGGATCGCCGCGAGCCGCTCCAGACCCATGCCGGTGTCGATGTTTTTTTTGGGCAGGGGATGGAGTTTGCCGTCGGCCTGGTTGTATTCCATGAAGACGAGATTCCAGACTTCGAGGTACCGGTCGCAGTCGCACCCCGGCGCGCAGTCGGGCTTGCCGCAGGAAAACTCCGGACCCTGATCGTATAACAATTCTGAGCACGGTCCACAGGGGCCGGTCGGGCCGACTTCCCAGAAATTGCCCTCCTTGCCGAGACGGATGATCCGGTCCTCCTTCAGGCCCGCGATTTCCTTCCACAGACGGAAAGACTCCTCGTCCTCGCGGTAGATGGAGGCGTAGAGGCGGTCTTTCGGAAGCGACAGCGCGCCCGTCAAGAATTCCCAGGCCCAGCCGATCGCCTCGCGCTTGAAATAATCGCCGAAGGAAAAATTCCCGAGCATTTCGAAAAAGGTGAGGTGCCGGGCGGTCGTGCCGACTTTTTCGATGTCGTTCGTCCGGATGCATTTCTGGCTGGTCGTGGCGCGGGGATGCGGCGGGGCGACTTCGCCCAGGAAATAGGGCTTGAACGGCACCATGCCGGCGATGTTGAAGAGGAGCGTCTTGTCGCGCGGGAGAAGAGAGGCGCTGGGCATAACCGCGTGGCCGCGTTTTTCAAAAAAGGCCAGAAAAGTCTTGCGAAGGTCGGATCCCCTCATGGAACACGAATGACACGAATCAAACGAATGAGACGAATAAAAAATTTACCTGCCCATGAGAATATTCGTGACATTCGAACCATTCGTGCCATTCGTGTTAGGCGGGCTATTTGAACAACAGGATGGCAACCACGAGAAAGAGCAGGATGACAACCCCGACCGCGCCGAAAACGGCGACCCAGGTCGACATCGGAGCGCCGCCGATCTTGACCTGCACGGGGTTCTCCCCGTCAAACTTCTGCATCTGGGGCGTCTGGATGGTTTTCATGGCGTTGAGATAGGCGCGGTCGTAGTTGGTGCAGAGCCGAAGAGACGAGCGAATCCGGCCGTAGGCCATGGTGCCGTCGGGGAGATTCACGACGAGAACGCCGAAATCGTCCTCAAGGCGGGACAGAGTGACCCGGCCCTCGGAGAAGACGCCGGAGGGGCGCTTGATCCAGATGACGCCGCCCAGCTCGATTTCCCGGAAAGACTTTCCGTTGACGATGTCCAGTACCGGCGTGAACTTTTCCATCCCCCGGAATTCCTCCGGGACGTCGGCGTCCGATTCCGGGGCGGGCGCGCCCGGGATTCCCGTGTCGACGGCGTAGCGGTACAGCTGAATTTGTTTGGCCTCCCAGAACTTGTCCTTGACAAAAAGCCCCTTGTCGCCGAGGGTGTCGAGCGTGGCCTGCGTGATGAGGACCTCGCCGCCGCGGCCCTCCTTCTGAAGATGCCCGGCGGTGTCGATGACGGCGTCGAAAAGTTCCCCGATACTGCGGCTCTTGTCGATGAGGACGCGACCGGTATTGAGGCCGATCCGGAGGACCATCGGTTTTTTGAGGCGGTTGACGATCTGATTGAACTCGGGCATCCCGGTCTGGATTTTGATGGCGGCTTTGCAGGCGGCGCCGGCGTCGTCGAAGACGCACATGATGCCGTCCCCGGCGGTCTCGTGGACCTGGCCGGCGTTTTCCTCGGTGGCGCGCCGCACGAGCTGGTGATAGCCGTCGAAGGTCAAAAACACGTCATCCTGGTTTTTGCCCTTCTTGAGATCGGCAGACTTCTGAACGTCGATCGCCATGAACGTCTTCTCGCGAAAATACTCATCCTGAATCTTCGCGTCCAGATCGACTTTCTGCTTCAAGAGGTCGGCAAGCCCGGCCTGCGGCGCGGTCCGGGAGGACGCGCCTCCGCCTTCCTGCCCCAGCGTGTTCGGTTGACTCAAAGCCAATGCCTCCCTGCTGTCAAAGTCCGCTCTCGATCAGGGAATTATACCGAAAAGAGGCGCACGCCGCAAGGAATTTCTGTTGCCCGGTAACCGGTAACCGGTAACCGGTAATCGGTGACCGGTCATCAGGTTTACCAGTTACCGATTACCGGTTACCGGTTACTGACAGGACGCAACCGGTCGTCAGAAATATTTCTTGAACACCACAGTCGCATTATGCCCTCCAAACCCAAACGCATTCGAAATCGCGTGGGTGATGGGGTGGGCGGCTTTGACATTCGGCGTGTAGTTTAGATCGCAGTCCGGGTCCGGGTTCGTGTAGTTGATCGTCGGCGGCACGACGCCCTCGCGCATCGCCATGACGGCCGCGACGGCTTCGACGGCCGCGCCCGCGCCGAGCAGGTGGCCGTGGACGGATTTGGTCGAGCTGATGCGGACTTGCCGGGCGTGCTCCCCGAAGACGTCCTTGAGGGCGGCGGTCTCGGCCTTGTCGTTCAGCTGGGTCGACGTGCCGTGGGCGTTGATGTAGTCGATGTCCGTAGGCTTGAGTCCCGCGTCCGCCAGCGCCAGGCGCATGACGCTCCGGGCGCCGTCGCCGTCCGGGCACGGCGCTGTGATGTGGTGGGCGTCGCTGTTGGCGGCGTACCCGATGATTTCGGCCAGAATCGGCGCGCCGCGGCGCCGGGCGGTTTCAAACTCCTCCAACACCAGCGCGCCGGCGCCTTCCGAAAGAACAAACCCGTCACGGCCCTTGTCGAAGGGCCGGCTGGCCTCCTGGGGAGCGTCGTTTCGGGTCGAGAGCGCGCGCATGATGGAAAATCCCGCCAGAGAAATATGCGTGATGCCGGCTTCGCTCGCGCCCACGATCATCGCGTCGGCGTCGCCGCACTGGATGGTCCGAAGGCCAAACCCGATGCAGTGGTTGCCGGTGGTGCAGGCCGACACCATCGACGTATTGGGGCCTTTAAAGCCGTGCCGGATGGCGATCTCGCCGGCGGCGATGTTGACGATCATCATGGGAATGAGAAAGGGATTCACGCGTCGCGGGCCGTTTTCCAGAAGCCGCTTGTGCTGTTCCTCGATCGTCGAAAACCCGCCCATGCCCGACCCGAAGACCACGCCGATCCGGTCCTTCGGGACGCCGCCGTCGATCCGCGAGCCGGTCACAGCCTCGCGGCAGGCCACAAGCGCAAACTGCGCGAACCGGTCCAGCCGGCGGGCCTCGACTTTCTCAAAAAAATTCAACGGATTAAAATCGGAAATCTCGCCGCCAAACCGCGTCGGATACGGCGCCGGATCGAGAATCGTGATGGTCTTGATCCCGCTTTTGCCCTCCCGCACCGACTCCCAGAACGCCGGCACGCCGATCCCGCATGGCGCAATAACGCCCATGCCGGTGATGACGACGCGCCGTTTCATGATTGTGCTATTGGCTGATAGCTAATGGCCAATGGCGACGTTACGAATTGTGCGACGACGCCAGACAGGATTCGACAAACAGGACAACACGGCCCACGGTCGTGAGCTTCTCGATCTGGTCGTCCGGGATCTTGAGGTTGAATTCCTCCTCGACCGCGAGCACCAGCTCCGTCAGCTCGAGGGAATCCGCGCCGAGATCGTCCAGAAAAGAGGCGGTCTCGGTGATTTTATCCTTTTTCACGTCCAGACGGTCAAGCACAATCGCCCGGACGCGCTGTAAAATCTCGTCATGCGTCACGTCAAATCTCCTTGGTTGATGAAATTGTCCACGCCCCGGAGGAATCCTACGTTTATTGGGGGGGGGCTGTCAACAAAAAACGAAAGGGAAGGGAGAGAGGGAGAAAGGGAGATAGGGAGAGAGGTTAAACATATCTTCAGAAATGCTGTCTTCCGGTTCCCGACTTTCTCCCTTTCTCCCTCTCTCCCTTTCTCCCTGCTCCAGTTCGGTTGTTTTATATCTTGTCCAGTTTCCACTCCGCGCCGTCGAACTGGAAAACCGCGGTCTGCATGCCGGCGTTGTTGTACGTGGTCACGCGTTCGGTCTTGGTGACGGTCGCCTCGTCCCCGTTGAAGTCCACGGATGTGTTGTCGTCGCCGTGCCGGAATTCGAGTTCCGAAACGACCCAGAGCTTGACCCAGACCCGGGACCCCGGCTTCTCCGGGGATTCGGCGGCGATCTGAACGATCCGCCAGGTCCATTTCTTGTATTGCTGCTTTCGAAAGAATTCTTCGAGCATCGGAAACTGCGGCGAGGCCGGCGTCATCCGGGATTTCAGGAACTTGATATCCGCTTTCACCAGCGCATCGGCCGTCGTTTTGACCAACGGCTCAAACTTCCCGCGGAGTTTCGCCTGTTCCGCCATCCACGGAGCGTGCGTGTCATACCAGTCCGCGTAGTACGCCTTGCGAGGCGCGCCGCCGGGGATCTGATCCAGCGCGGCGTGAAGATCCGCAAGGGCCGACCGCGCATCTTCAGGCTCGGCCGCGAAAAGATGCGCCCGGACGCGCGTGGGCTGATATTGCTCAATGCCGAAACCGACGTAGGTGTCGCGTTGAACGAGATCGGGCCGTTTCTGGAGCATATCCCGGACCAGGTCACGTGTTTCCCGAAGGGATTTCAGCGCCTCATCGGCCTCGCCGCGGGCCAACTGCACTCGCGCCTTCGCGACCGTCCCGGCCAGGAGAGTCCGGTCGTCGATGATGTCCTTCGCCCAGGAAAAAAACTGGTCCACCAGGATGACCGGATATTCGGTCGCGCCGCGGTCGGTCATCGCCAATTGTTCGAAAAAAGACGCGCAGGTAAGCTGTGAAACCTCATTCCGAATCTGCTCGAACCTGGGCGTTTCCGCCAGACGGCGCTGTCTGGGCATCAGCGCGGAGTGCTTCTTCGCAGTCGAGAAAAACAGGATGGCGTCGGTTGTCACCGTGTCCTTCAGGCCGATTTCCGTCGCCAGGATCGACAACCGGTAAAGTTTGTAGTAATCGCCCTTTTTCTTGGCCGGTCCCCCGGCCTCCCCGATTTTTTCCTTCGCCTCCTCCGACTTCCCCTCCCGGATCAGGGCGGAAATTTCATCAAAAACCGCCTCGTCCCCGGCGACGGCGCAGAGCGTTCCCGCCGAGAAGATTGCCGCGGCCAGAAGGATGCGCGAAAAAAGCCGCCGGATGGTACGCAGGGCTCGGGTCATTGGGGTCTTGGGGAAAGATTCAACACCATACAGACGCCGGCTTCCACGCGCCGCATAACCGCAGATGGGACACTGCCGGCGCGGCGGGTAAGACGCGATTTGTTGAGGGTCAGGACCTGCGAGATGTTCACAACGGAATCTTTCGGGAGGCCGGATTCGGAGGCGGGAAGAAAGACGTTTCCGGGGGCGTCTTTCAGATCGAGATTTGATGTGATCACCAGGACGATGACCGTCCGGATACGGCTCCGGTTGAAATCGTCAGACTGCAGGACAACGACCGGCCGCCGGAATCCCGGCTCCGAACCCTGCGGCGCCGGCAGTCCGGCCCACCAGATTTCACCGCGGTTCACGGCGCGGGCCGCCACCCCTCGGCGCCGGCCGCCTCGTCCTGCATCCGGCTCCAGCCATCCTCCACGGCGGACTCGGTTTTCGAATAGACCCGATTGAGCGCGGCCGTGACGTTGCGGCGCCGGTAGGCCTCGATGAAATAGGCGACGGCCTGGGCATACAGTTCGCTCCGGGACAGCCGAAGCTCCCTCGCCACCCGGTCCGCCGACCGAAACACCCCGTCGGGAATCGATATCGCGGTTTTCACACTGGAAGTATAACCAGGGTCATACTATGTTGTCAATAGATCAGGGAGAAAGGGAGAGAGGGAGAAAGGGAGAAAGTCAGGATCCGGGGCGGGAATGACGGAGAGGGCTGAATAGTAACGATATGTTTAACCTTTCTCCCTCTCTCCCTTTCTCCCTCTCTCCCTGATCTAGTGATGAAACGGGTTCGGGTTGCCGAGCCAAGACGTCTGATCGAAGGGTACAGCGGCGCCGCTTTGCGGCGCGGGGGAGGTGAAATCGGCGTCGTTCGCGTCGTAGAACACCGTCCCGCTGAAGGCCGCCATCGGAGAATGGCCGTCTCCATCCACGTCAACGATCGTCGCTCCGGCCTCCGGATAGCCAGTCGGAACTGTTCCCCCGACGTTGACGTAGCCGAATCCGGCCGGACCGCTCGTCTCGAATCCCGAATTGCCGGTCACCGTACCCGCTTTGTCGGGGCTGTAGTAGACGATGTATGCATCCGCATACTGATCGAAATATACACCGGGATCTGGCGTATAGACATTGATGGTCACGATATCCCCGTGGCCGTTGAGATCGGGTGGAAAGGACAAAGGATTGAGAGGATCGCTGCCGAATTGGAATTCGGCCAGATTGGTGAAGCCGTCCCCGTCCAGATCGAGCCCCCCATCATTCGGATCGCTCAAATTCATTGAATGGACCGACTCCCAGAAATCCGGGATGCCGTCACCGTCCATGTCGGCATATCCACCCGGACCGCTCGCACCAACCGGGGTCTGCGTTGTCGTTGCCTCCGCCACAGGGACGGAAATGGCATCGAATGGATCCGTGGCGGATTGAAACTCCTGCAGGCTGGTGAAGCCGTCGCCGTCGGGGTCCAATAGGGCGTCGGCGGCGCTGTTCGGGTTCAAGCCGATTTGCAGTTCGTAATAGTCGGGGAGGCCGTCACCGTCGGCGTCAAAGGATGCGGCATCGAGAAAGAGAAGGGGATCAAGGCTGTTCTGAAATTCATATAAATTGGAGAGGCCGTCGCCGTCTGCGTCCAATAGGGCGTCGGCGGGGTTGTTGGGGTCCAATCCGTATTGCAATTCGTAAAAATTGGGGAGGCCGTCGCCGTCGTAATCTTCGGCGCCTGAACCCACGGATGCAAGGGTAACGCCGTGTGAAGTCGGGTCTCTCGGATTTGTCTGATCGTGAAATTCAGTTAAATTATCCCAACCATCCCGATCCGGATCTTGTTGAGCATCGCGCGGATCCAAAGGATTCAAGCCGTTCTCCCGCTCCCAGTCGTCCGGAATTCCATCCCCATCCGCGTCGCCGCCGGATACGACGGGCGGCGGCTGAAATTCCGGCGGAGGCGCCGGATCACGCTGAGGGTCTAAGGAAGGATCTCCAAACGGATCGCCTTCTTCTCCCGGTGACGGAGGAAATCCTCCAGGATCGCCCACCGTTTTGTCGGGGTCATATTGCCCACGCCCGGGACCATCCAACGTAGGCTGAAAATCCCTGTCCCCGTTGCCCAACTCCACCACCGGGCCGATCGACGGATCTACTGCGGCCGGATCCAGCAGTGAAGGTCCATCAGGCAGGCCGTCGAAGACCGGAAGATCCGCCGGGCCAAGGACGGACGGATCCATCGGTCCAATCGGCGCGGCTTCGGGAGCCAAGCCACCCACGGCAGGTCCCGCAACTTCGGGTCCCGCCTGGCCGACAGATAAGCCCGCATTCGACGCCGCCTCGAACAATTGCGTTACAGCCTGAACGGACGCAAATCCCTGTTGAATGGCCTGGACCGCGCCCGGCCCCGCTCCCGATGCGGCCGCCACCTGAGCCATGATCTGACGGGCTTCCGTGGTCGGCGGCAATCCCGCCGCGATCTGCGCGACGATGGCGGCCGGGGCGCCCGCTTTTTCCGCCGCTTTGGCCGCGGCTTCCCGGGCCGCCGGAGGCGGCGCAATGTTTAGAATTTGTTGGACGGCGGGCGGGAGGCGCTCGGCCTGCACCGGCGCGACAAATCCGGCGCCTTCGGTGATGCGGTTCACCGCGCCGAGGCCGGGGGTATACTCAGTCTCAAGCGTCGTTCCACGGATTCCGGCGACCGAGGCGGGCGTCGTCACCGTGAACCGGTTGGCTTTGCCGCTCTGCTTGTCGATTTTTGAGGTGAGCTTGCCGACCTGAAGAAAAATTTCGGTTTGATAGACTTTGTCGCTTTCCTGAGCGCGCCCCACCGCAAACTGCGCCAGCGGGGCGATGTCGGTCTGGCTGTTGGCGAAGGCCATCGTCGCCCGACCGTCGATACCCGCCGCGACTTGGTCGCCCGGACCGATGTCCATGCCGGCCTGGGCTTCGACCCACTCGGAAGTCCCGGCTTTCTGGACTTCGACGACGCCTTCGACCTTCGTCAAATTGCCCTTCATGGCGGCGATCCCGGCGGGAGGATTCTCGGCAAACGCTAAAACCAATGCCGTGCGGGGAACTGTCACGGAAGAAAGCAGATACACGAAGAACAGGGTGGCGAATTTTCTTGGGAAACTACACGGCCTGATTACAGGCGACCGACCCGAATCCGGAGGGTTACGCATCCACAGGGATGATATCCCGCCATCAGCCTTTTTGCAACTTCATTAGTGATGAAACGGGTTCGGTTGGGTCGGGCAGGGTCGGAGGACGCCCCATCATCGGTCGATCGGAATGTGTCAAAGGGCCAGAATGGCCCCTGACCTAGTTCTGGTCCGTGGGTCTGTAGGTTTTCAGCGCGTATAAGGCGGCCAGCCAGAGCGCCGCGTTTACGGCGTAGAGAAGAATGAACCCAGGGTTGATGTTTTCCATCGCGCTCAAATTTTACTCCCGGTCAGCTTTGTTGTCAACTTGAACCCGAGATAAAGCGACACGATGCCGGCGATAATGCCGATGGCGTCGAACGCGACTCGGGTTCCGTCGACGAACCCATCGGCGATGCACCCGATGAGCGACGCCAGACCCACGGTTTTTGACACGTCCACCAGATACTCAATCTGTTTTTTGGTCAATGCCCGGACTCTGCGCCTCTATAAGGGATGCCGGTCGACAAACCCCGACTTTCTCCCTTTCTCCCTTTCTCCCCGCTCTAGTGATGAAACGGGTTCGGGTTGCCCTGCCAGGACGTCCGGTTGTTTGGATTCGCACCGGGGGTCTGCTCGCCCGGAGCGTTGTAGTCGCCGTCGTTGGAGTCGTAGAACGCGGTGCCGTTGAAGGCGGCAAGCGGAGAATGCCCGTCGCCGTCGGCGTCGACGATGGTCGTGTACTGCCCCTCGCCAGTTCCGTAATCCGGCGCCGATGTGGAATTGGATCCGCCGACATTGACGTACCCGAACAACCCTGTTGCCCCGTCGCTGGTCTGATAGATCATGCCGGAATACGGCTGCATGTCCCCGGCTCTATCGGGATTGTAGTATACTCGGTGCCCATCCGAGTACTGGTCGCGCTTGACGCCGAAGTTGACCATCACGCCGCCCACGATATCCGAGACCAAATAGTCGATGGTCACGATATCTCCGTGCCCAGTCCCCGACGCGGTCGAAGAGGACTTTTTGGGATCGCTACCGTGCTGGAACTCGTACAAGTTGGTTTGACCGTCGTTGTCGAAGTCTTCATTGGGGCCCGTGAAGGATCCAGTGATCAAGCCATGCTGGCTTTCCCATGCATCCGGCATCCCGTCGCCATCAGCGTCCGGAAATCCGCCGAGACCGCTGGGACCGCTCGCAGGGTCGTCGACGTTGTCCCCGCCGGGCGGAGGGCCGGAGGGAAATGACGCGGCGTCTCGGGGATCAGTACCTGCGAGATATTCTTCCAAATTGTTGTAGCCGTCGTTGTCAAAGTGCAGGAGAGCATCATTCGGATTTTTAGGATCCAGCCCATGATCCAACTCCCACTGATCCGGGATATGATCCCCGTCGAAGTCACCGGTGGAACCGGTGACGGGCAACTGATAGTAGGGATCGTATGTTGCGAAGACCGGGCCCAGGGTCGGATCAAAATACCCGGCGCCGAAAAATCCCGCCGGATCGCCGAAGGCGAGGGCGGGGTCGAAGGCCGGGCCGAAAAACGGGCCGATGGCCGGACCGAAAAATCCGCCGAAGTCTCCGGGGCCGAACGCTCCGGGGCCTCCCTCAAAGCCTGGCTGAAAGAATGCCCCGTCGCCCATGCCCAGTTCCATGACCGGGCCGAAGGCGCCGCCAAAACCTTCAGGGCCGCCGAACATGCCCGGGTCCATCGGACCGCCGAACATTCCCGGATCCATCGGACCGCCGAACATGCCCGGGTCCATCGGACCACCGAACATGCCCGGGTCCATCGGACCGCCGAATCCAAATGTCATCGGACCGCCAAACATGCCCGGATCCATTGGGCCGCCGGGCATCCCCGGCATAGGACCTCCCGGCATCATACCCTCGGGTCCGCCCGGCGCGCCCGGCATCCCGGGCATTCCCGGCATAGGCCCGCCCGGCATCATGCCTTCGGGACCGCCCGGCGCACCCGGCATCCCGGGCATTCCTGGCATCGGGCCGCCCGGCATCATACCCTCGGGACCGCCCGGCGCACCCGGCATCCCGGGCATTCCCGGCATCGGCCCGCCCGGCATCATACCCTCGGGACCGCCCGGCGCACCCGGCATCGGTCCGCCCGGCGGAGGCGCGCCAAACGCGGGTACACCCGGACCGACGGGAGGCGCGGCGAGATCGCCGACGCTGAATCCGGCGTTGGCCGCGGCCTCGAACATCTGCGCCATCGCCTGCACCGGCGCGAATCCCTGAGAAATCGCCTCAATGGCGCCCGCACTCGCGCCCGCCGCGGTCGCCACCTGCGCCATGATTTGACGGGCTTCAGTGGTCGGCGGCATCCCCGCCGCGATCTGCGCGACGATGGCGGCCGGCGCGCCGGCCTTTTCCGCCGCCTTGGCCGCGGCTTCGCGCGCCGCGGGGGGCGGTTCGACATTCAACATCTGTTGCACCGCCGGCGGCAGTTTATCCGCCTGCACCGGCGCGACGAATCCGGCGCCCTCGGTGATGACGTTGGACGCGCCGACGCCCGGCGTATACTCCGTCGACAGGGTCGTTCCGCGGATTCCGGCGACGGACGTGGGCGTCGTCACCGTGAAGCGGTTGGCCTTGCCGCTGGCTTTGTCAATTTTGGAAACGAGTTTTCCGACTTGCAGATAAATTTCGGTTTGATAGACCTTGTCGCTTTCGGCCGCGCGCCCGAGCGCGAATTGCGCCAGCGGCGCCACGTCCGTCGTGCTGTTGGCAAACGCCAGCGTGGCCTTCCCGTCAATCCCCGCCGCCACCTGGTCGCCCGGCCCGATTTCCATGCCGGCTTTGGCGTCAGTCCACGCGCCGCTTCCGGCCTTCTGGACCTCCACCGTTCCCTCGACTTTCGTGAGCTTGCCGTTCATCGACTTGAAATCAGCCGCGGCTGCCGGTTGTTTGGGTGGATCTTCCGCAAATGTTTGACTGGAAAAAGAGCTCAGTATGATCAGCGAACCCAATGTCAAGCCGATCAAGGATCTGATTTTCATTCGAATGCCTCCCGGCGACACGCCTCTATTTTTGGAACGACCACCCACGCAGGCCGTCCCCCCTCCCGACAACGAACCATCGACCAATATGGACTCAGTATCCTACCAACAGGACAAAAAGCAAGGAATTTTTTGGTGTTTTTGGTCACAATGCACTTTTCTAATCCTTAGAATATCAGTCTCAATGGTAACCATTCAGGTCGTCATTCCCGCGAAAGCGGGAATCCAGATTATCGCAGGGCGGACTGGATTCCCGCTTTCGCGGGAATGACGGAGAGGGCGGAATCGTAACTCTCAATGCATGATATTATTCTGCTAATACGATTTGCCCCGGGACGCTGTGGTCTTTTCCTTTTTCTTCGCATCGATCACCTTCAGAAGCATCGCCATGAGGTCGTTGCCGCTCATGGTCTGGTCGATGAAGGTGTTTGCCGGGATGATTCCCGATGCAACCGCTTCCCTCAATGCGATCCGCTGGCTGTCCGGGAAAAACCGGTACATGAATCCGCCCTTGATGCCCATGGCCCGCATCAACATGTTCGCCGCCGTGCCGTTTGTCAAAGTTTCGTCCTTGCGTTTGATGATGTCGGCCGGGAAGTTGATCTTCTGTTTTTTGAGAAAGTCCAGTTCGGCCGGGAGCGGCTGAATCTCCTCCGGGCCGCCCTTGTACCGCGCCACGGCGCGGATGGCATCATCGATCGTCGCCGCCTGCTTGCGCGCGAGCACGCGATAAAACTGCGTCTTGCTCTTCGCCGCCTCCGCCGGTTTCGCCTCCTCCGATTTTTTTTCGGCCGGCTTCTCTTCCGCCGCCAGCGCCCAAGTTCCCGAATAGATCAGACCCAGACAGAGAATACCGAGAAAAAACCCCCCTCCCGGCCTCCCCCTCAGGGGGGGAGGAGTCTCGCGGCGAATCAGAGATCGAGAGAGCACTGGAACCTCCAGTAAATTTCGGGGTCGGCGCCGCGCCGGACGTTCTGGCCCTGGTTGTCCCCGAAGGAATCGGGATGCGGGAGGAATTTGCCCCAGCGGACGCTGAGATCGAGGTCGTTGAAAATCTGCCACCGGACCTGCAAATCAAATTCCCGGCCGACCCGTTTTTTGGCGCGGTTGTCCGCGAAAGCGGCCAGGTCGGAGATGGGCCCGGGGGTGACGGCGCGGGAGTACTCGTAGAAATCGGCGGTAACCCGGATGCTGCGAAGATGCTTCACGGCCGATTTCGCGAATGGGGTGTAGTTGCCGGTGTATTTTTTGAAGGCGAGGTTGACGAAGGTCGGCGCAAACGCATATCCGAGAGAAAGTCCCCCGAATGCCCGGAAGGATTCGTCGTCGCCGGAGCGGTTGCCGAGGAGCGAACTGTTGACGGTGGTCTGGCGGTCGGGGTCACCGCTCGCCCAGCCGAACTCCGCCGCGACCGACGCGTTGTAGACGCCGGGAAATCGGTACCGGAGTCCCGCGTCCCAGGCGCCGGCGTTAACCCGCGTCGTGTCGATCTGGTCGCCGGTGGTGTTGGTCGTGCCGTACGCGTGGACGAACTCGCTGAAATAACTGAGCCGGTCCGTGATTTTCCCGTCCATGCCGTATCCGATGAAGGTCGGCTCGTAGATGTGAACCTGGCCGCTCAGGCCGTCGACGGTCCGGAGACCCTTGTACTTGTTTTCCACATAATAGAAATATGGAGTTCCGTAGGCGGAAAAATTCCACTTGAACTCGCCGCCGAAAAAATGTCGGTGCGTGTGGCCGCGGCTCGGGGGGCTGATCGTTCCCGGGTCGTGGTCGTCCGGCGAGCGGTCGGCCTTGACGGCAAAGAGCGTGATGTCGTTTCGCTTGTAATTGGTCTTCACGTGAATCCCGTCCGCCGCCGCGGAATAGGCGATGCCTTTGCCGACCGACACGAACTGCCGGCCAAGCGTCAGCGTCGAGCGCGCGGTCTTGCCCTTGTACTTGCGCTCGTAATACATGAGGTCGACTTCGAGTTCCTTCCACTCGTTGCCCCGGGTGGTGGCCGAATTTTTTTTGCGTTCGGTGTAGGTGGACCGAAGGCGGGTGTAGAATTTGGAGACGCGGCGAAGGTCCACCATGTTGAGAAACAGGTTCAGCTCGTAATCCTTGGAAAATTCCTGCGAGTCCTGCGTGCCGTAGGCGCGGTCGTTGTCGTCGCCGCCGGTATAGGTATACCGGCCCGTCCCGCCGTACTCCATGAACCAGCCGAGACGCTTCACAAGTTCCGAACCGAGCTTGAGGCTCGCGCCCGTGACTTCCTCCGTCCGGCGAAGTTCCTCCAGACGCTCGATCCGCTCGCGCCGCTCATCCTCGGTTTCGGCGCGCGCGGACATGGGATATGAACACACCAAGACTCCAACCGCCAAAACCAGGAAAAGGCGGAGCCCTTTGGTTAAATAAGTCATAAACCCGTCGATTCTACTGAGTTGTTGGGGGAAAGTCAATAAGAATTTCGTGGAGTGAGAAACGGGTCGGTGAATGGGGGCTTCTGATGAGGCAATGGTCAATGAGAAGGCTCAACTCTCAATTACCAATTCTCAAGTCTCAAGTTTTCAAACTTGAAAATTGGTAATAAGAAAAGACCTCGCTTTGTGGCAGTGTTCGTGACACTACACGCAAAGGAGGTCGATACGGTCGATACGGTGACACATCGGTTTCGCTTCATCCAGTTGACAACTCGTTTCAACGCATTCCCGAACCGATTCCTCTGTCGGGCATTCGCGCATTCGGGGTCACACTTGCAGTTTTGCAGTAATGGACGCGGGGCCGGTTTCCGGATCGGATGACGGGTAAAAGGGTCTGGATTCCCGCATTCGCGGGAATGACGGATGGCGAGAATGGACAAAAAAATACACGGCAAATTTGACTTGATGTTGAATATAATCTACAATCATTAAATGGAAGCCGTGCCACGGACTCTTTATTATTTTGAGGAGACCAAAGGAAGGTATCCTTACAGAGAATGGCTCATGGGTCTGAAGAATACGGCCGATATTGCCAAGTTGGACGTCAGGTTGACCAAGCTGATGTTGGGCAATTTTGGCAAATGGCGGGCCGTGGGTGAGGGAGTTATTGAACTCAAGGAAGATTTTGGGCCGGGGTACAGGATATACGTCGCCGAAGACGGTCCAGTGATCGTGGTAATTCTGTGTGGAGGGGACAAAAGCACGCAGACGGCGGACATTAAAAGAGCCAAGGAATACTGGAGGACATACAAATCCAGAAAGAGAGGCAACTGACATGCCCAAACTGACATTCAAGGAAGATCTGGTAGAACGTCTCAAGAAACCGAAGGCGGCCCAGGCATATTTGGACGCGGCCGTGGCGGATGGGGATCCGGCGCTGTTTCTCGAGGCGCTGAAAAATGTGGCGGAGGCCCATGGAGGCATGAGTCTTGTTGCAAGGAAAGTCCGGCTGGACCGGGCCGGCTTGTACAGGATGTTCTCCGCGAACGGAAACCCAACCTACAAAAATTTGCGACACGTTTTGGAGGCGTTGGGATACAGATTCAAAATCGAAAAAATTGGGGCCTGATGGTTGCGCGTGCCCTGGCTTATGGAAAATATTTTTTTGGGATCAGGCGTTCAGACGATAAAATCTGTCGAGTAGGCCGGGCAGGGCAATTGGAGACCCTGCCGGCCCCTCACGGATCCCTGCACGTCTATACGGTGATACGGTGATACGGTGATATGATACGGTGTCATTCTTCTACATTGCTACATTCACCTTATTCCCGAAGATTCATCTTCCGCAATTTCGGCCGGATCACGACCTGGCAGTAGGGGGCGCCGCGATTTCCGCGGTAGTAGTCCTGGTGGTAGTCCTCCGCGGGGTGGAATTCCTTGAGCGGGACGATTTCGGTGACGATCGGGTCCTTGAAAAGTTTTTCGGCCGCGCGGAGGGATTTTTCCGCCAGCTTCTTCTGCTTTTCATCGTGATACAAAATCACAGACCGGTACTGCGTGCCCTCGTCCGCGCCCTGACGGTCCGGGGTGGTGGGGTCGTGGCATTGCCAGAAAACGTCGAGGAGCTGTTCGTAGGAAATTTTCGCCGGGTCGTAGGCGACCTGCACGACTTCCGCGTGGCCGGTGGTTCCAGCGCAGACATCCTCGTACGTCGGCTGGGGATGTTTGCCGCCCGCGTAGCCGCTCGTCACGTCATCGACGCCCGGCAACTGCTCGAAAACCGCTTCAAGACACCAGAAACACCCGCCGCCGAAGGTCGCGCGGGCGGTCTTTTCGGAAAACGGATTCATGACGGCCCGAGTGTTCTTGCCGCCAGGCCCACGGTCAAGCCCCCATGCCCGGGACTGGTCTGCTCATATTCCTATAAAAAAGTCTTGACTTTTTTTCAGTGATGTGTGAACACTTCAGGGATGAGATATCTGGCGGATGAGCTTGGGAGAATCCTGGACAAAGAGCGGAAAATGGCGTTTGTAGCCGGGCCGCGGCAGGTGGGAAAAACCACTCTGGCGAAGTTTCTGCTGAAGGCGGTGGGGAGCGACGGGTATTTCAACTGGGACATTGAGACGCACCGACGGGCGATCATCAAAAACCCGGTTGATTTTTGGTCAAGCTCGGCGCCGACCCGCATCGTGCTTGACGAGATTCACAAATATCCGAGATGGAAACGGTTTTTAAAGGGTCTGTATGACGAGGCGGCCGAATCGGTGCAAATGATTGTGACCGGCAGCGGACGGCTCGACATCTACCAGCGCGGCGGCGATTCTCTCCTGGGCCGATACGGCCTCTATCGCCTCCATCCCTTTACGGTCGCCGAGCTTCTGGCAAAAAATCGCCGCAGCATTCTGCCGCCCGACCGGTGCCTGAATCTCATTTTGTCGGATCCTCCCCCGCCGGGCGCGAAAGAGGCATTGGAGTCCATTGAAACATTCACCGGATTTCCGGAACCGCTCTTTGCCTCAAGCGTCTCCCGGCTTCGGCGCTGGCGCGGGGCCCGGCGCCAACTCGTGCTGAAGGAGGATCTCCGGGATTTGACGCGCATCCGGGAACTCGGCCTGATCGAGACCCTTGTGGCGATGCTTCCGGAGCGGGTCGGATCTCCGCTCTCTTTGAACTCGCTTCGGGAGGACCTGGGCGTGGCGTTCGGGACGGTGAGGGATTGGGTGCGGGCGCTCGGCCGTCTATACTATATTTTTGAGATCCGGCCCTATGCGGGGAATCTGGCCCGGGCCCTGCGCCGGGAGGCCAAGGTCTATCTTTTCGATGGATCGGATATCGAGGGCACGGGCGCCAGGTTTGAAAATCTCGTCGCGCTGCATCTTCACAAGGCCTGCGACGCGTGGACCGATCTGGGATTCGGCGAATGCGCGCTCCATTACGTGCGGGACAAGGAAAAACGGGAGGCAGATTTTTTGGTCGTGAAGGACAAAAAACCATGGCTTCTGATCGAGACCAAACAATCTTCGTCATCCCCGGCCCCGGCCTTGAAGTATTTCCGGGAGCGCCTCAAGGCTCCCCACGCGTATCAACTCGTCCGCGACGCGCCGCCGGCGTTCCTGGCGAAACGGCACGGCGTTACGGTTGTATCGGCCGCGCGCTTTCTGGCTCGGCTGCCGTAGAGCAAACAGCGGGCGCCACAAGCGCTCTCGCCGCCAATCCCGCGGTCAAGACCAGGAGGGCGATTCCGGCGAGGATGGCGGGGCCGCCCGACTGAACCCACCAGATCTTGGCGCCTGTAGGATCTTCGAGAAAGATCTGCAGGTAGCCGATGAACCTTGGGGGAGCGGTCTCAAACTGCCCGGCCCAGCGGCGGTAGGCGACGCCGTATTCCAGACAGCCGATGATCTGCGTTAGAAAGGAAACGCCGAGGACGGCGGCGGCCGGAATGACCGCGGCCGCTCGTCCCCAACGCGGATTGAGGGAAATCCCATCCTGGGATTTCCTGATACTGAAGCATTGGGGACTGGACTTCCATGTCCGCTGCAGGGCGAGAAGACATTCCGGGAGCGCCAGATAGGCGAAGGGGACCGCCGGCAGGAGAAAGCGCTGGCCGTAGGAAAGATCGTATCCGGGCTGGCTGGCGTACCACGTGCCGTAGACGTAGAGGGATATGGCCATGAACAAAAGCGCCGCCCAGGATTCCGCCGGATGCGCGCGGTGGAATTTCCGCCAGAAAAGAAGGGACAACACCACCGACAGGGAATAGACCACAAATCCCTTTTCCCACGAAAAGAGCACATGAAGCGCTCCCTGAATAAAGGGCTGGCTGAACAGATACATTTCGGACTTGTAGCCGGTAGAGAAAAATGAGCCGTAGGCGTGGCGGTTGAAGAGAAGCAAGGCCGCGGCGGTCAGGATCGGCGGGATCAGGCCCGCCAGGAACTGGCGGCGGCATGTTTCCGGGGTGAATCGCCCCGCTTTCCAGACCCCATATATATATAGAGAGAAGGGCGCCAGAAACAGTACGGTGTCGGGACGGACGGCCACGGAGGCCGCGAAACAGGCGCCGGCGAATGCGGCCCGCCAGGTCGATGCGGTACCCAGCGTCCGGATGGCGTAGAACGCGGCAAACAAGAGGACGGTGCAGGAAAGATTACCGAAGAGACTTCGGGAATAGGGCAAAAGTTCGCTGGTGAAAACAAGCAGGAGCGCGGCTGCGGCGGAGAGCCTTGGGCTGTATCCAAGATGCGTCCACATCCAGAACGCCAGGACGCCCAGGAAAGAGACTGCGAGGGGCCCGAAGAAAAACGCCGCGGTCATGAACTTATCCCCCTTCTTCTCAAGCGAATCGGCGGGATCGATAAAGAAAGCGGCAACCGCCGCGAACGGGGTCAGGATGACGGACTGGCCCGGGCCGAATTTGGGGTACATCCGGCCGGATGGCGCGGTGACGAAAAATTCGGAATGATAAATATCGGCCATCGGGATGTCGATGTCGCCGTGGTCGATGAGGGAGGTCGCGGCGTAGAGCGGGAGGAGTTCGTCGATTGATTCGGTGTGGATGCCGCGAATGGCGAGGGTCAGGCACAGGCCGCAGAGGAAAATCGAGAGCGGGCGGTTCATGATATGCGGAGGCCCAGTTCGGCGTCGAGGCGGTCCGTCGCTTCGGCGAGCGAGCGCTCGGCCGACCGGCGCGCCGGCTCCAGGTCTTTTTCCGGAGGCGGGGCGATCGGCGGCAGAAATTCGACGACCGCGCGGGCGCCGTCCCTGGGAAGAACAAACCGGTCCCAGCTCGGAAAAACGAACGCGCCGGAGACTGACGCAGTCACCGGCAGGATGGGCACGCCTCCGAGACGCGCGGCGGCGATGGCGCCGCCCTGAAAAACATGGCGGGGTCCGCGGGGGCCGTCCGGGGTGAAGGCCACCGGGCGGCCGGTTTTCAGAAGCCGGGCGGCGGAGAGAAGCACCCGCTGGGCGCCGCGCGAGGTGGATCCCCGGAGGAACTCAATGCCCATCTCCGCGACGGCCCGGGTGATGAGTTCGCCGTCGGTGTTTTCGGACGCAAGGATGTGATAGCCCCGGTGACGGAAGAAATAGGCCATGATCAACATCCGGGCATGCCAGAAGGCGAGCACATGCGGGCGGCCCGAGAGCGGCTCCCAATGTTCCTCCCCGCGGATTTCCCACCGCAGGCTCGAACCGATGTGCTCGATCACCCAGGGCCCGAACGCGCCGCAGATTCCTTGAAGGAGGCGATCTTTCAGACAGAAGTTTCTCCGGTTCATTCAGAGAGATTGGAGCGACACGGCCGTGCGGTAAACGGCGCACCGCGACATCAGCTCGTCGTGGAGGCCGGCGTCGATGATCCGGCCGTCCTGCATGACGAAGATGCGGTCGCAGGTTTTGACGGTTGAAAGGCGGTGCGCGACGATCAGGGTGGTGCGGCCGGCCGAGAGTCGTTCGAGCGCGGCCTGGACTTCGCGCTCGGATTCGGAATCGAGGCTCGAGGTCGCTTCGTCCAGAATCAGAATCGGCGCGTTTTTGAGAAAGGCCCGCGCGATCGCGATGCGCTGGCGCTGGCCCCCCGAAAGTTTCGATCCGCGATCGCCGAGGACCGTGTCGTAGCCTTTGGGAAGGGCCGCGATGAAATCGTGCGCGTAGGCGGCGCGCGCCGCTTCTTCCGCTTCCGCGCGGGCCGCGTCCGGGCGGCCGTAGAGAATGTTGGCGAGGGCGGAGTCGTTGAAGAGAACAATGTCCTGGGTGACGGTGGCCAGGAGCGACCTCAGGGAACGCGGGGCGAGGTCACAGAGGGAGGTCCCGTCCAGCGCGATGCTTCCGGCGGTCGGATCGATCAGTCTCGGGATCAGCATCATCAGCGTCGATTTCCCGGCGCCGCTCATGCCGACGAACGCGACCCGCTCGCCGCGGCGGACCGCGAACGTGATGTCTTTGAGGACTTCGGCGCGCGTGCCGTCGTAGACGAACCCGACGCCGTGGAAGGACAAGTCCCGCTCGAACACCGCCGGGCGGCCGGCGTCGAGGTCCGGAGACTCCGGCGCATCCAGAAATCCGAAAATCCGCTCGGCGGCGGCCTCGCCCTGCTGGTAGATGTTGTAGAGGTTGGTGAGATGCTTGACCGGCTTGTAGCTGGAAATCACGCAGGCCATGAAGGCGAAGAATGACCCGCCGGTGAGTTCGCCGGTGACGACGAGATAGCCTCCGTAATAAATCGCGAACGCGGCGCCGATGCCGCCGAGAAAAACCATCAGGGGGCCGGACATCGACGAGATCCGGGCCTGCTTCATGCTCCACCGGAAATATCCCTCGACTTCGCGGGCGTAGCGGCCGCGCTCCGCGTCCTCCTGGCCGAATATCCGCACGATTTTCATGCCGCCGATTTTTTCGGTGAGGCGCTGGGTCAGGTCCTCGATCTGGCTCTGCGCGCCGTGCGTGGCGCGCTTCATCTTGCGGCCGAACAGGGCGATGAGGCCGCCGATCAGGGGGAAAACCAGAAAGGCGATGAGCGACAGCCGGACCGGGGCGAGCGTGAAGGCGAGGCTTACGAGAAACACGATCACGATCGGCTGAAGGATCGTGTCGGTGACGACCCGGATGAGGGCGCCGTAGACGAGGCCGACGTCGTTCAGGCTCACGGAAATCAATTTTCCGGCGCGCTCGCCTTCGAGAAATTCCATCGGCATTTGCGTGTATTTTTTGAAGAGGTCATTGCGGAGTTTCTGAAGGATCCGGTGGCCCACGCGGGTCATCAAATACTCCTGGCCGAACTGCGCGGCGGACTTGATGAAGAAAACGGCGGAGACGAACACGGACAGCGCGAGGAGCAGGCGGAGACGGTCGAACTCGAGACGCCAGCCGAAATACGGAAGAGTGACGGCGAGGTCCGCGGTGGGCGTGAAGATTTTGTCGAGAACGGGTTTGATGGTCCAGATCGAGAACGCATGGAAAAAAGCGAAGAGCACCATGCAGAAAATGGCGACGGCCAGCGCGCCCCGGTGGGGGACGAGATACTGGACCATCCGCATGCCGGTCGACGGGGGCGGGCGGTTCATGCGTGGAGAAACACCCCTGCGGCGGCGGCGGCCACGCGGCCGGCGGCGCCTTTCGGGCCGAGCTTTGCCGCCGTGTCGGCGAGGAGCGCGCGCATGGCGGATCGGCGGGACTGATCGGACAGGAGCCGCCGGGCTTCGTCGGCAAGCGCCCGTGGCGTGAAACGGTCCTGGATCAGTTCCGGGACGACCGGAGCGTCCGCGAGGATGTTCGGCATCGCGCAGTATTTCACGTTCACCAGAAGCCGGGCGATCAGGTAGGACAGGCGCGACAGCCGATAGCCGGCGATCATGGGCGTGCCGAGCAGCATCGTCTCGACGGTCGTCGTGCCGGTCGTGACGAGGGCCAGGTCCGAGGCCGCCACAAGCGTGTGCCGCTGGCGCTCGTCCGCCAGGAGAAACGCCTTCAAATTCGGGGGAGCGCTCTGCATCCAGTACCGGTAAAATCCGGAAGGGATCGTGCGGGCCTGCGCGATCATCACGGCGAGCGGCCGCTCCCGCGCCAGAAGCGACGCCGCCTCCCACATCACCGGAAAATGCCGGGACACTTCCTGGCGGCGGCTGCCGGGCATGAGAGAGATCAGCGTATCTGTTTCGCCAAGCCCCAGCCGCTTGCGGGCGGCCCCGCGGGATTCGGCCGGGACGACGCGGTCCACGAAGGGATGGCCGACAAACTCGACCGGACAGCCGGCGGATTCGTAGATGGCGGTCTCGAAGGGAAACAACACAAGCATTTTTTTAATGCGGCGCGCCAGGGTTTTCGCGCGGCCTTTCCGCCAGGCCCAGACCTGCGGGCTGATGAAAAAAACGACGGGGAGATTGTGTTTCGCCGCAAGCCGCGCGATGTGTAGATTCAGCCCGGGATAATCGATGAGGAGAAGACCGTCCATTTCGCCGCGCGCCATCATCGCGTCGATCCGGCCGAGGAGTTTCCGGAAGTATCCGAGATTCTTGACCGCCTCGGAAAACCCGATGACCGCGCGGTCCACGATGTTTTCGATGAGGTCCAGCCCGGCCGCCCGGGAAACCTCCCCCCCCAGCCCGAAAAAAGTGAATTGCCCGGGGTATTTCTCCGCAAACGCCCGAAGCACCATCTCGGCATGCATCTCGCTCGACAACTCCCCGGACGACACAAATATTCTTTTGACTTTCTCCCTCTCTCCCTCTCTCCCTTTCTCCCTCTCCATCATGACTTGGATGCGAGCTTCTCGATCCGCAGCGCCAGCGACAACGCCGCAACCGCCTCGCGGATGCCGGGCTCGGCCGGGCGGCCGTCCCGGATGCAGTTGACGAAATGCCGGAGTTCCTTCCGGAGCGGTTCCTCGGCGTCCGGGAATTCCTGACGGTCGATGTCGAGGTCCAGGAGGGATTTCAGGGTCCCGGGGGTTTTCTTGCAATACCACTCGTAGGAGCGGTTCTTGAAGTCGATCGAGAGGTAACTATCGGGCTGGAACACCCGGATTTTCCGCATGGCCTCCATCGACACGCGGCTGGCGGTGATGTTCGCGACGACGTTGCCGGAGTATTCGAGCCGCGCGTTTACAATGTCGAGGCGGTCGGTCAGGACCTTCGCGCCAACCGCCGCGACTTTTTTCAGCTTGCGGCCCTTCATCAGAAGCTGGACGATGTCGAGATCGTGGATCATGACGTCCAGCGCCACCGACACGTCCATCGCACGTTCCGGGAAGGGGCTCAGGCGGTGGACTTCGATGAACCGCGGGTCAGCGATGCGGTCCCGGACGGCGAAGAGCGCCGGGTTGAAACGCTCGATGTGGCCTACCTGGACCAGCTTTTTGGCATTCCGGGCAGCGCGGTCGATTTTCCGGGCGTCGGCGAGATTAAGCGCGATCGGTTTTTCGATGAAGACGTGGGAGCCGCGCGCAAGCAGTGCCGTCGCGGCTTCCGAATGGGCGCTCGTCGGGACCGATACCACCGCGAAATCGACGGGGGGAATATCCGCGGCGGACGCGAAAAACGGAGCGCCGAATTTCTCGCCGACTTCCTTTGCGCGGTCCGCCCGCAGATCGGCGACGGCGGCCAGGCGGACGCCTTCGAGGGACGACAGAATCCGCGCGTGATGAAATCCGAGATGGCCCACGCCGATCACGGCGGCGGACAACATATCTGCCATGCGGGGAGCCATTCAGGCGGTCGTC
This sequence comes from bacterium, assembly GCA_016202645.1. Classification (GTDB taxonomy): domain Bacteria; phylum Lindowbacteria; class 2-12-FULL-62-27; order 2-12-FULL-62-27; family 2-12-FULL-62-27; genus JACQOF01. Next base: position 82,113 of record JACQOF010000127.1, read on the forward strand.
ATGCCCGCGGAAGCGGGCATCCAGACCAATCGCAAATCAGACTGGATTCCCGCTTTCGCGGGAATGACGGCAAGGGCTGACGGGCCGCCCATCATGGGACGCCCTTGGACAGCTGATGTTCCCGATAGGCTGCGGCGGCCAATGGTTCGGACTTCAGTTCATACGCGGCGTGCTGAAGCAGTCGCGTGCGGTAGACCGGCACGAGCCGGGAATCCGGCGTGCGGACTGTGAAAATTCCGAGAAGGATCGACGCCGCGGCAAGGCCGTAGACCGGGCGCCACGCCGATGATGAAGATTCCGCCGGTATGCCGATAAAGTCTTGACCGACCCACCGTCGAAGCACCCAGACCAGACACGCCAGCGCCGCGCCCAGCGGCACGAGACTCGGCCAGCCCGAAAGGCCCATCGCATGGCCGAAGTCGAGCGGCCTGTACCCGTATTGAAAAAGCGGCAGGATGCATTCGACAAGCGGATTCTGGATTTTTTCAGGCGTGTGCGGCATGCAAATCTGGGCGAATCCGACTTGCAGAAAAGACACCAGGCCCAGGACGGGCGTCCAGATGCGGTCGAACGCGAAGGCCATCGGCACGGCCAGAAAGGGAAGCATCGGAACCAGATAGCGCGGGCCGAAGGTCCAGCCGCCGTGCCATCCGTAAAAACCGGCGGCGACCAGGAAACAAGCGAGGACCGCGGCGCAGACGAGGAGACATTCCGGCTTGAGTCCCGGCCGCGAACGCAGGACCGCCAGGCCCGGAAGGGCCGTCAGCAAAACCGGCATGATGAAAAAAACGCCGCGGGCCGGAGAGAAAAGCAGGGACAGGATCGACTCCACGCTCGGCGCGCCCACACCCAGAATTCCCTTCCGGGCGCCTTCCGAGAATGTTCCATACCCAAGGTGCTCGCTGGAATAGGACATGGACCAGGGACTGCCGAAACACTGAAGATTGTAGAGCGCCAGCGGAACGGCGCAGAGCGCGGCGCCGATCCAAAACGAAATCCAGTCCGCGCCGTGGCGGGCGCGCGACAGAGCGTAGAGAACCAGGACGACGGAAATACCGACGGCTGTGTAATCGGTCAATGTGGCAAATCCGGCAAGTATCCCCGCGCCGAACCAACCCGGCAAATTCCGAACCCCAGCGCCCTCCCGGGCAAGATGCCGGACGGCCGCGAACGAAAAAAACGCGGAACTTGCCGCAAGCTGGTGGCCGCTGAACATCGCCGCGTGAATCCATGCAATCGTGCCGAAGGCGTAAGCGAGGACCGCGGCAAAGGCGGACGGAGGCGCGGCCCCGACGGAAATCAGCAGTCGGAAGAGAACCACGCCCGTCAGCGCAAATGGCGCGGTGGTGGTGAAGATCCGGACCAGATACATCGCGCGGCGGGAGAGCGGCGCGTCGTGCCGGATGGGCGTTGCGCGGCGGAGCGCCCAATACACCGGGACGGCCAGAAGCGGCGCACCGATCGCCTTGTTCGAATACCGGTGACCGCCGTGTTCCGACGCGTCGATGGTCTCGTACCTGTCGATGTTGAGCGTCCCATAATCGACGACCGCGCTCACGAGATAATAGCGGCTGGCGGTGTTGTCGTACTCGACCGGATGATGGACATAGGCGGCGGCGAGAAAGAGGAGCGCGAAGAGCCCAAGATCGGTCCTCCGGCGGACCTTCAAGCCGCGATGAGCCCGGAGGCGACGACCCGGTCGCCGTCGTACAGCACCCCGATCTGGCCCGATGCCGGAGCGAAGGCCGGCGCCGTCAGATCCAGGTCGATGTCCGTGTCCGCCCGCCGGGTGAGTTTCACGCCCGTGGTCGCCGCATGATATCGAAACTGAGCGGACAGCGCCAGATCGCGGGAATCGAGAATCTCCGGAGACAGAACATTACAGTTCGTGAGGCGGACGCGGGACAGAAATGCTTCTTCCCGCGGCCCGACCGTCACCCGGCGGGACCCGGCGTCGATCGCCGTGACGTACAGAGGCCGGGGAGACGAGATGCCGATGCCGCGACGCTGGCCAAGCGTGAAGAGATGAACGCCGGAATGCCGGCCGAGGACGTTGCCCGCGCGGTCGACGATGTCTCCCGGGCGGGGATCGATGCGGGACGCGAGAAAATCGGACGTCTTGCCGCTCACAAAACAGATTTCCTGGCTTTCCGGCTTCTCGCGCGTTTCGAGCCCAAGATCGGCCGCGATCTGCCGGACGCGGGATTTTGTCAGATACGCCAGTGGAAATAAAATTTGGTCGAAAGCTTCGCGGCGGATCCGCGAGAGAAAGTAGGCTTGGTCCTTTTGCCGGTCGAGAGCGCGGTAGAGCCCGCCGTTTTCCGACCGCGCGTAATGTCCGGTGGCCAGGGCGTCAAAGCCCAGGCGTGTCACCCGGTCGAGCACGGCGCCGAACCGGACTTCACGGTTGCACATCCCGCAGGGATTGGGTGTAACGCCGCCGGAATAACCGGCGAGAAACGGGCGGTAGACCTGATCACGGAAAAGTTCCTTGAAGTCCCACACGTAATGCGCGATCCCCAGACGATCGGCCACGGCACGCGCGTCCCGAAGATCGTTCGGAGCGCAACAGCGCTGGACGCCGTCGGGGTTCGATTGCCCGAGGATAAGGGTGAAGGCCGCGACGTCGTGGCCGGCTTCACACAAAAGGGCCGCCGCGACAGATGAATCGACGCCGCCGGAAAGTCCCACCAGGATTTTCATCTTACGCGGCCATCCCGAGGCGGCTTGCCGAACGGGCGAAGGCCTCGACGAACCGGGTCACGTCTGCGTCCGTGTTTCCGGACCCAAGCGAAACACGGATCACCTCGCGGGACTCGGATTCCGAGTAGCCCATGGCCTGCGCCACGCGGGACGGCATCGACGCGCCGGCGGCGCAGGCGGCGCCGGTCGAGACACAGATCCCCTCCTGGTCCAGACACACCACCATCTCGTCGTTGTGGACGCCGGGCGCGCGCAAAAACGACGTGTTGCAGACACGGGGCGCCGCGGCACCCAGGATTTCAACCTCCGGACACTTCTCCCTCAACCGACGTTCCATCTCGTTTCGCAATTTTTCGACGCGGGCGGGGCCGCCGGAATCCAGAAATTCCAGCGCCTGCCGCGACGCGGCGCCCAGACCGGCTATACCCGGAACATTCTCCGTTCCCGGACGGCGGCCCCATTCCTGCTCGCCGCCCGACGCGTAAGACGCGACGCGGCTTGCCGAATCGCGGCGGATGAACAACGCGCCGATGCCCTTCGGAGCGTGAAACTTGTGGCCGGAAAGCGAAAGAAGATCGCAGAACAAGGCGTTGGGATGCACGGGCATTTTGCCGACTGCGGCGGTCGCGTCGCAGTGGAACAGGATGCCGTTCGCCCGGCACCACCGGCCGATCACGCCGGCTTCCTGGATCACACCCGTCTCGTTGTTCACCAGCATCACCGACACAAGACGCGTGTCAGGAGTCCGCAGAGCGTCCAGTTGAGACGGATCAATCCGGCCCGACCGGTCAATCTCCAGATACGTCACGCGGTGACCGCGCTCGGCGGCGGAGCGGTGCGGCCCCAGCACGGCGCTGTGCTCCGTCGGCGACGTGATCAGATGCGCGGGCCGATCAGACCCAATAACCGCCCCCCAGATCGCCAGATTGCAGGATTCGGTCGCCCCGGATGTGAAAACAACTTCCTCGGGCTCGCACGACAGAAGCTTCGCCACATCGGCCCGCGCACGATCGATCCCGGCGCGGACTTTCTGCGCCGCCCGGTACGGCGAGGAAGGATTAAACCCTTCCTCATCCAAGTACGGCCGCATCGCCGCCCGTACATCGGGCGTCACCGGTGTCGTCGCATTGTGGTCCAGATAAAGCAACTTTGAACTCATCCTTGGAGTGTAATCCCGCCAGCCCCCGCCGTCAATGACTCCTACCGGCGCGTCAGCCAGCCCTCGATGCCATATTTGGCGCGGATAGCGGATTTGGCGCGGGCGGCGTCGGATTCCGAGGCGTAAGGGCCCACGCGGACGCGGATGTAGGCGGCGCCTGAAAGGGTCGCAGACTCGCGGTAGACCGGCCAGCCGGCGCGCTCAAGATCGGCGAAAATAGAGTCGGCCTGGGAGCGATCCGGCGTCGAGACTACTTGAACCGCCCATTGGCCGGCGGACGACCGCGGGGGGGGATCCGATTCGCCCGGCGGCGATTGAGGTCCGGCTGGCTTCAGGACAGCCGCGGGCGTTGCCCGGACCGATCCGCGGATCTGCTCTCGGGCGGCGGCACGGTCGTAAGGATTGTCAGCGGAAAGCCACGCCGATTCGAAGAGCCGCATCGCCGTGGTTTCATCGCCCATCTGACGGTGCGCGAGGCCCAGGGCGAGACGAATCGAGGACGTGGAAATATCAGACAGCGGACGGGCGAGAAGTGGCCGGAGCCGGATCGCCGCTTCTTCCGGGTGGTTGGATCGGAGAAAGCCGACCGCGGCGTAATACACGGCCTGACCGACCCTCGGATCGGATGGAGATTCCCGGACAAACGTGTCGAAAGACTCGGCGGCGCGCGCGTGGTCTCCCTTTAAATAGAATTCGAGAGCGTCCTCATAGCCGCCGAAGGATGATTCCGCAACCATCATCATAACGAGGACGGCAGGAAACAAACGGGAGGCACATAAACTCATCCCCCCGAACGCCCCCAAATCCTTACTCCCTGCTTGGAGAAACCGGCTTCTCGGCCTCGAGGCGCTGGATTTGTTTCTGCAGGTCGCGGTGCCGGCGGAAACTGCCGAAGGCGGCGAAGACGTCGTAGAGGGCGAGCGCGGTGAGCGCGGCGAGACCGAAGACGAACATGATGAAGACATCCTGCTTGACCTGGACGCCGGCGACGGCGATGAGGACGCCGGAGGCGAGGTGATGGCAGATGAGAAGACCCAGAAAAAGAAATATCCCGATAGCGATGAGGACCGTCAGGCGGCGCATGAGGGGACCGCGGAAGGGATCGACGCGCGCAGACTTGTACCGGCCACGCGCTCGACGCGGACCGGCACGACACGCCCGACTTCGGTTAACGGCAGGTCCGCGACGACGGTATGAAAGGCGCGGCTCTTGCCGAAGAGTCCGCCCTCCCGCGCGGGGCCTTCAAAAAGAACTTCCACCACACGGCCGACTTGCCGGGCCAGGGAGGCACGAGTGTGGGCGGACTGGACCTCCGCCAGACTCGCGTGACGATCGACGGCAACGTCATGCGGCGGCGACGGATCCTTCAAACGGGTGGCGGCGGTGCCGCTCCGGGGACTGTAAAGGTACATGTAGGCGGCGTCGAACCCGACCTCCTCGCAGAGCGAAAGAGTCTGCCGGAAATCCTCCTCGGTTTCGCCCGGGAAACCCACGATGACGTCGGTCGTGATCGCGATGTCCGGCATTGCGCGCCGCAGAGCGCCAACCTTCCGCAGGAATGACTCGCGCGTGTAGAACCGTTTCATCCGCCGAAGAATCCGGTCCGACCCGCTCTGGACCGGCAGATGAATATGCTCGCAGAGGCTCCCGAGGTCCGGCCACGCCGAGATCAGATCGTCGGTGAGTTTTCCGGGATGGGGAGATAGAAACCGCACGCGCCCGCCCGAAAAACGGCGGTCCGTTTCCCGGAGCAGTTCGGTGAACCACGAGTCTGCGGGCATGGGGCCCAGATCGTCGCCGTAGGCGTTGACCGTCTGGCCGAGAAACAGGATCTCGCGATAGCCGGCCAAAACCAGCGAATCCACCTCGCGCAGGACGTCCGGCAGAGGGCGGGATTTTTCCCGGCCACGCGTCCTGGGCACGATGCAGTACGTGCAGTCCATGTTGCATCCGGTGATGATCGTGACGCAGGCCTTGAAGGATGAAAACCGAAGCCGCGGCGTCTCGGCGGTCAGGGCCTCCGACGGGCCGAAATCGGCCCTCTGCTCGGATAGAAACCTTGAAACTTGCGTCACTTGGTCCGTTGGAATGACGGCATCGAGAAACGGCAGAGTTTCAAACAGACGCGTGCGCTCCTCCGAAGCGACACAACCCATCGCGGCCACGAAAACTTCCGGACGGCGGCGCTTGAGGCCGGAAAGTTCCCGGAGACGCGCAAGTCCCCGGAGTTTCGCGTGTTCGCGGACGGTACAGGTGTTGACGAACACGGCGTCCGCCGAATCGGGCGCGTCGACCAGTTCGTACCCCAGGCGCGCCAGCTGACCCGCCACGATTTCGGAATCGTGGAGGTTCATCTGACAGCCGAAGGTCAGAATGCAGGCGCGAGGCTTCAGGACCCGCTTTCCTCCGACGAGGTCCTTGGCTTCTTCTTCTCCTTCGCAGGCTTGGCCGGCCCGGCCGGAGAACCCGTGGCGGGGTTTCGGAACATGATGTAGCGGACTTGCGTGACGTCGATCTTCAGGTCGCCGTAGGTCGTCGCCACGCGGATGTCGCGCGCGGAAAATCCCTCGATCTTGCCGGTCACGTAGTCGGCGTTCCGGAGATATATCCGGTCGGCGGTCGAGGTCGTGTATTCCGACGCAAGCGTCTCCTCGCCGATCATGTCCATGTCGACGTAGCGGATGAACGGCAGTTTCACGGAAATGTCCGACTCGAAATTGCTGATGAACCGGAATGATCCCTTGCTTCGGTAGCCGCCGCCCTCATACTTGATGGCCTTGAGGACGTCCCCGGTCGTGAGATGCACCGTGAACTTGAAACTCCGCGACGCCTCGTCCGCCTTGCGGTCGACTTTGCTCTTCTTCACTCCCCCCAAAATCTGATCGAAAATGTTCTCGGCCCGAACGGCCGCCGGAACCGCAAGGATGAGCGCTCCCAGAAGCGCCATCCTGCACATGCGATACACCATATGTCTCACCTCCCGAATGTTTGAAAACCTGGCGTCAGTGTAAAACGGCTGAATCCATGCGTCAACATCATTCCCGCGATATTATGGCGAAGGACGGTCCACTTCCAGACTCACCTCGAGCGGATCGTCGAAATAGGGGCGCGGGACGGCTTCGATGTTGAAGGCGGTCTCGATCGACCAGAACGTCACCTCGGCCGGGCCGACCTGGCCCTGGGTGTTGGCGATGTAGAGAGGGAGAATCGCCTGGGGGCGGGTCTCGAAAAGAACGACGCCGGCTGGATTGGTGAAAACAAGACGCATGGAAAGACGCCGCCACCCGTCGATCCACGGGTCGGCGACCGAGGCCGGAAGGGTCAAGGACACGGGCTTGTCGAAAAGGTCGGAGCGGTCGAACGCCAGTTTGAACTGTTCGGCGCCCTCCGGCGCGGCCTGGCCCAGCCGTCGGACGGCGTAAAGCCAGAAATTGAAATAATCCGGCCGGACGCTGATGTTCAGGGGGATCTTGACGTTGACCCGCGCCGAGTCCGACGCGATTTCCGTGACGTCGGGATCGCCGATGCTGAAATCGAACGCGTTCGCCCGGGCCAGCTCAAGCAAGTCTGAAACCGAATCGACGGATGACGCGCCCATTGCGCGGGTTTCCTCGACGGGGGCCCGCATGACCGCGCGGCCGGCGAGGACGAAGGCCATCTTCGAGATGGCGGCGAGGGCCGGCTTGAAGTGCGGGTCCTGGTCGATCGCCGTCTGAAAATACTGCCGGGCCTGGTCCCGGTCGCCGTGATCGTTTGCGTCAAGGCCCATGGCGTAATAGGCGAAGGCTTTCACGTCCGTGGTCGGCAGCTGCATCATCGCGATGACTTCGTGGTCGGTCAGGCCGGCGCCGACGAGTTCAATGACTTTCAGGGCGAGCTCCTTCTGAAGAAACATCAGGTCGTCGACGGAGCCTTCGACTTGGCGCCATCCCCGCATGGATCCGTCTTTGGCCAGGAAAACCCGGGACTCGATGACGAGCGCCGTGTCCTGGCGCGTGATGCGGCCGGTGATGACGTGCGTGGCGCCGGTGAGTTTCCCGATCCGCATGTTCCGCTGGGCAATATATTTTTTTTCGGTGGCCGGAGGATAGAGACGCGTTACCTCCTCGATCTTGTCACGCGGCAGAACCTTGAACCGGTCGGTCTTCTCAAAATCCCGGACCAACAGGTCAACCAGGCCTTTCGGAAGCCAGTCCATGCGGTCGTCGCCGGTGGCGTTGTCGAAATAGAGAATGGCCACGACGGGCACGGGGGCAAAATCTTTTGAAGCCTGAACCGGAGCGCCGGCGAGAACCAACAGGGCCAAACAGAGGACTCGTCTCATCGGATCGCGACCTTATCACAGTGCTGGAAAACCTGTCTATATTGTCCGCTCAGCCCCCGCCGTCATTCCCGCGAAAGCGGGAATCCAGTCCGATTTGCGGTTGGTCTGGATGCCCGCATCCGCGGGCATGACGAGACCCGTCTTGACAGGATTCGAGCGCTGGTGGATGCTTGGCCCATGAAGACCCTGCGAACGACGGCGATTTTTCTGGCGTTTTTGTGCCCGGTCCCGGACGATGAGGCGCGAGCGGGATTTCGCATCACCTACGACGCCGTTTCATATTCGACCGTTACGGAAACCACCGTCGAAACCACGGATCGACGGCAAAACGTCCTGATGATCGACGAGGGACGGCTCCGGACCGTCGGCGGCGATGCCGAGGGGTTTGACTACATCGCGGACGCCCGAGGCGGCTGGCCCGAGACCGCGGCGGCGGAGATATACGGGGAGGGACTCGACGCGGCCGCCGACGGACGTCCCGTCGTCTACATCCTGGACCAGACCCGGCCGGCCTGCGCGGAAATTCCGTTTCTCATCGTTGACGGCACGGACACCGGATTCGACACGGCGGGTCTCTGGATCGAATCGGCCGGCGAGGACAAATCGATGATGGGATACCGGACTGAACTCTACCGCATCTACGAGGGAGACGCGCTGATCCGGGAAATCTGGACGACGATGGATTTCGGGCTGGGCTTCGACTACATGCGGGTGCTCGAAAGTTTTGAACGCGAATTCAACAAGATGGCGCCGCAGGAGGATTTTGACGAGACAGCCCGGATATTCCGGCGCGTGAAAGGCGTTCCGCTGGTCGACATCGAGTATTATCCGGGCGGCAGGGACGTGCTGGAGGCGAGGACGATCCAGAAAAAGAAATACAAGGACGACGATTTCCGGCCGCCGGAGAATTACACGCGGGTATCCCTCCGGGAACTCGCGGAAAACCCGCCCGGTCTCAACCACTCGGACGACGTGAACGACCGCTGAGAACATCGTCCACTAACCCTTCCCCCCTTGAGGGGGAAGTTGGATGGGGGGGTTCAGCTGTCTTCAGATACCCTGAACTGACATCCACCAACGACCGCGCGCTGGACCTGGCGCGGAAGGGGGCGCCCGACCGGTCTATCGTCATCACCCGCCGGCAGACGGCCGGCCGCGGCCGCGGCGCGAACCGGTGGTGGTCGGACCGCCACGCGCTGACGTTCTCGATCATTCTTCGCCCCCCGCGCATCCATCCGGCGGCGGTGAGCGCGATTTCTTTGGTGACGGGACTGGCGGTCGCAAGAGCCCTCCGGCGGTTAAACCGAAAATGCGCCGTCGGCGTCAAATGGCCGAACGATCTGTACGCAGGCGGCCGAAAAGTCGGCGGGATTCTGGTGGAAAGCGAAGTCAGGACCGGTCGACCGGCGTTTTTTGTCGTCGGGATCGGGATCAATCTGAATTCAACCTTTCGCGGCGCGCCACCCGGCATCCGCAAGTCGGCGGTGTCGCTCAGGCAACTGACGGGCGCGCTGTGGGATTTCGACGAGACGCTGGCCGGAATTTTGCGGAATCTTTTTTCCCGTGTCGACGATTTTTTAAAAAATGGGTTCGATCCGTTTCACCGGGAATGGCGCCGGCTCGACGTCATCGCTGACGGCTCGCCCGTCAGGTGTCTCGTCGGAGGGCGGCGTATCGAAGGCCGGTACGCGGGCATTTCGCCGACCGGGGAACTGCGGATCCGGCCGCCGACGGGACCCGTCGAAACTTTTCTTTCCGGAACTCTTCTGATCGGTCAACGACCCCATGACTGTGCTTCCCGGAATATACCACGATTTCGGAGAGGGTGGGATTTGAACCCACGGACCCGCGAGGGTCACACGATTTCGAGTCGTGCTCCTTAGTCCGCTCGGACACCTCTCCAATTTATTTGTATCTCGCCACAATATCAGTAAGTTAGAGATTCCGACGAAATAAATCCATTTAATTATTTCGCCACTTGGGTACAAATTGGGTACATTTCGGGAACATTTTCGTCCTGAATATACTGATCGAATTTACCCATCTGCTCGGCGTTCGTCTTATCAAGAGTGACGGCGTATCGCAAGGTAACGTTGCGCGCTTTTGATTTTCCTTCGCGTTTTCCCAATAGGACAACGTCAACTGCGGGCTTTGATCCTGGCCAGCATCCGGCGATAGAGATCGTCGGCCTTGCGATGGAGACGGCCGGCCCATTGATATTCCGGCGCGAGAATGGCAAGACCGGCGACGATAAACGGCAATCCCCAGCCGGGGACGAGGACGGGTACGCTCACCACAATGCCCACCATGAACAGAACAAACCCCATGGCGCGGCGGAGGATTTTCCGGATGGCGGTCAGAACCGCCATGAAGTGGAAATAGAGGCGGCAGTTTCGTCCAACAGCCGGACTTCGATTGCGGCGGCGAATTTTGATCCGGGCATGAATTCCGCGCCCAAGAGAACGCCGAATTGATCTTCGGATTCCACCCTCGAATTGATTCCGGCGACCTTGGTTTTGACTCTGACGTCGGAGATTTTGAGGCCGAAATAGGGAGTCCAGACGGCGAAGGGTCGGGCGATCGTGGCGGCGAAATGTACTTCTTCGAGATCGGCGTCACCCCGATTGACGCCGCCGAGCTTCAGTTCGTGGCCCGGCGAGGACAAAAATCGAAAGTCTCCACCGAGGCGAAAATCGTCAAATAGTTCCATCGATGCGCGTGCGCCCAGACCCCATGAGAAGGAAGACCCCATGTCAAACGTGCCCACGCTTGCGCCGGTCGCGTCCGCTTTGTCCTTCAGTTTGGCGTCCGACAGGCCCGCCAAAAGATAGGCGGAAAGGTGTTCCGTGAAATTGACGCCGGCGTTGGCCACGAAACCGGTTTTCACGATTTCAAATTTATCTTTCGGCGCGACGGCATCAACCGCGTCCGCCGTCGTATGGGCGGCGGCAAGCCCGACAAAGAATCGGTGATCCGAGAGGTTGATGTTGCCGACGCTCAATGCGCCGGCCGGCCCCGCCGCAAGGGCGATCAAGAGCAAGGCTGAAGAAACATGGGTGGTGGTTCGTATCCTGTGTTCATTGCTCATGGATTGTCTCCTATTCCGTTTCTGAAATGGCGGATCGCAATTCCGATTGTTTCTCACGCGTTATTCACCTTTCTTGATCGCCTTCAACCGATCCTTGAAATACTCGGCCTCGGTGGCACGTCCCAATTGTTTGTAGACGAACGCTAGATTTTTGATGACGGATTCGAGTTTGGGGTCGTTGGGTCCCAGCGCCTTTTCTTTCAGATCAAGGGCGCGCACGAGAAGCGGTTCGGCGTCACTGTAGCGACTTTGATCAAGATAGAGGGTGGCCAATCGCTCGATGAGGTTTGACAATTTCAGAGGCCCAGGGTCGAGTTCTTTTTCCCGGATGGCCAGCGCCCGTTTGTAGAGCCGTTCGGCCTCCTCGCGGTCACCCCGGACGTGACGAAGCTGGGCCAAATTATAGAGACCCGCGGCCATAAACGGATGATCCAGACCCTGGGATTTCTCCGTAATCTCCAACGCGCGCCTGATCAAGCGTTCGGCCTCGTCGGGATTGCTGGAACTGTAGAGCATTCCCAGATTGAGAAGCCGACGGGCGACTTCGGGATGATTGGGTCCCATTGTTTTTTCGGATACGGCGGCCAGGCGTCTGTAAATCGGCTCGAGTTCGCCGTCCCGCTTCTCTTTCTGATAGAGCGCCTCCAAAAAGTGCAGGATGGAAACCACCTGCGGGTCGTCGGGACCGGCGGCTTTTTCCATGATCGTCATGGCGCGAAGGTATAATGGTTCCGCCTCCGATTTTCTGCCCCTGTCGTCAGACAAGCGGGCCAGATGAATCAGTTCGGCCGCCGTGGTCGGATGTTCCGGGCCATACGAATCTTGCGCGATGGCGAGGGCGCGTCTAAGAAGCCGTTCGGCGGCGTCATGCCTGTCCCACTGTTGATGGAGCTGGGCGAGGCCGTTCAAACTTTCAATCAGCTCCCAATGATCGCGGCCGAAAAATTTCTCCTGTACGGCCAGAGACTGTTTGAAAAAACTCTCCGCTTGGGCGGCGTCTTTCCAGGAATAGAGTTTTCCCAGATGATATAAGCTCTGCGCCACTTTGGGATGATTCAGCCCGTACTTTTCCGTCCGAAGGTTCATGGCCTGCCGAATATGCATGTGCGCGTCCGATAATTTGAGTTGAGCCATCTCAAGAAGCCCCAAGAGGTCGATGGCGTCGGCATTGTTGCGATCCTGGGCAAGAACGCGCAGGCTCCCGACGCGGGCCTGATTCGTATCGTTTTCTCGATATGCCTGCCATGCCCGGTCCATTTCCTTTACGGCATCCCGTTTACGGGACAGCGGCCACGGTTTCCAAAGCGACTTGGGGGGAGTCGTCTTCCGACGCGCCACACCAGGCGATGGAGAGGGGCGGGACCGGTCGGTGACGAACCACGTGTCGGAGAGAAATTGGAGTTTGGCGCGCAGGCCCGCATGGGCCTTGGCGATGATCTGGAGGCGACGGTGGATATTGTCGGGCGGATAGCGATTGTCCTCAAACGAGAACGCCCTCTCAAAAATGACGCCGGTGTCGAAGGCGGCCGTGATGATGTGGACGCCGTCTTTGCGGTGGCGAATGACGACCCGGCGAAGGGTTGTGACGGGATTGGCGGGGAGCCATTCATTATGGAGAAGGTTGACCCAGCCGTCGTCGTTTCTGTAGAAAAGAACTTCGTTGGTTCCGTCTCCGTGGCGGAGAAACCGGATCATATATCCGGAGCGGTCGCCGGTGCGGCTGTTGGCCAGTGAGCCGTAACCGAATGGCGGCAAAGCCAGTCCGGACCCCGGGCCGAGGGCGTAACAAACAAAAAGGGAATTGGACATTTCGGCGCCGCCGCCGCCCATATGCAACGTGATTTCACGCTCGGCGGGGTCGATGGGTGAAACGGGCAGAGTGCATTCAATGCCGTTCGGCGGGCTGTTGGGCGTGTTGGTGTAGGACAGGACGAGATTGCCTTTGGAGATTCGATGGTCGGACGAGCGGACGTCAAAGACCTGCGTGTTTTTGGAAATCGGCGTGTCAAAATTTTCTCTGAAGAGAAGCGCCGCGGCGGATTCGGAGACCGTCATGACGACAAAAAAACCGGCGGCGAGGAGGTAGAACGCCGCCGGGCAAAAACTATAAAACCGGAACGGGCAGGCGACTGGAATCCGCATCGGACGGCGTCAGCGAAGTTTGAAATTCAGTTTGATGACGATGGCCTCTCGAAATCCGGTCGGCTCAAAAACCCACTGCAAAACGGCATCGCGGGCGTCGGCGTCAATTTCCTTGAAACCGCTGGTTTTCTCCACCTCCGCCGACTCGACCTTGCCCGCGGCCGAGACGATCACCCGTAATGTGACGACGCTGTTGAGTCCTTTGCGTTCAAACCAATCAGGAACGGCGGGCAGAGGCGACCGGATAATGGACCTGCGAGTTGAGAGTTCGGTCCCATCGGGTCGGCCGATGGATGAGGGGAGGTCCGCGGATGAAAGAGAGATGTAATCCGCGCCCTTTGAGCCTCTGGAACCGGCTTGGGAAGACGGCACATCAAACGAGACGACGTGTGTTTTTTCCGCCGCCGGCACAGGGCCGCCGATTTTTGGGACGGGCATTTCAACCTGGCCGGGGTCGTAGATGGACTGTTCCGAGGAATGAGCGGAGGGCTTCGGACGATCTGACCACTTTTCCGGCAAATCGCGCGAGAGGGGAATGTCTTTATTGGCCGGGGGTAGAATGGCGCGGCCGCCGAAATAGTCCGGCCGGGTTCCAATCCCGGCCGCGGCCATGCGAGGCGCTTGGTGGGGCACAGATCGCGAAGGCCCGACGGGTCGGCTGGGCGTCGCGGCTTTCCGGTCTTTGACGATCGTGCGCGGTTGTTCCTTGACGATCCGTGATTTGGCGAGGTCCGCCATGGCGCTCGACGGGGCGGGCATGAATCGGACGGCGATGGCGCGGCCGGTCCGGTCAATCAGGCGGGACGAGTGAATCATGCCGTGGGATGCGATGTAGAGGGAAACGAGAAATGAGACGACGGAAATCAGGGCGCTGCGCGCGTCGCGGCGGTTCCGCTCGGTCGACAGGTACTCGCGAGTCCATCGGCCGAGGATATCCAGCGCGGCTCCGAGAACCCGCGCCGAGCGGTTTTGTTTTCTCGTCTGCGCCGAGCGGATATACAAGCGTCGTGGATCCAAGGCGCTACCCTTGCGCGGTTGTCGTGGCGACGGTGGCCTCGACGAAACCGGCGCGTTTTGCGGCGTCGATGACGGCAACGACCAGACCGTGCCGCGTGGACCGATCCGCCCGCACGAGGAGGATTTTCGATGCCGAGGCCGCCGCGCGTTCTTGAAGGATCCGGCCGAGGGCGTTCAAGTCCGGAATTTCGCGGTTGCCGACGAAGAGTTTGCCGTCCTGGGTGATGGCGACTTCGGTGTATTGAGGGATTTCCGCCGGAGTCGACGCGGCGGCCGGGAGGTCGACTTTGATGCCCGGCTGGCCGCGGAAACTGGTGGTGACGACAACGAACATGAGCAGGAGGATGATCGTGTCAACAAAGGGCACGATTTCGAAATCGAGATCGGACAGAAGCATCCGCTGTTTGCGCCGCGCGTTCATGCGGCCGACCTTGCTTTCCCCTTTTTCATTCCCTTGAGATACAGCGTTTCGTACTGGCTGATTTTCCGGGAGAGCAGGCCGTTCAGGTAGAACGCGAAGAACAGGGCGGGAATGGCGATGAGAAGCCCCGTGGCGGTGGTGATGAGGACTTCCGAGATGCCCCCTGCGAAATACTCCATCTGCTCCAATCCCTGCTGGGACAATTTGTGAAACACCTTGATGATCCCCAGCGTCGCCCCCAGCAGTCCCATCAGGGGCGCTCCCTTGTAGATGGCGGCGAGAGCATGCAGGAACCGGCCGATTTCCCTTTCCAGCACCTCCGCCAGTTCCGCGAGCGTGGCCTCGGCTTCCTCTCCTTCCACGATCACCCGGGCGGGCGCGAAGGATGGCGACTGTCTGGCGGCTTCAAGCAAACCGTGTGACGGAACCATATACAAAAATTCGGCCTCCTGACGTTTGAATCTCCACAACGCCTGAATCCTTTCGGCGATGATAAACAAGCAAGCGATGGCGGTCGCGTAGAGCGGCCACATCATGAACCCGCCTTTGGCGGTTATTTCCCACATCTCGTTCATTCGATGCACACTCCTTTCCTTTCTGTTTGCTCTATTTCAGCGCCGTCGCGATGGCGGCGAGGAAAATCATGCCGATGAACCAGTTCCGGACGGGCTTGTTGTCGGGCTTTTTTGGTTTGTCCCGATCGCGCTCCGCCTGTTTGGGTTTTTGCATTTTCTCTCCCGCTGTCATGTCCGGATTGTCGGACTTGAGTCCCGCCTGCGCCGATTCCTTTTTCATTTTGGATTCGTCGCGCGGCGTCTTGGCGTCGGTGGGAGACTCCTCCGACTGCTGGGATTTGTCCTTGCCGACAACCGTCGCCTGTTCGGTTCGATCCACGGCCACGGCCATTTCCCCGAATCCCGAAACGATCAGGCTGAGGCTCAACACAGCCGTCAATCCCCCAAGAAAAATTCGCTTTAACATTTTCTCCACCTCTCTTTCAGTTGTTTGGGTCATTTGTATTTTTTCCGTCCGCCAATACCCTCGCCTCATGGGCGACGGGGCTGTTTGGGAATTTGGCGAGCAACTCCGCCGCGGCATCTTTGGATTTTTGCAAGTTGCCGGTTTTGGCATAGAGGCTGGAAATTCTGAAAAGCGCTTCGGCGGCCAGATCCGATTGCGTGTCGGATTCGTGCATGGCCAAAACTTTGTAATAGGCGATGAGGCTTTCCGGCATCCGCCCGGACGACTCCAAGAGGTCGGCGGCGCGGAATTGGGCGGTACCGGCCAATGGGCCGTCCCCGTCCGCGAGCTTGTCGTACTCGTCATAGGCCGATACGGTGTCGCCGTAGATGGCCAGGGACTGCGCGTATAGCATCCGGATTTGGTCGGATGCGGAGGCGAACGGTTTTAAGTGGCGGTTCGCCGCCGAGTAATCTTCGGCCTGGAAGGCCAGGATGCCTTTCAGGAGATTTGGCGCGCCGGCGGAGACGCCGGACGGCAATGGATCGGCCGCAAGCGTTTTCAGGGCACGGTCGGCGCCGAGTTCAAAAAGCGTTTGGGTCAATTGATGGTAGACGGTCCGGGCGGCCGCGTCACTCAAGTTTTCGCGTCTTTTCCATGCCGCCTGCAAATATGGCCGTGCCTCCAGCCACAGTTTTTGAGAGGCGGCGTCTTGCGCGATTCGATAGGATGACCATGCGACATAGAACGTCTCGGAGGATGATCCGTCGGCGATCTTATGAAAATCCGCCAAGGCGGCCTGGGTGTCCGAGAGGGCCAGCCGCGAAAGGGCCGAGACGTAGCGCGCGGCGAGTTTGGAGACGCCGAGCCTGTTTTCGATAAGATCGGCGATGCGGATGACGTCGAGGTGGCGTTTATCCTGCGCGGCGGCGTCGAGGAGAGCATCGGCGGCGCGTAAAGCCCACTCGCCCGTCGCGCCTCGTTGCAGATACTCTTCGAGGATCGGCAGCCCCCGCGCGCCACGCGAGACGGCGAGTTTGACCTTGCGGGATTCGGCCTGTTCCCGCAGATCGGCCCCGGCGTCACGATTGTTCTGGATGGACGTGTAGATGGCGTCGGCGCGGTCGGGATTGTCCATCGATTCGTGAAGTTGCGCGGACGTCAGGAGGACTTCCGTTCGGCGGCGCGCCGGGACGTCCATGGCCAGAAGGTCATATATGGCGTCCTGGGATTTGTCGTCGTCCTTCAGGGCCAATCGCGCCCATAGGTTGTATTCCGCGGCGGCAATCTGATTCTGGCGGCCGGAAATATTTTTTTTGAATTTATCGTAGAGCCGGACGATTTCCGAGGGTTCGGCGGCCGATTTGGCGGCGGCGAAGACGTTGATGAGGGCTTCCTGGAAAAAGGGCGCGGATTTCCCGTTCGGCGCGTCGAGAATGGATACAAGGATCTCCCGCGCCCGAGCGTATTCCTTTTGATCCATCAGATGGTTGCCGTAGCGGAACCGGGCGGCGAGGCGGATTTCATCGTCGGGGAAATCGATGAGACGTTTATAAAGTTCGACGGCGCCTTTATCTCCAAGCTGGGAGAGGGCCTCAGCCCGGTAAAAATCGAAATTGGCGCGGACAACGGAGTCGATGTCCTTTGCGCCGAATCCCTCCAGCGCGCCGATCGCCTCCCGCGGTCGGCGGAGTTTGACGGCGGCGTCAGCGGCGGCGAGGGCGATTTCGGGGTTGGGGCCGTACGCGGCGCGGTGAGATCGGGCCAAAGTCAGGACCATGTCGGAGTCTTCGCGTTTTTTCGCAATGCGCACGCGGAGCCGCATCATCTCCTCCGCCACCGTGCGTTCAACTTTTCGTTTTTCGAGAAAATCAAGTTTTCGTTCCGCGGCGTCGAGGTCGCCGCGATTTTGGTAAAGCCGCGCCGCTTCCATCGCCACATCCACAGCAAGCGGAACATCGGGATTTTGCTGTAAGAACCGTTCGAATCCGCTCAATGCGCTTTCCGCAAACCCGAGCTTGATTTTGCACAGTCCCGCGGCATAGGCGGCTTCCCGGCCCCATCCCGTAGCGGCATGGGTTTCGGCGAGCGCAGTATAGCGGTTGAGAGCAGATTTGAAGCGTTTGAGGTTATATTCGCAGTCGGCCCGACGCAGATAGGATTCGATCAGAAGCTCCGTATCGGCCGATGGGCCGACGTCTTCGAAATAGGGGACAGCTTCATCGAATCGCTCGGCGTCAAAGAGCGTCATGCCCATCAGAAAGTTTGCTCTGGACGAAATTACGGGATCCCGAATGCGGCCCGCGAGGCGCTTGAAATCCGATTCCAATTCCGCGTATCGCTCCCTCCGGTAGAGCAACGAAAAGAGGCCGTAGATGCTGTTATCCATCGTCTGCGGCGGCGCGGCCGGTTTGGCGAGCGCTTCGCGGTAGAGCTGTTCCGCCGCCGGCCATTTGGCAAGAGTTACTTTGACGTAGCCGAGTTTGTAGAGGAAGGCGGGATCGGATTTGAAGGATTTGAGCGCGCTCAATGGCTCCAAAATCACCTCGGCCTCAAGGAAGCGGCTCTGAAGGATGCGGACGGATGCCATGTTGTATTGAGCGTCCGAGAGGAACGGGCTGGAGAGAATGTCTTTAAGAGATTTGCCGGAAAGCAATTTGCCAAATTCCATTTCGGCATCGTCCGGCCGGCTTTCTTCAACCGCCATGACGCCGAGATGGAATCGCGCTTCGGCGGCGTATTTACCGGCCGAATGCACATCCAAATACGAGCGGAAGGCCGTTTTGGCGTTGAGGGACTCGCCCGTTCCCTGAAGAATTCGGGCGCGCCAGAAATCAGCGTCGTCGGCCAAATCCGGCATGGGGCGGTTCGTCAGCCAACGGGACAGCCTGTCCAAGGCGTCCTGGGCGGCCGGGAGGTCACGCAGTTTAAAGTGAGCCAGTGTTTTGTAGTAAAGAGTCTTGCCGTAGATTTCGGCGTCGGATGGGAATTTGCCGAGCATGTCGGTCGTGTATCTCAAAAGATTTTTGTAATTTTCAGCGGCATAAAGGCGGTCGAAGATGAAGGCATAGGCGCGGGCGTCGCCCACGGCGGCGGCAAAGGCGTCGATGGTTTCGATCAGACTTTTCCTCGCGTGTTTCACCGAAAAATCGACAAGGTGCGAATAGGCGAGGAAGAGCGCGTCGGCATCGACCTGTTTGGCGGCGGTGACGGCCCGTTTGTAGGCATCGAGCGCCTCGTCCGGCTTGCCCTGCGCGTCAAGAATGTCGCCCCGGAGGACCATCGCGGCGGCGGCCGTTGTATCCGTTGCGGCGTCCATTTTAATTTTTGACGCAGTCTCGAAGAACGATTCAAGCGCTTTATTTGCCTTTGAATAATTTTTGCCCTGAAAATGAGCGAGCGCGGTGAAGTAGCGGTAACGCTGTCCGGCGCGGGTATCCGTAGATTCGGCGGCCAAAAGACCGAACAGTTTCGCGGCCTCTTTGGATTTTCCGGCGGCCAAAAGCGCGTCGGCCAGAAAAGGTTTGAGGCGCGGAACAAGGTCGTCGTTCGGTTCCTTGATTCGGTCGAGCGTCGCGACGGCGGTGTCGAACTGTCCGGCGGAATGGAGGCTGAGCGCCATGTCGAAAAGGCACAGGTTGAGGGCGGGGCGCGTCGGCGCGGCGAGGGCGGCGCGTTCGAAGTAATCAACAGCGTCGGCATGGCGGCCAGTTTCAAAAAAAATCCGGCCGGTGAGCCGAATGACGCGGTAATCCTTATTTGAGATGCGGGCAAGAAATACCATGGCCCGGTCGAAATTTTTCTGAAGGAAGGCGGAGTCGGCGCGAAAGAGGAGAATTTCGTCCACCCGGTCCGCCCGGCCGCTTTCCCGCGCCAGATTTTCGGCGGCTTTGGCCATGTCGTCCGCCGCCTGTCGATTGCCTTTGTCCCTGTAGAGGTGGGCCAACCGCAAGGCGGCGTCGGACCGCAAGCCGGCGGACGCTGTCTTGTCCTCGAAGACTTCGCTGAATAGGGCCCGCGCCTTTTCCGTTTCGTCCATGCCGATATGGGCCCACGCGCCTCCGTAGAGAGCCTCGGTGCGGATCTCGCGAGGAACGCCGCGTCCTTTCACAAAAATTTTTCCGTACCACTGGAGGCACTCCTGATACCTGCCCTCATCGTAGGCGATGTCCGCCAAGGCGATGAGCGCCTCGGCCTGGCGAGGGCCGGGTTTTTCGGCGACGCGCAAAAGTTCCGCCCGACCATCCGGCAGGTTGCCCGCCCGGACGAGGAGAAACCCGAGCGCCAACCCGGCGTCCTGTCGTTGGTCGGAGGGCAGTTTCGGCGTTGCCAATACATCCCGAAGGATCGATTCCGCGCGATGGGCGTCGCCGGCTTGGGCTACGCAGTCGGCGAGGGCGAGTTGGGCTTCAACGTGGAGTCCTTTGGAAGCGGGGTCTTCAACCACCCTGGAAAAAAACGCGCCGGCGTCTTTATAGCGTCCCAGTTTTTTAGAGGCATATCCGGCGGAGAGCACCGCGCGCGGGGCGAATTTGGTTTCCGGGAATTCGGCGGCGAGTCTTTTGTAAACCCCGAGCGCGTCGGCGTATTTGCCGAGATTGTAATAGGACTCGCCGAGCATAAAGGTCACCTCGTCGGCGCGCGCAATCACGCCGGATCGGCTCAAAATCAGCTCGAACCTCTGCGCGGCCTCGCTGTATTCGCCTTTTTTGTAGAAGTGCATGGCGGTATTGAAGTCGCGCGAGATATCCGCTGCGGCGGGGACGGCGGCGGCATAAAAGACGGCCGCGCAGAGAACGAGCCTTCGAGAAAATGCGTCCATAATCAACCCTCTCAAAATTCGGGGTGTTTAATTTTTCTCCGGTTGTTCCGGCAATCCTTCGATCGATCCGTCGATGGCGACTGTACGCTCAGTCCGTCAAGCGGCGCGGTACAGCCCGCCGAAATAGTGCAGAACATCCCGCATCCAAGCCAAGACGTCCGCGCATACGAAACGTCTGCGGGGTCAGATGCCTCCTGAAGCGCCGGCGGATATCGAGCAGATTTTTCGCCGTTTTGTCTTCAAATATCTCATCCGGCGTACCGCCCAGCATGTGCTTAAGGTCGCATCCAAATACTTTTTCCATCGCATCATTTACAAACGTGATCACTCCATATGACCGCCCTATATTTTTGGCGGGCGCCCCGGTTATTCTTTGACGATCAGGCCGGTCGTGAATGAGGCCTTGGTAAATGCGCCGGCGGGGCTGACGGCTGTCACAAAAGTTTTGCCGCTGTAGACGTGGCGAGCCGCCGCGCGATTGAAATTCAAGGGATATTTCACATAGAGCGATTGATTTTTCCGCAGGTCGGCCCCGAACGCCGTGCGCTTGAAATCATTGACCACAACCTGCAGGAGGCCATCCGGCGTCACACCGATCGAATAGTCGGACTTGGCAAGCGTCCACTCCGTGCCGTAGATGTCCGTGACGAGAACCGTGACACCCTGGAGATTTTTCGGCGCGGCCCAGCCGTCGTAAATTTCGTCAAGGATCGCCATGCTTGCGATCGGCACGGCGCCGGTGTTCGTCACGGTGATTCTCGGCGTGACGGCGCCCTGCCGTTTCAAGATCACCTGTTCGGGTTTGTATTCCTTGGCCCCTTCGAACTTCGGAAGATTGACCGCATCGAAAGAGAGATTGAATCGGAGATAATACACGCCGGACCGCGCCTGCGGCGTTGACCGAAGTTGAAAATCGTCGCCGATCTGAAACCCGGGCTGCCAGACCCCCAGCGCTGAATAGTCCCACTCATAATCGGCTTCCGTATAAAATGAAAATGGATGGGGAGAGAGCGGCCCCCGGAAGGAGACGACGTTCCCGATGTCCGGGTCGGAAACAAATCCGTCGATTTCGGAAAACCGCAGCGGGGTCCACGAAACGATTCCGTCGAAGTCCGGTAGATACGGAACCCCCATGCGATACACGACGCGCTCCACGGCAACACCCTGCGCATCCACCTGGAGACGACGCTTGAAATAAATGGACTGGCCGGGATAAATGCGAAGCGGTGCGATCTCCGTATTCTCGTGAATGGTCGCCCCTTCCTTTTCCCAGTCAAACCTGAAAAAAGCGGCCCGGGCCGGCTGGATCCCGGCAAGAAACAATATGTAGAAGCCGGCCACGCACAAACACACTCCAAAAATTTTCTTGTTCATCTTGTTCCTCCCGCTTTTTTATGACTCCGGCCGATGTCGGACCCGGCGCGATCGATCAACCGGATTCGACACACTCTGTCCCTCGCATATGCAAGGCTCGAACCCAGCCGCGGCCCGACACGGAGAAATGATTGCAAGTGGTGAATTTTGAAATGGATACGAAACAGGAGATGGATAATGATTTTACCCGGAGACGAGTGAGTGCTAACGCCGAAAGATTAACGTGTTAAGCGAACCCGTCCTCCACAACAAGAACATGGCCATTCATGTGGACGCATTCTCCCCTGTCAGCGGCAGGGTCAGGGTCGGCCGCGCACCCATCATCTTGCCGGCCTCATCGACGATGTTGCAGGCTTCAACCATCCCGCCGTGCGCCTCCGTGATTCCTTTCGTCCATCGGGGAGTCGAATGTGGACGGTGGACAGAATCTGCAGGTCTTCATCGATTCGAGTGAAATCATACGTGAAAGTATTTTTTTGGATACACCACGGCGTCGACAGGGCCACGGACGAACATTCCCAATATCCTGATTACAAGGCTGTTACTTATCGTTTTTCCGGCGCGGAGCGCTCAGGTACGTGACTTGCTGTAGTATCAGGCGAAGCAACATTCAGAAAGGAAGGTGGACAGTATGGCCGGGCAGACACGGGTTGACTCAGCCGGCGACCGGGAGGGCCGTCATGAATCCGGAAACGCGTAACGCGGTCGGCGGACCAACCCGGCGTCTTTCCGCCGCCGAGCTCAACGCCTGCATCGACGCCCTCACGGAAAGTTTCAACCAGCTTCAGCTCGGATACATCCGCCGGAGCAAAGTCTTCGCGGTGCCGTCCGGCTGGCGCCCGGAAGGCTTTGTCATCTTTTCGTGGGTCGACCGCTGGACGAACTGTTTTTTGGCTCTCGACATCGACCCGCGCCTGGCCTCGCGGATTACGCGCTACATCAGCCCGCGCCGGGGATCGATGAGCGACCGGGACGTGCGGTTGGCGCTTCAGATCATTGGCACGGACGTCGTCAGCGGCATGCAAACGCGTCTGGTTCGGGACGGCATCATGTCCCAGATTTCGCCGCCCGACGTGCTCACTCCCGAAGAATGGCGCCGCCGCCATCCCCCGGAAGTCCCGGTCGGGATCGTCCCGCTCTACTCCTCCTGCGGCATCTGCCATCTCGCATTCAATCTGAGCGCGTGATTGGGTTTTTCATTGACACCAGAGCGGTCCCCCATGTAGGCTGTTCTGCCAAAAAAACTCAATGGGGGTGGTTTTCCGCATGGCCAAGCAATTCGACACCGTCGTCAAGGGCGGCACCATTTACACCGCAACGGACACCTACGTCGCGGACATCGGCATCAAAGGCGAAAAAATCACGGCGATCGGCATGAACCTTCAGGCCGCCGGCGCGGACGTCATCAACGCCCGGGACCTTCAAGTCATTCCCGGCGGGATCGACCCGCACGTCCATCTGCAGCTGCCGTTCTGCGGGACCGTATCCTCCGACGATTTCTACACCGGCACGCGCGCCGCGGCCTGCGGCGGCGTCACAACCGTCCTCGATTTCGCCGGGCAGGGAACTCACGACAACCTGATGGCGGGCATTGAAGCGCGCATGAAGGAAGCCCGGGACAAGGTCGTCATCGACTATTCCCTGCACACCATGGTCACGGGCTTTAAGAAACTCAAAAATCCCCTCAAAGAATTCCAGCGTCTCATGGAGTTCGGCGTGGCCAGCCACAAGATGTTCATGATCTACGAGCGTGAAGGCTGGAACGCCACGGACGACGACATCTTCGGCGCCATGCTCGCCGCCCAGGAAGTCGGCGCGACCCTCTGCATGCACGCCGAGAGCGAGAAAGTCATGAACTATCTCGTCGGCATGGCGCTCAAGAAAAACCTCGGCGCCTACGGCCACGTCGTCTCGCGGCCGAATTTCATCGAGGAGGAAGCCATCCAGCGCGCGATCAAGTGGGCTTCCGCCACCGGCGCCCATCTTTATGTCGTTCACATGTCGACCGGCGGAGGCGCCCAGCTGTTCAAGGAAGCCCAGGCGAAGGGAATCAACGTCCACGTCGAGACCTGTCCGCAGTACCTGGTCTTGAACGACGAAGTCTTCAAGGACAAAAAGACCGGCCATTACTACGCGACCTGCCCGCAGATCAAGAAAAAGGAAGACTGCGAGCGGATGTGGAAAGGTCTTCAGGACGGCGAGGTCGCGGTGGTGTCGACCGACACGTGCACGTTCACGACCAAGCAAAAAGCCATGTGGAACGGCGATTTCACGCGGATCCCCTTCGGGATGCCCGGCGTCGAGACCCTTCTGCCGTCCGTCTATTCCTTCGGCGTGCGCGGCGGAAAATTCAGCCTGAACCATTTCGTCTCCCTGATCGCGACCAATCCGGCCAAGATCATGGGAATGTATCCGCAGAAGGGCACCATCATGGTCGGTTCCGACGCGGACCTGTCGATCATCGATCCGGATGAAAGCCGGATCATCGACTACAAGAAACTCGCCAGCAACTGCGACTGGTCTCCCTTTCAGGGATGGAAACTCTACGGGTTTCCGAAGTTCACCCTCTCCCGGGGTACCGTCCTCGTCCGGAACGGCAAGTTCGACGAGAAGGCCGGGCGCAAGGGCCGCGGGCGGTTCGTCAAGCGGGGGCCGTTCGGATGGCGGAACCTCAGCCGGCCCTGGTACGTGCCGGACCACAAGCCCCAGGTTCCGGCGGAGCTTTTCGGTGAAGGCGCGAAGTCCGACAACAGTGGGCGCAAGAGGGCGGCGGTCGGAGTCTAGTCGTCCTTAGTCTGGATTCCCGCTTTCGCGGGAATGACGACCCGAGCAGTCATGAAAAATCTTCGTTTGCCTGAAAAGGCCAAGGTCAACCTGATCGGGGGGTTTCTCGGATCGGGCAAGACCACGCTTCTTCGGCATTTCCTCTCGCGCCCGAAACTTTCCGAAAAAGTCGCGATCCTCGTCAACGAACTCGGCGCCATCGGCATCGACGGCCAGACCCTTGCCCGCAGCGGCGGGAACATGGTGGAACTTGCCAACGGATGCATCTGCTGTCAGATCTCGGAGGATCTGGTTTCGACCCTCGTCCAGATATTCGACACGCAAAAGCCGGACCGGATCCTGATCGAGTCAACGGGCGTGGCCGAGCCCGGCAAGATCCTGAACGTGCTCTATTCGGTCGAGCCGATCCTCCGGCGGATGCGCGTTGATCCGACCATCATCGTCGTCGACGCGGGGGCATTCGAGCGGTTTAAGACCGCGCTCGCCTATCACTACGTCATGCAGATCAAATCCGCGGACGTGATTCTTCTGAACAAAATCGATCTCTCCAAGCCCAAGTCTCTCGCGAAGGTGGAGCGGGCGATCCGGGACCTGAACCCAAAGGCATTCCTTCTCAGGACGGACCACTGCCGGGTGGACCTTCTGCGGCTCATCGAAGGAATTCCAGCGCAGACGCCGGCGGGAACCCCGGACGATCACGGCCACGAGCACACGGACGACGAATTTGAAAGTTTCGCCGTCACCGAAGACACCCCCTACGACCGGGGAAAACTGGAGGCCTTTCTGGCGAAGCTTCCGGACAACGTCTTCCGCGCAAAGGGCTTCGCGAAAACGCCGCAGGGCCGGCATCTGGTGAATTTCACCGCGGGCGAAGTCGAGTTCGAGGATATCCCGGCGAAAGAATTCCCGAAGCAGGCAGGGCTGGTGTTCATCGGCCGGCATCTCGACGAAAAGAAGTTGCGCGGGGCCTTGAAGAGATGTAAAGCTGGGTAAACTATGCGGGCTCCCCAAGGAGGCGAATTTTCCATGCTCAAAATCGGCGTCATTCTCAGCGGCTGCGGCGTCATGGACGGATCGGAAATCCACGAGTCGGTCCTGACGATCCTGGCCATTGACCGCGCCGGCGCGGAGGCGGTCTGTTTTGCGCCGGACAAAAACCAGAAACACGTGATCAACCATCTGACCCAGGCGGAATCCAGGGAAAGCCGGAATGTTCTGGCCGAATCGGCCCGGATCGCCCGCGGCAAAATTCAGGACCTGCGCAAGGCCACGGCAGACGGCCTCGACGCGGCGATCCTTCCCGGCGGATACGGCGCCGCCAAGAACCTCTGTGATTTCGCGTTCAAAGGCCCCGACTGCGAGCTCGATCCGGACGTCCGGCAGATTCTGTCGGACCTGAACGCGGCCGGCAAGCCCATCGGAGCGATCTGTATTTCTCCGGCGGTCGTCGCGCGGGCGCTTGGATCCAAACATCCGAAACTCACCATCGGAACAGACCCCGGAACCGCCGGCGCGCTTGAAAAAATGGGCGCGAAGCACCAGGCCGCGCGGGTGGACGAGATTGTCGTGGATGAAGATCTCCGGATCGTCTCGACGCCCGCCTACATGCTGGCGGGCCGCATCTCCGAGGCGGCCGCCGGCATCGAAAAGCTCGTGGCGGAAGTCGTGCGGCTGGCCAGGGTTGCCGGGCCGAAAAAAACGCCGGCCAGAGTGTAGCGGCGCCGACGCCGTGCTCCACAAGCGCGCCGTTTTTCTCGATCGCGACGGGACCCTGCTGATTCCGCCGGAGGAGTATCTGGCGAAGGCCGACCAAGTCCGGTTTTATCCGGGCGTCCCGGAGGCGCTGGCGATCCTCAAGTCGAAAGGATTCCGGCGCGTGGTTGTCAGCAACCAGGCGGCCGTTGGCCGCGGCGTCATCAGTGAAATGAACGTGCTCCCGGTCCACAATCACATGAAGCGTCTCTTGTCGGAACGCGGCGCGGACCTCGACGCGATTTTATATTCGCCCTATTTCCCGGCCGCCGGCCATCCGGAACACCGCCGAAGACCCCAGGACCGCAAACCCGAACCGGGACTCTTCGAGGAAGCGGCGCGGATGTTTCGTCTGTCGCTCAAGGACAGTTTTGTCGTCGGCGACAGCCTTGTCGATCTTCAGTCCGCCCGCCGGATCGGCGCGCGCGGCGTGCTGGTCCTGACGGGCAAAGGCCCCGAGACACAGCGCGAGGCCGCCGCCGCCGGTGTTTCGCCCGATTTTGTCGCGGCGGACGTCCCGGCCGCGGCCGTTTGGATCTGCCGCCAAGTCCTCGACCAGCCCCTCGCCGGAAAAAAAATCCTGTTCGTTCTGGCCGGCCGGGATTTTCAGGAAACCGAGTACCTCGTTCCCCGGCTGAATCTGGAGGCGTGGGGCGCGGAGGTCGATGTGGCCGGGCCCGGTCCTGGGCCGGACGAGTGCGTCGGAGGCGGCGGCCTGCGCGTGAAACCCGACGTCACCCACCAATCCGCCGACGCGGCGAAGTATGACGCGGTGGTTTTTGTGGGCGGCGGCGGCGCGCGATCCTTGAGCCGATGCGAATATTGTCGGGGCCTTGCGCGGAAGGCCTACGAATCGAAAAAAGTCGTCGCCGCCATCTGCGTGGCGCCGGCGATCCTCGCGGCCGAAAAACTTCTCTATCGCAAATCCGCCGTCGCATGGCATACTGAACTCTCGGAACTTCGCAAACAGGGCGCCCGGATTGTCCCGAGGGGCGTTGTGCGGGACGACTTGATCGTGACGGCCGCCGGCCCGCGAGATGCCGAACCCTTCGCAGATGCCGTCCGGGCGGCGCTTCAAGGCGAACCGCAAATTGAAATGACGGTCGCGACCCGCGCCGTAAATCCCACGTGAGGTGACAACATGCAGGTGCGCAAACAGCTTTCGATTTTCTTGAAAAATGAGCCGGGTGTCCTGGCCAAACTTACATCCGATCTCGCCGATCACCAGATCGACATTTTGGGCATGACCGTTTCCGACACCGTCGACCACGCCGTCGTGCGGCTGATGGCCTCCGACCCGGAAAAGGCCATCGACGTCCTGGAATCGGCGGGCCTCTTGGTGGTCGAGTCGGAAGTCCTGGTCGTGGACCTCACAAACCGCCGGGGCGCGCTGGAGGACTTCGCGGAGAAGCTGGCGAAGGCGCGTATTAATATAGAGTATGCGTATGGAACAGTGGGTTCGCGGGAGAAGAGAGGCGTTCTCATTGTGCGGGTTTCGGATACAAAGAAAGCCCTGAAAATTCTTCGTTCCTAGTCTGCGCCGTCATTCCCGCGAAAGCGGGAATCCAGAACTGGTTCCCCGCTTTCGCGGGGATGACGGATGTAACGGGACTTAAGGAACACCACACTGGCACAACTGTATACTTATTTCTTGATAGAAAATAAAAAACTTGACTCAGATGGCCCTATTGGGGACAATATGTGCAGAACTAAGCTGACAAGGCACGGTTTATCCCGAGGCCGATCAGCCTCATCCGAAAGGAGGTGGCGCATATGTCCGGGACGATTCTTCTAGGGCTGGTGTGTTTGGTGATTCCGGTGATTTACAAACACGCGGGACTGGGAGTCCACAAGTACATCAAGATCGTCGGCATGGCAGGGTTGTTTTTTCTATTGTCGGCGGTTTTTGGCGACGGCATCTGGATGCATGAGACCTTGGTGAAAATCGGGGTCCTCTGCCAGATGGGCACGTACTTTCTGGGCTTTCTGGGCTTGCTGATCGGAACACTGATGGGCACGCTTGATGTCATGTTCGACACAGGCGATGTCACCACCCACTAGGACCGATAACGCCCGGTAGGTGGAGACGAGGGATACTCCCATAACGCGACCCCGCGCGCCATGCATCCCGCGCCGGGGTACCAGGAACGGTCATCCGTCGGAAAACGTCGGGGCCGGGCCTCACCCGAGGAAAAGGGTTCGCCACAAGAAACGGCGAACCCTTTTTTTGTGACCACAGGACCTGGGAACCTCGGCGCCCAAGACCGTCGCCACTTGGCGGATACGGCGAACGCCCCTTTCCTCAACGGCGGGCCGGCTTGATTTTTCGATCTCCTGTGAGAGGATGCCTGCCAGATGTGGTGGATCCTCTACTTCTGCGTCTATTTGTCGGTGACGGTTCTCGCCGTGGTTGGGGTGTTCACGCTCCCCCAGTATTCGGCCCTCGCGTTCGGTCCCTATGAAGTTTTGGGGATATTTCTGAACCTGAGCCTGCTTTTTGCCACGTACGCCTACATTTTCACCCGGGGCATCTTCGAGGCCGGGTTCTGGAAATGCGCATTCTGGGGCGCAGTGTTTCTGATCATCGTGTGGCTTCTGGAACTGTTTGTACTTCCCCAGTATTACATGGCCATTCTGATGCCGATTCTCCAGACCCGCATGCCCATCAGCGATTTGGAACGAATCATCTGCCTGATCGTCGGCCTGCCGGCCCTGTACGCCATGTACCGGATGAGCCGAAGCCGCTCGTGACTCCTTTTCGCCTTACAGGACCCGGGTTCTGGAAGGGAGAAGGGAGGCGGCGGCGTGGCGGGAGGGGGGAGCCAGGTGCGCGGCCAGGCGGGTGGGGGCGTGCAGGGCGAAGAGTGCGGCGCGGCGCGCGAAGAAGTCGCGTTCGGAGGCGGCGCGGTGCTGGAGGAGAGGGCGGACCCGTGGGTCACGGATCTGGCCGAGGATGATGTAGAGGTATTTGCGGACCGCCGGGATTTTTTCGGCGCGGGCGGCGGCGAAGACCGCCGAGGGATTCAGCGTATGATAGCGGTCGATCCGGAGGATCGCTTCGAGGGATGCCAGCCTGATGAGCAAAGGGAATCCGGGATGAGCGGCGCGCCAGAGCGCGGGGATGGCGCGGATGGCGCCGAGTTCTCCGAGGGCCCACGCGGCGCGGACGCGGACGAGGAGCGCGCGCCGGGACATGAGGGCTTCGAGGAACCGGTTCACGGCGTTGGGATCGGAGAGCAAGGCATTGGCCGAGACAGACGGTTCGAGCGCCCAGGGGTGGTCGAGGAATTTTTGAAAGAATCCGCTTACCGGGACACAGTCAAACATCGAGAGGCGGATGGCATAAAAGCGAAGCATGAAGATCGCGTGTTTGCGGCGGCGGTCGTCGGCGCGGCTGGAGTAGGGAATGCGTTTGGCGGCGGCGCGAAATCCCGCCGTCAGTTTGGCGCGGAGCCGGCCCACCGCGCGCGCGAAATCCGGATTTTGCCTGAGGAGCGACGCGCCCCAGGATCGGGCCGCCCCGTACGGCGATTCGATGTTCAGCCTCGGAAATCTCAAATGAAAGAAACCGTCCCAAGCATCCCGCGGCGGGTGCCGGCCACGGAGGCTCAAAAACTGCTGGGCGAGCCAGTCCGTCGAGACAAACAGTCCCGCCGCGCGGAGGCCCTGCGTGTAAGCGCGAAGGGTCCTGGCGGGGTGCCGCGCGTAGAGACTGAGAAATTCCGGCGGCACGTGGTACAGCGTGCGCGCGATGCGGTCGAAATCCTCCGAAAGGCCCACCCATGAGGCGGGGCTGTCCGGCCCGTTCAGCGCCGACGCCGACCGGCCGACTTCGGCTTTGCCGTGATGAGTCGGAAGGCCATAGTGTTCCCAAAGCCGCGCCCGCAGGCGTCTGAAGACGCCGAGAAGTTCCCGGCGGTTCCCGCCGAAGAGGTACATATCATCGACGTACCGGAAGTATCTGCCCCGGAGATTCCATGCGTTCAGGAGTTCCTCATCGAGAGACGCGAGGTAAACATTGGCAAGGCACCCGGAGATCGTCGGGCCCGCCGCAAGGTTCGGCCCGTCGGCCCACAGGAGCGACCGGAGGGCCAAAAAGATCGGGTCGCGCGGAAGAATTCCGGCGAGCGCGTCGATGAGTTGTCCCCGGCGGATGTGCGGGTAAAATTTCCGGACGTCGGTTTTCACGTAATGCCGGTACCGCCGGCCCGCATCCCGCGCGGCGCCTTCGAACTGCCCCCAGGACGACCGCCAGTCGAGGAAGAGCCGGTCGGAGGAGTGAACGCCGCCGAGCCGGTTCCCAAACGAGGCGCGGCCGCTTCGGTCCATGCGGCCTTCAAGGACCGGCCGGGCGGCGAGGGCCAGCGCGACCGCGGCGACTTCATCCCGAAAATTGCGGTAGGCGTAGGGCCGGTTTTCGCCGGATTTTTTCGGCACCGGAAACCGGATGAGCGGGCCCCAGCGGTACCCGCGTTTCAGGTGGAGCGACAGAAGCCGGAGGTTGTCGAAAAGTCCCCACTCAAACAGCCGGATTTCGAGCGTGTCGTAATACGGCGATTCCCACTGCCACTGCCGCGCTTTGAGAAAGGCGGCGTAGAGATTGGCGGTGTGGGCGGCCCGGTCTAAAAGGGTCAGGATTTTTTCTTGGACCGCGGGCGCACGTCCCGTGCGGCTTTGAGGATGGCGGCGGGGGCGAAAGACTCTTCGAAGTTAAACACGCGCTCGAAATCCGCCGGGGTGTCTTCTTCGGTCTTGGTCATGAGACCCGCGTCGACAAGCGCGAACACGATGCGGCCGACCGTCTCGGTGTTGTCGACACCCCAAGCCTCAAGGACCTCCTTGGCCATGAGGCCGTACTCCCGCGCGGCGAGGTCGCGGACGGCCTCGCAGAGTTCCTTCCCGGTGATGTGCCGGCGCCGCCGGAGCCGCCGGAGGGTGAACTCGAGGGCCGACAGCACGAACCCCAAGGCGTGGGGCCGCACGGCGCCTTTCAGCGCGTCGTTGGATATTTTTTCCAGCTGTTCGTAGGTGGTGGCTTTCATTCCTCGGGCACTATATCTCCGGTTCCGGGATGATTCAAGTTGGATTCGGGCGGATCAACTTCATTTTTCAAGTTGGCGACCGTCCGCCACTTGAGCCGAACACAGGCGGGGAGGCGGTGCAGGGCCAGCCGGCATTTCAGAAGTTCCGCGCGGAGCCACCGTTTGGTGGCGGGGTCGGACGGATAGCCGGACCCGACGTCCCCCATCGCCGGCCGGAGTTCGTCCATCTGCCGGTCGCGGATGACCTTGGCGACGATCGACGCCGCCGAAACGATCAGGTGGTTCTCGTCGGCCTTCCATTCCGCCAGCACGTCGACCCCGGGGAATTTTTTTTGAATCCGCGCGGAAAGTTTGGCCGGCGGCAGAAACGCGTCGACGATGATCCGCCCGGGATTTAGTCTGGCCGCGAGCGCCGTCAGCCGGTCGAATTCAAGTTCGTTGAGGTTCCGCCCGCCGTTGATGTCCGCGGGCGTGACGATTTCATACGCGA
Source organism: bacterium (assembly GCA_016202645.1). Taxonomy (GTDB): domain Bacteria; phylum Lindowbacteria; class 2-12-FULL-62-27; order 2-12-FULL-62-27; family 2-12-FULL-62-27; genus JACQOF01. The sequence continues at coordinate 114,191 of JACQOF010000127.1, forward strand.
TCTGAAACCGGCCGGCTAGCCTTTCGAAAATCCGTTCCCGCGCTTTTCGGGTCAGCGCCTTGGAGTCGCGCACGCCGAGTTCCCGGAAAGGCTCGACGGTGTCGTCCTCGGCCAGGACGGCCCCCATCACCATCGGCCCGAGAACGGGACCGCGGCCGGCCTCATCGACTCCCATGATCCGCATCCGGGCCGGGCCTCCTATTTCGACGCCGCCGGCGTTGGTTCGCGGATGGACTGGAGGGTCAGTTCCAGCCGGTCCGAGAGGCCCCGGAGGAAATCCTCCATCCGGTCGAGCCGGGTTTCCTGCTTCAGGCGGATCAATTCCTCCGCGATGTTCAGCCCCGCGAGGACGAGAGTCCGGTCGTTGGAGATCATCCCGAGATGTTCCGAAACGGTTTTGACTTTCCGTTCGAGCAGGACCGCCGCCGCGCGGACGCGGTCGGGGTTGCCGGAGGTTTCGAAGACGTGTTTTTTTCCGAGGATCATGACTTCAACGGCGGGCATCAGGGTTCGTCCGTCAGGAGACTGAGTCGTTTGAGTGCGGAGTCCACGTGCCGCTGGGAAACGCGGACGCGTCTCTCCAATCCGTCCCGGTGCTCGGACACTTCGGCAAGTTCCGACCGGAGCCGTTCGGTCTCCCTGCGGAGGACGACATTCTCGCGCGACAATTCCTCCGCACGGCGCAGGACCCTCTCGATCTGGCCTTCCACGCGGCTGATCAATTCCTCCATATCTCCATCCCCCGTGTACCCCACACGCGCGGGCGGCGTCAAGGGGGGCCGGGTCGGAATGCGGCCCCGGGTTGAAATCAATGGATTTTGTGCTAGGCTTCGAGTCCGTTGAAGAAATTTTACATTTTCGACACGAACGTGCTCTTGCACGAACCGACCTCCATGTTTGATTTCGAGGACAACACCGTCGTCCTGCCGATTGTGGTGATCGAGGAACTCGACACATTCAAAAAGCGCGAGGATCAGGTCGGGCGGAATTCCCGCCAGGTTTCGAATGCCCTGGACGATCTGCGTCTCCAGGGGAGTCTTTCCGAAGGCGTGGACCTTCCGAGCGGCGGGAAACTTGTGATTGAACTCAAGCACCACGAACTGGCGCCCCTGCCGGAAGGCTTCGCGCAGGATAAAGCCGACAACCGGATCCTGGCCCTGGCGCTCTACTACAAGCAGAAATCCTCCGAGCCTGTGGTGCTGGTATCAAAGGATCTGAACCTCCGGATCAAGGCCGACGCGCTGGGGATACCGGCTGAGGATTACGAAAAGAACAAGATCGATCCCGAAGTTCTCTACAAGGGACACCGGGAGCTCAAGGTGAAGTTCGGCTATGTGGACCAGTTCTACAAAAACGGCGAACTGCCCCTGTCGGAATTCCCGGTCGACCCGACCCTTCTGCCGAACGAATTCGTCATGCTCACCGATGAGACGAACCCATCGCACACCGGCCTGGCCCGGGTGAAACGCAAGAAGGACATCATTCAGAAGCTGACGTTCGACAATCCCGTGCTCTGGGGCATCAAACCCAAAAACCGCGAACAGCGGTTCGGACTCGACATCCTCCTCGACGATGACGTCAAGCTCATCAGCCTCGTGGGCATGGCCGGCACCGGAAAAACCCTGCTCGCGCTCGCCGCCGGCCTCGAAAAAGTCGTCCGCGAAGAGAAATACCAGAAACTTTTTGTCGTAAAGCCGCTCGTGCCGCTCGGCCGCGATATCGGTTATCTGCCGGGCGAGGTGGAGGAGAAGCTTCTGCCGCGCATGCAGTCGATCCAGGACAATCTCGATTTCCTCTTCTCGAATGTTTCTCACAGTGACATTGAAGGTTCCGACCTCGAGGACCTCATGGACGCCGGGATCGTCGACATCCAGGCCCTCACCTACATCCGCGGCCGGAGCATTCCGAACGTCTTCATCATCGTGGACGAGGCGCAGAATCTGACGATGCACGAGGTCAAGACCATCATCACCCGCGCCGGCCAGGGCACCAAACTCATTTTTACCGGAGACCTCGGCCAGATCGACAACCCCTACCTCGACGCGACGTCCAACGGGCTTGCTCTCATGGTCGAACGGATGAAAGGCCAGGGCCTTTACGGACACGTGATGTTTTCCAAAGGGGAGCGCTCGGAACTTGCGGAATTGGCGGCGCAGATTCTATAGTTATTCGCTATTAGCTATTGGCTATTTGCCATTGGCCAATTCCGGTTGAGCCAACAGCTAACAGCCAACAGCCAATGGCGAACGGCACGCACACGGACCAGCTCAACCCCGCCCAGATCGAGGCGGTGAATCACACCGAGGGGCCGCTCCTGATTTTCGCCGGGGCCGGCACCGGCAAGACCCGGGTGATCACGCACCGGATCGCGCGCCTGATTTTTGAGATCGGCATTCCCCCCGAGCATATCCTTGCCGTGACCTTCACCAACAAGGCCGCCGGCGAAATGCGCGACCGGCTTGGCCGGATGTGCGGCGAGGCGGCTGCGAATAATGTTTTTTTCGGGACCTTCCACCGCTTCTGCGCCTGGATCCTGCGGCGGCATGGCGAGGCGGTCGGAGTCAAACGGCATTTCACCATCTACGACCAGGCAGACAGCCTGCATCTGGTCCGGCAGATTCTCAAATCGATGGACCGGGCGCAGGAACTCTACCGGCCTGCGGCTATTCTAAGCGTGATCGACCGCGCAAAAAATGGGCGGCGGGGCCCCGCGGACGTGGCGGCGGGCGCGGACGGCCCGGTGGAGGAGATGGCGGCGAAAATATACGTCGAATACGACCGCCGTCTGCGGGAATCGGACGCGCTTGATTTCACCGACATTCTGGTCTACGCCGTCAAGATTTTGGAAACGTCCGCGCAGGTTTTGCGCAGCCTTCAGGAGCGGTTCCAGTACATCCACGTCGACGAATACCAGGACACGAACGCCGTCCAGTACGCGCTTCTCAAATTTCTTGCCGCGGAACACCGGAACCTCTGCGTCGTCGGCGACGACGACCAGGCCATCTACTCCTGGCGGGGCGCCACCATCCGGAACATTTTGTCATTCAAAAAAGATTTCCCGGGCGCCCGGGAGATTTTTCTGCAGGAAAATTACCGCTCGACCCAGGGGATTTTGGATCTGGCCTACAGCATCATCCGCCACAACCGCGAGCGCGCCGACAAGCGCCTCGTCACCGAGAAGGGCCCGGGCCACGCGCCGCTGGTTTTCGCGGCGGCGGACGGATACGACGAAGCGGCGTTTATTTCCCGGCGGATCCTGGAAAATCTGGCGGAGACGCCCTATTCCGAGATGGCGGTGTTTTTCCGGATGGCGGCGCAGTCGCGGCTCATCGAGGAGGAATTTCTCGCGCGCGGGATTCCCTACGTGGTCGTGAGCGGCGTCGGATTTTACGAGCGCCGGGAGGTGAAGGATCTTCTGGCGTATCTGCGAGTGATCGCCAATCCCGCGGACGACGCCGCGTTTCTCAGGATACTCAACGTTCCCAAACGCGGCATCGGCGAGACCTCGGTGGCGGCGCTGGCCGAACACGCCAAAACGGCGGGCATCCCCGTTTCGGAAACGCTGAACCGGCTGGACGCCCTGCCTGTGTCGGCAGCGCTCCGCCGGCGCCTGTCGGAACTGGCGGAACTTCTTGCCGCCCTCCGGACCGAGGCGGCGAGGTCCACGCTGGAGGAAGTTCTCCGGCAGATCGTGGCGCGGACGGATTATTTCAATTTCCTGGAAAAATCCGATCCCGCCGGGTTCGAAGACCGCGCGGCAAACGTCCAGGAGTTGTACACTGTCGCGCAGGAGTTCGCCCGCCGCACGCCGGAAGCCGACGCCACCGTACAGATGTTCATCGAGGAAATGTCCCTCCTCACCGACCTCGACCGGATGGACCCCTCCGCCGACCGAGTCTCCCTGATGACCCTGCACGCCGCCAAGGGCCTCGAGTTTTCGACCGTCTTCATGATCGGCCTTGAGGAGGGAAGCCTCCCTCACGCGTCGAGTTTCGAGTCGGACGCCGAGATGGAGGAGGAACGCCGCCTCTGCTACGTCGGCATCACGCGCGCCAAGTCGAGATTGTTTCTTTCCCACGCCTTCAGCCGCCGCATTTACGGGGAAACCCGCGACGACATCAGGCCGTCCCGGTTCCTTGACGAGGCGGGACTGATCGACGCCGGGGACATTTCCTTCATCGACACGCACGGCCGCGGCCGGCGAAACGTGGAGGACGCCAAGCCGGATCTGATCGAGCGGGTTCCGTTGGACGAGGAGACCGCCGCGTTCGGCGTTGAGCCGGGCGGCCGGGTTCGGCATCCGCTTTTCGGCGAGGGGCTTCTACTTCGGATATCCGGCAGAGGCGAGGACGCGATGGCGACCGTTCGATTTGATCGCGCCGGCAAGAAACGGCTGAAACTCGCCTATGCCAAACTCAGCCCCGCATGAAGTCTTTCGGGTATTTCCTCCAGGTCATCGCCCTCATTCTTCTGCCGTCGGTTTTCGTCTGGGCCCTCATGGGAAAAATCGGCGCGCGGACCGAGCTCTCCATGCTGGCCGCGGGCGCGATCCTTTTTTACGCGGGGAATTTGTGTTCGAAGCGCAAGAGTTGATATAATGGCTCTTTCTATGACTCCCTATCGCGAATGGGCGGACCGGGTTCTGGGAGGCGGCAGCCTCACCCGCGAAGAAGCCGGCCGGTGTCTGGAGACGCCGACGGAAGAGCTCGACGAACTCACCGATGCGGTGTTCTCTGTCCGCAAGGCGCATTGGGGACGGCGCGTCAAAATTTGCGTGCTCAACAACATTCGGTCCGGTCTCTGCCAGGAGGATTGCGGCTACTGCTCCCAGTCGAAAGATTCCGGCGCGGACATTCCGGTCTATTCGTTGAAATCCTCCGAGGCCATTTACGAAGGCGCCCGCCGCGCCCACGAGGAAGCCGGCGCCAAACGCTACTGCATCGTGGCCAGCGGCCGCGGACCTTCGGACCGCGACATCGATCATCTGGCGGCGACGATCCAAAAAATCAGGGCCGATTTCCCGCTCGAGATATGCTGTTCGCTCGGGCTGTTGGACGAGGACAAAGCCGTCCGGCTGAAACGCGCCGGCGCCGGATGGATCAACCACAACTTGAACACAAGCGAGCGGTTTTACCCGCGAATCTGCTCGACCCATACATGGCGGGACCGCGTCAACACGATCCGCGCGGTCAAATCGGCCGGCCTGAAAACCTGTTCGGGCGGGATCGTCGGCATGGGCGAGACGGCGGACGACGTCCTTGACATGGCCTTCGCGATCCAGGACCTCGACATCGATTCCATTCCCGTCAATTTTCTACATCCAATCGCCGGCACCCCGCTGGCCGGACGAGGCCGGACATCCATCGACTCCGGCATGGCGACGCTGTGTCTGTTCCGCCTGCTCAATCCATCCAAAGACATCCGCGCCGCGGGCGGCCGCGAGTTCACGTTCGGGCCTGATGCGTACCGGGTTCTCTACCCGGCCAACTCCATTTTTGTCGAAGGCTATCTCACGACCCCGGGCGATGAGGCCGACCAGGCCCGCCAGGCGATCGAGGAGATGGGGTTTGAGGTTGAGGCATAACGACATTGACACATCACAAGGAGGAACGAGCATGAACCTGGTAAAGTTGACGGCGTGGGCCGGCCTCGTTTGTATCGGCCTCATGGCGGCGCCGGCGGCGTCGGCGGAAATGACGGACAACTGGAAATACTCTTTCTCGTTTGGACTTAAAGACAATTTCTCAAAACCGACATTTTTCCCCGGGGCGACGTTCGGGGACTGGAAGCAAACTGCCGTCCTCAAGGCGGACCAGGGGCAAATGGCGGCCGAGAGCCCCGGATTCCGGTATTCAGCCGGCCTGCCCTACATTTCCATGACTCTGTTCGAATGGGCCAAGTACAACCGAAACAACGAAATGATCGGATTTCGCGGAATCAACTGGGGACTCGGATTTCAGAGCAAGAATTATTTCAAGCCGATGAGAAAACACGCCTGGAACCCCTACTGGCAGTGGGGCACGGTTTTGCTCCTCCTCCCTTACGTGGGCGTCGGCACGGAGTTTTCAACGGGCAACATCTTCTTCGAAATCGCGACCTTCTACATCATCCCGTATCCGGCCCTGGGGATTCACTTCTAGACCCTACTTCCGGCTTCGCCTCACGCGTTCCAGGTTCTGCCGGGCCAAGTCCATGTGCGGGTGCCGGGCGACGACATCCGCCAGGAGCGTTTCCGCTTCGACCGCGTTGCCTGTCATCCAGAGAAGTACCGCGAGGTTGTGTTTGGAGTTGACGTAGTGCGGGTCTTCTTTGAGCGCCAGCCGGTAGGCCTCGATCGCTTCTGAAAACTGTTTCGTGTTCTGATAGGAGTATCCCAGATTGTGGTGGATGCCGGCGCGGTGACGCCCCGGAACGGTTCGAAGGGCCTGCTGATAGGCTTGGCGTTCTTCTGCGCGGCGGTCCACGGACCCGTAAGCGATGCCGAGGTTGTTCCAGGAGGTCCAGTCCAGCGGCGCGATGCGCGTGGCGTCCTGCAGATACTGGATTTGAAGTTTGATATTTCCCGCCCGGCCGTATTCACCGGCCAGTTCACGGTAGGCCAGATGAGATTTCGGAAAAGCATGGATGGTCTCCTGCCAGACCGCAATCGGCGACTGCCAGGTGACGTTCCGGGCGAAGGTCAGGCCGCCCAGGACGACCACTCCGGTCCATGCGGCTTTCTGAATCCAGTTGCCGTATCGAGACCAAGCCGACTCGATCAAAGTCGTCATCGCCCAAAACGGGCCGATCAAGGCCATGTAGAGGTGGCGGTCCGAGATCTGGTCAATCCGGGGCACAACCGAATTCGTCGGAGACAGGGCGGCCAGATACCAGCCAAGCGCAAACAGATAAATCCTTTGGCCCCTGCGATACTGCCGAACGCAGGCGCCCGTCAAGATCGTCCAGAACAAAACCGGTCCGATGACGACGAAGTCGAGTACGCCGCCTGGCAAATCGAACTGGTAGACGATCGAAAATCCCGTTGGGAAGACGGCGCGGGCCAGGCCGATGAAGAGGCAAAAGGGCTGCAAGAGCAGATAGCGGGCGGCATTCGGGACATGAAAGCCGAAGTTATCCGCGTGATCTGTTTTGAGAAACAGGAAACCGGCGACGGATGCGGCGGCAGACAGGACACTTACCGCGAATGCCACTTTCGAAAACCGCGCGAAAGCCGGCCGGAGGACGGCGGAGACGAGTAGATACAGCGCCGGAAGAACTACCGCCGTTTCCTTGGTCATCACCGCCAAAACCGCCAGGACCAGCGCGCCCCCAACGCGCAATGGAGAAATTTCCGTCCTGGAAATTTCTGAGACTGGAGCGTTGGGGACTGGACATCCCTGTCCGCCCCCAACGCGCAATGGAGCGGAACCGGTCCGCAGTGCCATCAGGGCGCCGAGGAGAAACGCGGTCACGAGAAGATCCGAACGCCCGTAAATATAGGAGACAGCTTCCATCTGTGTTGGATGGACCGCAAAGAGAGCGGCGGTCAGAGCGGCCGCCGGCGCCGAGGCTCCGAACCCGCGGACGAGATACAAAACCAGCACGGCATTGATCCAGTGAAGAACCATGTTCACGATGTGAAACCCGCCCGGGTCCGGGCGGCCCGGGGACTGTAGAAGCAACTGGAGGTACCACGTGACGTGAGTCAGGAATCGGTTCTGCTGAAAGTGCTGCGTCACGTCATGCCAGAAGGCCTTGCCGGACACGGACGGCCAGTAATCGAGATATATCTGATAGTCGTCCAGCAGGAAGGGGATTTTTAGAGATGGGAAAAAAACAGCCGCGATCAGGATTCCCAGAACTCCGGCCCACCGGAACATCCCGGTTCCGGCGGCCTCGGCACGGGTGGGTTTGTGTTTTCGGTTCGACATCGCCCCTGATATACAACCAACGGGACGATTGGGCAATCGGTTAAGGCATCTTCACGGCAAATCCGATAAGTTATACATCGGAGGTGCGGATGTCACGATTCATATTTCCTCTCATCGCCGGCCTGGTCATCGCCGTGATCTTCCAAGCCGGAGCGGCGTTCGGCGCCGGCAACAGGGACCTCGTCAACAAGTACCACGAGACTCTCGAGAAGGGCTGTCCGCCGGTGGTAGTCAAGCACACGGTGGTGGCCGGCGTTCTCGGATTTCTGCCGGGCGGCGGGATGTACTTTACCGAAAACTACGGCGCCGCCATCCGCGACACGCTTCTGTGGCCGCTCTCGGTGCTCTGGGATCCCTTTCTGGCGGTAAGATCCGCCCGGGCTCAGAACATGCAGGCGACGATCCGGGCGTGTCAGATCAGCGAATCGAGAAAATCAGGGAGAGAGGGAGAAAGGGAGAAAGGGAGATAGGCGGGCTTTGGGAAGTGTAACGCCTTTTCAAAGCGCCTGACCGTCGTCACTATTCAGCCCTCTCCGTCATTCCCGCGCAAGCGGGAATCCAGATGATCGCAGGGCGGACTGGATTCCCGCTTGCGCGGGAATGACGACCTGGTACTGACTATCTCCCTTTCTCCCTCTCTCCCTTTCTCCCTCCCAACTAGGACTTGAGCAGAGTCCGCGCCTCCTCGGCCACCCGCTCGGAGGTAAAGCCGAACTGCTTGAGCAGTTCCTTGAGCGGGGCCGACGCGCCGAATTCCCTTCGGCCGATGACAGCGCCGTCGGTGTAGATGCCCACGTAGCGGCGCCATCCCAGGGTCGACGCCGCTTCCACCGCGACGCGCTTGCGGCACGTGGGCGGCAGGACTTTCTGGCGGTAGGCCTCGGACTGCATCTCGAAAATCTCGTAGGACGGGAAACTCACCACCCGCGAGCGGACGCCCTCCGATTTGAGTTTTTCGTGGGCCTCGACGCAGAACTGGAGTTCGGATCCCGTCGACATCAAAATCACCTGCGGCGGGCCGTCCGAATCGGCGAGGATGTAGGCACCCTGGTGGAGGCCTGAAGCCGGCGCGTACTTTGCGCGGTCCAGGGTCGGCAGGGCCTGCCGGCTCAAAATCAGCGCGACGGGATGATTCTTGTTTTTCATGATCCATCGCCACGCTTCCGCGACTTCGTTGGCGTCGCAGGGTCTCAGCACCACGAGGTGCGGAATTGCGCGCAGTGAAACGAGGTGCTCGATCGGCTGATGGGTCGGGCCGTCCTCGCCGACGCCGATCGAATCGTGCGTGAAAATGTGCAGGACCGGCAGTTCCATCAGGCTGGCGAGGCGCAGGGTCGGGCGGCAATAATCGGAAAAGATCAGGAATCCCGAGCCGTAGGCCCGCAGTTTGGAAATCGTCATCGCGTTCATGATCGATCCCATGCCGTGCTCGCGGATGCCGAAATGGAGATTTCGGCCGCCGTAGGAACCTCTCTGAAAATCTCCGCCGTCCGCAATCCGGGTTTTGGTCGAAGGCGTCAGGTCCGCGGAACCGCCAACCAGCCACGGGACCTGTTTGGCAATCACCGCCTGGACCTTGTTGGAGGAATCCCGGCCCGCGAGGCCTTTGGGGTCGGCCGGAAAACTCGGAATGTCCTTGTCCCATCCGGCCGGCAATTCTCCCTTCTGCATGTGCTGGAACTCTTCGGCCAGGGCCGGATGCGCCTTCGCGTAGTCGGCGAACTTCCGGTTCCACTCCTCTTCCGCCTTCATGCCGCGATCGACGGCTTTCCGCATATGCGCCGCCGCCTCGTCCGGCACCAGAAACTTCGCCTCCGGCGGCCAGCCGTAGCGCTGTTTGGTCAGGCGGATTTCCTCATCGCCCAGGGGCTCGCCGTGCGCGCCCGACGTGTCCTGCTTGTTCGGCGCGCCGTACGCGATGTGGCTGTCGACGATGAGAAGCGTCGGCCGTTCGGTTTCTTTCCGGGCCGTATCGAGGGCCCACGTGAGAAGCCCGAGGTCGTTCGCGTCGCCGACGCGGTGGACGTTCCAGTGATAGGCCATGAACCGGGCCGCGACATCCTCCGAGAACGCCAGCGACGTGTTGCCTTCGATGGTGATGTGGTTGTTGTCGTAAATCCAGACGAGATTGTTCAGGCCGAGATGCCCGGCCAGGGACGCCGCCTCGGACGAAACGCCCTCCATGAGGCACCCGTCTCCGCAAATGGCGTAGACCCGGTAATCGATGATCTCGTGGCCGGGCCGGTTGAAATGGGCGGCGATCCATTTTTGGGCGATCGCAAATCCAACGGCGTTGGCCACGCCCTGTCCGAGGGGCCCCGTCGTCGTTTCGACGCCGGGGGTGATGCCAAACTCGGGATGCCCCGGACATTTGCTGTTCCACTGCCGGAAATTTTTCAGCTCGTCGAGCGGCAGGTCGTACCCCGTGAGATGCAGCATGCTGTAAAGAAGCATGGAAGCATGCCCGGCCGAGAGGATGAACCGGTCCCGGTTGGGCCAATTGGGATTTTTTGGATTGTGCCTTAAGAAGCGGTCCCAGAGCGTGTAGGCGACCGGCGCCAGCGCCATCGGCGTTCCGGGATGCCCGGAGTTGGCCTTCTGCACGGCGTCGATCGAAAGCGTCCGAATGGTGTTGATGCAGATATCGTCAATGTTATTTGTCCCGTCCATATCCGTCCAAACCTCCCCTGATCTGATGAACTACGGTCTACCGATCATCTATCTACCACTTGGATGGATCCTCCAGAGAAATCAGCCGCCAGCCGGCGCCCGTGTCGCCTTCCGATTTCCCGCGCTTCACAAACGTCGCGATCTCCGCGGTCGTGTCGCTTTCCACCCGGCCGTCCGTGTGGACCCGGGTTTCGGAGACGCGGCAGAGCGCGCTGACGGCGTCGAGCGCCAGAAACCGGAACGCGTCGAACTGCACGTCCGCCGTTATTCGCTCGGTGGCGGCGAACCGGTCCTCGTAAGACTTCTTAAATTCCTTATAACTTAGATTCAGCCATGACGACCGAAATTTCCGGTCGACGCGCGACATCATTCCCTCCAAGTCCCTGCGGCCCACGGCGGCGATCATTTCCCGCATGGCCGACTCGACTTGCGGGAAGTAGGTTCTATAGGTGTGGGGAAAGACCACCTTTTCGTATTCCTCGACGCCGGTTCGCAGCGGCGAGGCGCCGGGCGGAATGTCCTGCCGGGTCTGGACGAGGGCCCAGAGATCCCCAAGCTGGGCGATCCGGTTTTCGTCCACGGGATGGGATCGGAGAAACTCCGGAACAAATGACTGGTCCCGGCGGCCGAATTCCTGAAACACCGAGATCACCTGGTCCGCCTGATAGCCGGCCTTGTAGGCATATTTCATCCCGAGCGCGTCGGACCGGAGCTCGTCGCCGCGGCCGAATGACATCATCATCAGGTTCCGGCCGATGTCGATTCCCAGCGGCATTTCGCGGCCCTTCGTAAAGACCGCCCAGAGCAGATCCGTCGCCATGCCGCCCTGCATGTGCTTCATGGAATGCCGCTCGACCACGTGGGATATCTCGTGCCCCAAGACACCCGCCAGTTCCGCCTCGTTGTTGAAGATCGTCAGGATCCCCCGCGTGATGTAAATCGTCCCGCCCGGGAGCGCAAAGGCGTTGATGAGAGGATCGTCGAGCACATAAAAATCGTAGGTGATGTCCTGCCGGTCCGCGAACGACGCCAGAGTCGCCCCGATCCGCCGGACGTACGCGAGGAGATCGCTGTCGTCATAGAGTTTATATTGCTTGAGGACTTCCTTCTTCACTTCCTGCCCCAGTTTCTCCTCGTAACTTTTCGAAAAAAGCACGCCGCCGGTCGACGCCTCGAAGGGGTCCTTCTCGCGCCGGGACTTGCTCCGCTCGACTTTACCCGCGTGGGCGCAACCGGAAAAAAGAAGCGTGAAGGAGAGGATGAGAATTTGAACCCGGCGACAACGGAGGGAAGCTCTGTTGACTTCCTCCCCCTTGAGGGGGGAGGCAAGGAGGGGGTGAAATGCTGTCGGCAGTGACCCCCCTCCCAACCTCCCCCTCAAGGGGGGAGGAGGGAAGACGCTGATATTCATCGCTAGTGCCGGAAATGCCGGCGGCCGCTGAAGAAGAGGGCCAGGTTGTGTTTCCGGGCCGCCGCGACGACATCTCCGTCGCGCACCGACCCGCCCGGCTCGACGATCGATGTGATGCCGGATTTGGCCAGAAGTTCCACCGAATCGTGGAACGGAAAAAATCCGTCGGAGGCGCAGGCGGCGCCCTGCAGACTGTGACCGTAGCGCCGGGCCTTGTCCAGCGCGATTTTCACGGAGTCCACGCGGCTCTGCTGGCCGGACCCGATGCCGATGGCCTGGGCGCCGCGCACAAGAACGATCGCGTTGGACTTGACGTGCTTGGCAAGGCGCATCGCCAGGTCCAGGTCCTGCTTCGCGCTCCGGGATTTGGCGGAACCCGCCATCCGTTTCCACCGGGCCTGGGGAAGCACGCCCGCGTCCGCGCTCTGCACCAGGATGCCGCCGAGGACCGACCGGATCTGCAGACGACGGCCGGGATGGGGCATGTCGGCGGGACGGATTTCGAGGAGGCGGAGATTTTTTTTGGCGCCGAGGATTTTTCGAGATTTCGGGTCGTATCCGGGGGCGACGATCACTTCAAAAAACCGTTCGGCCATCTCCCGCGCCGCGCGCGCGTCCACGCGGCGGTTGAAGACCACGACGCCGCCGAATGCGCTTTGCGGGTCGCCGTTGAAGGCCCGCCGGAAAGCTTCGCCCGCGTGCCGCCCGACGCTCGCGCCGCAGGGGTTGGTGTGTTTGAGGATCGCGCAGAACGGCCGGCGCGGCGCGTCCGCCCAGAGCGAAACGGCCGCGTCGATGTCGAGGAGATTGCAGTACGAGAGAGGTTTGCCTTGGAGGACCTTGAAGGGCAGGCCGGCCGAGGTGATGGGAAGAAAAAACGAAGCGATCTGATGGGGATTTTCTCCGTATCGGAGCGACAGAGCCTCTTCCGCCGCTTCGAAATATAATTTTGGCTGCTGCCCGTCCAGCCGGGCCAGGCCGGCGCCCAGAATTTTCAGATCGTACTGCGCCACCGCTCCCCACGCAATGGCCGCCAGGCGGCGCCGGTAGTCCGGGGCGTCCGAGTCGTTCTGAAGAAAACGGTTCGCGAATTCCCCGTACTGGGACGGCGACACCAGGGTCGCCACTTGCTCGAAATTCTTCGCGGCCGCCCGGACCAGCGCGACGCCGCCGATGTCGATTTTGTCGGAGAGGTCTTTGTTCCCGGATTTGGGCGCGTCCGGGAAATCGTAGAAATTGCAAACCAGAAGATCAAACCGCGGAAACCGAAACCGGGCCAGGGTCCGGTCGTCCGAGGACCGCGCCAGAAGACCGGAGAAGACGGCCGGATGAAGCGTCTTCACGCGGCCGTTGAGAATTTCAGGAAATTTCGTCAGCGCTTCCACCCGCCGGACTTTCACGCGGTGGCCCGACAAAAGACGCGCGGTCCCGCCGGTCGCGTAGAGCCGGACGCCGTTCTGGGCAAGCATCTTGGCCAGGGGCACGAGGCCCCGGCGGTCGGAAACGGTCAGGAGCGCCGTTCGAATCGGCATGGGAGAAAAGTTAGCACGCCGCGCCGCAATTTTCTACTTGCCGGGCGGGGCGAAGTGGATCGTCGCCTCCAGCCGCCACCGGTCGTTTTCCTCGTAGGAGGACGCGTTCGTGCCGCCGCCGTCCCCGGAGAGGGCATCGAAGCCGGCGCGGAGTTCCAAAAGATCGGTCGCTTTCCAGGCAAGCTCCGTTGAGACAAGAAAAGCGTCGGGTCCCCGGGAGGTGTAGACGCCCGCAATCCGCAGGGACGTGAATTCGCTGAGATCGATCCGGGCATCTGCAAGAACCGACCCGGGCGCGGGGCGCTGGACGAGGGTCTGAAGAATCGTCCCGGGAGAACGCCTCGTGGAGTAGACGTGTTCGCCCGACCATTCCAGCGTCAGGTCCAGATCCCAGGTCTTGTAGAAATCCGTGTAGGACCGGCGGCCGCCAGCCACCGCCAAAAGGTAATCATCATCGTAACCGGATGGCGTCGACGTATACGCCGCTTCGACGTGAACCTCCCATCGCCCTTCGTCCACCAGACGCGCCGCATCAAGCCCGACCGTCCGCTTGTTCAGAAAAAGCGGCGTGACGAAAAGTCCTCCCGCGCGGGCGCCGCCCGCGACGTCATCCACCACGCGGGCGTAACTGGCGGAGACATCCCAGCCGGACAGGGGCAACGCGAGGCGAAGCCCGTACCCCGCATTCGCCGCGGTATTGGCCGGGAAGCGCACATCGAGCGGGACCGGAACCGTACCGTCCAGCAATGTCCGCCAGCGGGTGTTGACCCGGCCGGCCCGGCTGGGGCTGTAGACGGGAAGAAAAACAAATTCGACGGAGGAAACTCCGGCGCGTTTCGGATACCAGTACCCGCGGAAGCCAACCTGTCCGAGTCTTTGGGGATCGAGCAGATCCGCATAATCGAAGGCGCCGAAGACATCCGTGGGATTGAGACCAACGGCATTGCCCCACGAAATCTTCTGTTTGCCGATCCGAAGGTCCACCTGTTTTCCGTAGACGTCGAGGTAGGCCTCCGCCACATTCACATTCGGCCGGCGCGCCATGCGGTCGTGGACCTGACTCAAAATCCCGGCGGAAAGACTGCGCTGGTCGCCGACCACCTCCGGGGCAACAAACATTTCGACCCCACGCGCCATCTCCCGGCGCCCTTCAAACGCAAGCCGCCCCTCCATGAGCGCGTTTCCATCGGCGGCGGGATCCGCGTGGAGATAGGAGACAAAGCGACTTTCAAAAAATTTCGCCCGGACCCATGCGGCGGCGGGCGGCGGCCCGAATCCGGCTATCACGAGGACACACACGAACCATCGGAATCTCATCCGCTCCTGTGTAATTCTGCCGGTTTTGGGTGTCAATCTAAGTTCGCCATTCGCCATTAGCTGATAGCTATTGGCCAAGAGCAGATTTATGGTAATATTGGGGCATGAAGGACTATAAATCAGTTTTTAAGGAACTTGAAAATAACCTGATGTCCCTCAAGTGGTGGACCGAGAGCTGGACCATCTACAACCGCGGCGTCTACATGCAGGTCGCGAAAGAAAACTGGTTCAACGACAACCAGGGCGGGATCCACTTCGAGACCTACGTCGAAAAAAACGAACTCGCCGAAAAACTCGTCCCGATCCACATGCACGTCGAGGACGAATTCCCCAAACAGGACGAATTCGTCCGGCTCTTCACCGAACGCGCGCGGCCCCAGATCGAAAAATGGAAAGGCTACAAAGTCTACGGCACCGGATACCTCATCTGCCAGCGCAAACTCCCGCTGGACCCCAAATCCCTTTCAAGCCGCCTCATCGAGGAATACTCCCGCCTCCGGGACCTCGAACCCCTCATCGACAAAACCATTGAGGATATTCTGAGCTAGGTGCAAAAGGACAAAAGCAAAAGGCAAAAGGGGTCATTCCCTTAGTTTGTTAGTTTTGGAGGAATGTGATATGAGGAGACCATATGCCACGCGGTCCGAGGATTAGTTATCCACATGCGGTTTTTCATGTGATCAATCGGTTTGTCGATCGTCATCCTTTTTTCACGGACAACGAGGACTATCGGCAATTCCTGGACGTTTATTTTGAAAACGCCGCAACCTTTGGTATCTGGACGTATGCCTACGATCTTCTCCCAAATCATTTCCATTTTGTTATGGAGACGCCCTCGGGGGAGATTTCCAGATTTCTCCAGCGGTTTCTGACAAGTGCCGTCCAGAAGCTGAATCAAAGGCACAAACGCGTCGGACACCTGCTGCAGGGACGAACCAAGACCCTCCTGGTCCAGACGGATCGCTACTTCCACACAGTGATGGGTTATGCGTTGCTGAACGGCGTCCGGGCCGGATTGGCCAAGGACGTTTTCTCGGACACGCACAACAGCGTGAAGGAAATGCTGAATCCGCTGCGCAGCCGCCTGGCGCGAGGGCCCCTATGGGAGTATTTGTTCGGGCGCAAATTCGACTTGCGCCGAGTCCACTCGGAGATCCGTATGTGCCGCCGCTGGCTGAGCGAATTGAATGTCGAGGGAAACGCCAAAGAATTTCGTCAGGGGCATCGTGGGTCGTTTTTATCTACTGCAGTTTATAGAGAAAAAGTCCTGCGCATGATTGAGCGAAGGAGGGATGAGACTGGACACAAGCATCGCAGAGAGACCGATAGACACAGGAAATCGTGGACTTGGCCGGAAATCAAAATTGCCGCGGACCGCGCCGTCGAAAAGAGCGCTTGGAAAGGGATCTGGAAAAATCGCGAAACAGCTGTTCGCCATATCCGCTGGTACATATCCATCGTGGGAGCGGGATGGACCTACGAGGAGACCTGCGAGCTCGAAGGGGCACACGGCAGGTCACATTCTCGACGGGCCGTTGCCATTCATGCCATCCGCAATACACCCAGGAAGAAAAACATTGCCGACAGGGCAATCAGCCTCTGTCTAAACTAACAAACTAAGGGAATGACCCCTACCCCACCTAAACCAATACTGACTGGGCTGGATCGGATTGAGGCAGGGGGGGCCCTAGATATCAGAGGGATGCGGGTTGGGCTTCTGGCGCATCCGGCCTCGGTGAGTTTGCGGCTTCGGCATGCAGCGGAAATTTTGCGGGAGGCGGCCGGGGTTCGGCTCACGGCGCTGTTTGCGCCCCAGCATGGGTGGTTTGGGGAGGCGCAGGACAATATGATTGAGGGGCGGTGTCCGCCGGAGGTGTTCAGTCTCTACGGGCGGCGGCGCGAGCCGACGGCGGCGATGCTGGCCGGAATCGATGCGATGGTGGTGGATCTTCAGGACGTGGGGACCCGCGTGTACACGTTTATTCAAACGCTGTATCTGGTGATGCGCGCCTGCGCGAAATATCACAAGAAAGTAGTCGTTCTGGACCGCCCGAATCCCATCGGCGGATCCGTTGAGGGGCCGACATTGGATCCGGCATACGCGTCGTTTGTGGGTCTCACGCCGCTTCCGCTTCGGCACGGCATGACGGTCGGAGAAATCGCGCGGTGGTATCGAAAAAAACTAAAGACGGATTTGACCGTGATCGGAATGCGAGGCTGGCGCAAGACCATGTACTTCGAAGAAACGCGTCTGCCCTGGGCGATGCCGTCGCCGAACATGCCCGCCGTTGAAACCGCCGTGGTATATCCCGGGACGGTCCTGCTTGAAGGGACATCCGTGTCCGAGGGCCGCGGCACGACGCGTCCCTTCGAGATCATCGGGGCGCCGAATATCCATCCTGAAAAATTCGCCCGCGAACTTGAATCATACCGGCTTTCCGGCGTCCGGTTCCGGCCGCTGACGTTTCAGCCCACCTTCAACAAGCATGCCGGGAAAATTTGCGGCGGAGCGCAGATCCATGTCACCGACCGCCGGTCTTTCCGGGCGACCCTGACGGGCGCGGCGGTCCTCAAGGCCTTTCGGCGATTGGACCGGGGATTCAGATGGAAATCCCCGCCCTACGAATATGAAACCCGGAAATATCCGATTGATATTCTGGCCGGCACGTCGAGACTACGCCGGATGATCGACCGGGACGCGCCGGTCAGCGCGTTTCGGGAGTGGTTTCTGGAGGACGCGCGGGCGTTCCGGCGATCGATCCGCGCCTGAGTGTGCGGGGCGTGAAGAGATCAGCGGCGAGCGGCGTGACAAGATCCCGGCGCGCCACCGTGAGATCGGTGCGGTGCCGCCGCTGAAAATTCCGAACATGGATGCGGTTGGCCCGCCAGTTTGATCCATGGCGTTCAACCTCCGCCGCCTTCAGAATTTTGATCAATTTTCCCGACCGGTCAAAATACTCGGTCATCAAGATCACGTCCCTGTCCGCGTCGACATAGACGCGCCGCAGGCCGTATCCCGACCGGCGCCGGGCCGATTCGTCCCGGGCGACCGCATCGATGACCCGGGCCGGCCGCTCGTCGATTTCCGTGTCCGGCGCCGCGAACCGATAGACGTAGAGGTCAATGTCCTCGACGGAAAAATCCTCAAAGGTCAAATCCGTCCCGAGGAAATAGTCCGTCCGGCCGGAATCGGCGATCCGCCGGATTTTGCCGACCGCCGGCAGGTACAGCCACTGGTCATCCCAGCCGTCCGGGCGCTGTTTCGAAAGCAGGGCCGAGCCGCGAATATCCGGCGGGGCGTCAAAGAACACGAGGGTGGATTCGAGGCCATCCGGCTCGCGCCGCCGGAATTCCCGGACTTGCCGGCGCCGTTCAAACCCGGTACGGTCCGTGAGGGTCATGTCGATCTCAATGATTTCGGACGGCGCGCGTTGGTTCAATTCGACCCGCCGCATCACGTCGCGGGCGGAAAGGGTGTCGGAAGCCAACCCCGGCAAGACCGAGAGAGGCCCCCCCCTCCCGGCCTCCCCCTCAAGGGGGGAGGATGGATTCAGCAATCCGGCGGCGACGACGAGGCTAAAGACCCAGGGCCGCATGAAGTTTGCGGGCATCCAGCAGGTGTTCGCCTGAGAATATCCTTGAATTATCGTATCCAAGATCGTCGATGACCATCAGGCCCGGCGAGTCCGGGCTCCTACCGACCTCGAGTTTCAGGTCGCAGAGTCTGAGATTTTTTTCCGTGTAAAACGCTGTCAGGACGCCCGTCACGCGATCCAGAAAATCGAGGGCACGAACCAGTTCCTCTTTCTGAATCAAGCCGCGATCCACCGCCTCCTTCTCGGACAGAGGCGGGTCGTCGGACGCGTCGTCCTTCAGGGTGAGTTCGCGCGTTCCGGGTATTTCCGCGAGGGAGCGAACGCCCGGATGGGTTCGAAGGTAATGCCCGTAAGCGAAGTTCCTTGAAATAAATTCGATCCGGATCGGTTCTGTCCGGCGGACCATGATCGAGTCCTCGGACAGCCGCTCCACAAAATGCGTCGTCACCCCCGCCTCGGCAAGGCGCTCGAAAATCCGGCAGGCGATGGCGCAGGCAAGCGCGCCTTTTCCCGCCTCCTGGCCGACGACCTCGTTTCCGCCGCTGTCCGGCACGCCCGCCCTGCCGAGAACATTATCCTTGAAGCGGAACCCGATATACCGGGACTGAGGCAGACGAAGGACGTCTTTTGTTTTACCGACATAGAGCACCCGGCCGTCCGACATGCGGTCCTCCGTCAGGGCGCGGCGGGTTTCTTGTTGTTGATCTTGCTCAGGAATCGCTCGGCCTCGGCCCGAAACCGGCCGTTCGGATATCGGATCATGTACTGGCTGATCTCGTCCCCGGCGGGGCCGTGGCTGTTTTGCGCCATCAGCACCGAAATGCGCCCGAACATGGCCAGTTCGGAAAACTCGCTTGCCGGAAAATCTTGTATGACGCTCTTGTACTGATCGAGCGCCGCCACAGTGTCGGACAAGGCCAGGGAACAGACCGCCATCCGGTAGAACGCGGCGGGCCGATTTTCGCCGGCCGGAAAGGTCTTGATCAATTTTTCGTAGGCATCCCGCGCCTGCTCGTATTTCTTGTCTTCCTGATAGATTTCCCCCATGTCAAAGTGTGCCTTTTCCGACACGCGGTCCTTGCCAAACTTCAAAATGATCCCGCGGTACCGTACCAGAGCCTCGATCTTGTTCCCGAGTTCCGAGAGGCTCTCGGCAATCTCGTAGGAGGCATTCTTGACGAACTCGCTCTTGGGATACCGCTTCACGAGGTCCTCGTAAGCCGCGACGGCCTTGCCGGCGTCCTTGAGATTGTATTTGTAGATGTTCGCGATTTCGTAAAGGCTGTCCGCCGCGTACTTGGCGTTGGGATTCCGCCGGACGATCTCCCGGAACCACTCGATGGCCCGTTCGTACTTGCCAAGCGATACCTGGTTGGAAGCCACGTTGAATCTCAGTTCAAGGTCAACTTCCTCCAAGTGGGCCGTCAGGGTTTCCATCTGTTTTTCCAGTTCCCTCAGCCGTTCCGCGCTCGATGCGTCGCCCTTCGCGCGCCACTTGCGGACCGCCTGGCAACCGGGCAGGAGCATCATCAAAATCAACGCGAGCGCGAGAGCGCGGATGGCGCGGGGTTTCATGGGGTCACCCCGGGACCCAAGGTCACGAAATCGATCATCTGCGCGTAGTGGGGTTCGTCCATTCCCGGGACGTTTTTCAGGTCCATGAGAGATTTGAACGGCCCGATGTTCTGGCGGAACCAGAGAATGTTGTGCGCGAGGCGTTCGTCCATTCCGGGTACGATCAAGAGGGCGTTCAAGTCCGCCACGTTGATGTTGGTGTGGCCGGCCTCCCGCGACAGGATTGTACCGCCGCCCTCCCGGATCGCCCGGACTTCGGCCCGGAGCAAGTCCCGCTCGATGACCAGCTGACGGATCTGCTGCTGCAGGGTAAGAACGGCGCGGTCAGCCGCGTCGATCCGCTGATCGGTTGAAGCCGGTTCCGGCGAGAAGGCCGGGATGCCGCGTTCGCGGCGCAAGGCGTCGAGTTCCCCGCGCATGTCGGCGAGATTTTTCCGAAGTTCCGCGAGGCGGAGGGATTCCGGTTCCTCGCCGCCCCGTGACTCGGCGGCAGTCGGATCCTTCTTCGGAGATTTTTGGGCGATCTTATTTGCCCCGGCCGGTTTTTCATCCGCGGCCGCGGGCAGTCTGGGTAGATCCTGATCCAGTTTTTCCATCCGGCTTTCGAGATACGCAAGTTTTTTCTTCAGTTCACTATTTTCTTTCTGGATGCGCGACACGTCTTCCTTGACCTCGGCCGTTTGGTTTGCGATCGCCGGCGGCCGCGGCCGGGCCGGGGCATTTTCCGGTTTCGGATCCGGCTTGGATTCGGGAATCCGCGGCGCCGTGGAACCTTCAAGGGACAATCGCGAAAGAAAGGACCGCGCAATCTGGTCCGACGGCTCGGATTCGAGGACTTTCGTGAAGGCCTTCTGCGCTTCGGCCTTGTTGCCCGCGACGTAGTGGGTCATGCCGAGGTTGTTCCAAGCCAGCGCGTTTTTAGGGTCAATCGCGAGGACCTGTTCGAGAGCCGCCAAGGCAGTGGGGATGCGATTGAGTTCGCGAAGGACGACCGCATAGTTGATGAGATATTCCGGATCGGGCCGGATCCGCACGGCCTCTTCGAGCTGGGCCAGGGCCCTGGGATAGTCCCGGGTCCGGATATAGAGGAGCGCGAGATTATATCGAGCGTCCGAAAAAGAAGGGTCGAGCTCGACCGCCCGGAGGTATGCGTTTTCCGCGAGATCCATTTTTCCCATGCGGCTTTCGATGAGACCGAGATTATACCGGTGCTGGGCCACCGAAGGCTGTCGAAGAGAGAGATCCATGAACATCCGTTCCGCCTCGTCGTAGCGGTTCATCGAGACATAGGCCTCCGCCAGGGCCTGTCGGACCCGCGCATCCGCGCCGCCGTACCCGACGAGCACCGCGAGGGCGGACTCCGTTTTTCCCTGGGCATACAACACCTCCGACAACTCGAGGACGATGTCAGCGCTGTTCGGATCGAACCGGATCGCTTCCCGGAGTTCTCCTTCGGCGGCGGGATAGTCGCCCCGCGCCGACGCGGCGGCCGCGCGGGCGCGGTGCTCTTCAACGCCCGTCGTCAATTCTCCAGCGGCGGCGCCGCCGAGCAGAGGCAATTCGACTTCGCGCCGGGGCGCATCGGCGGCGAGGACCCGCCCGGACACGGCGCACAGCGCAACCCATCCCATCGCGACGCGCAGACTGAAGAAACCAATGCGTCTGTTCATTCGGGACTCGAGTCAAGCCCGCCCGTGGTATCCAGAGCGCGGGCGCGGGCGCGATACTGGCCGGCCACGTCCGGCTGGCCGATCTGATCGAGGGCCATAGCCATGTGCAAGTCCCGTTCGGCCGTCTCACGCATGGCCATGGACCGCCGGAAATGTTCGAGGGCCTCGACCGGCCGGCCCTGGCGAAGGAGCGTGAGGCCGAGCGTATCGTAGAGAAAATCGACGTATTCATCCGCGCCGTCCGCCAGGAACGCGCGGCGGATCAGAGTTTCGGCAGACGGATCTTCCAGCTCGCTCATGACGAGCGCGAGATTATTGAGCACGACCGGGTGTTCCGGATAAACGCGCAGAAGTTCCTGATACCGCGCGACGGATTCCGTCAGACGCCCCTTCTGCCGAAAAGTCTCAATCCGGCCAATTTCATCCCAGAGCGATACCGCCGACTTGCCGGCCCGGCGGCCAAATCCGTCCGCGCGGCGGCTCCTGGGAAGATCCCGGGGCGGCGCGAGGAGCAGTTCGTGAGGTTCGGCGTTTCGAATGAGTTTGCGGGCGAAAGACCGGATTTCATTTCCCTCGGCGCCCCCGACGGGCGTCATCGCCGCGGCGGCGAGCGCAGCCGGCGCGCCGGGCCGTTCCAGAATGGACGCGGCGTAGCCGAATTTCAGGAGGGCCTGACTCCGGAGCGGCTCGCCCGCGAGCTTGGCGACCACCGCGAACTGTACGGCGGCCTCATGGATTCGTCCGGCGTGAAGCAGAGCCAGGGCGCGCTCGTAGTTAGCCGCCAGCGCCGGATCTTCGCCAGTCTGCGCCCGGAACGGTTTTTCCGACGCGACACCGATCGACCCGTCGGCCGCCACATAGGTTACAGCCGAGAGAGCGGCACAGACGCCCAAGGCGCAGAGAAATCGTCTAGGAAACAGCATATTTCGGGAGAATAATAATCCCCCGGCGGAATGTCAACGCAACTTCCGAAGCCGCCGGCCGGCCACCTGCAGATCGAGCAGGTGCGGCGCCGTGTGAATTTCCGTCAGGCGGCGCGCGGCGGTCGGTGGAACGCCGAGATTCCGGATCCGCCGATGATACTCCCGGAAAATTTTCCGCTCCGCAACCGACAAAAGGGATTCGGCGATCGGCAGGAGACGGGTCAGATGGCCGAAGGTTTCAAGGGCCGCTGTGACGTCCTGTTGGGCATACTCCTTGAGGATCCAGCGCGTGATTTCAAACAGATTTTCCTCCAATTCGTCCAGCGTCTCGATCCGCCCCCTACTCTGAGTGAAGGAAATGCCATCCCTGGCATTTCCCTGAGTTGAGGATTCGGGGACAGACATCCTTGTCCGCGCCGCCGCCGAACGGATCGACTCGGCGCCGGTCAGGCGTTCCGCCACGAAATAGGCCCGGACCGCCCGGGACCAGGACACATCGCAATCCTCCGCGAGACGAAACGCGGCGGTGAGGCCCGCCCGGTTAACAAAAGCGTTTGCGGCGGCGGCCGCGACGATCTGATCCGCGAGGGGATGCCCGGTCAGGCGCCGTCCGAACGACCGGACGATCTTCCGGGGGAAATAGGCCTGAAGAAACGGTCCGAGAACCGGATCCGCCGAGAGAGACGTTTTCGGGGCAACATCCTCAAGCAGGTCCCGGTTGACGGCGAGTTTCACATAGGCGAGGAGAACCGCAAGTTCCGGCCGCCAGAAGGACTGGGATTTTTTCGCGCGCTCGGAAATTTCCCGGTCGGAAGGCAGGCCCTCGATTTCCCGGGACATGCCCTGCCGGTCCTTCAGAGCATCCATCAGTTTGGGATAGACCTCTATCTGTCGGAGGCTTCGGCGTTCCTCAAGAGACAGGACCCGGCTCTGACTTTCATTGTCTTCGAGCACCCGCGCCGTGACCGGCCCCGTCAGACCCCTCAGCATGCGGCGGCCCCGGGCGGCCGGCACGCGCATTTCCCGCAGGAGGATTTTCAAATTGACTTCGTGGTCCGACAGATCCACGCCCGCGGAATTATCGACCGCATCCGTGTTGATTCTGCCGCCCGCCCTCGCGTATTCGATCCGGGCCGCCTGGGTGAGCCCGAGATTTCCGCCCTCGCCGATGATTTTCGCGCGGACTTCCGATGCGTTGACCCGGACCCGGTCGTTGATCGGATCGCCGACGTCCGGATGCCGCTCTTCCGTCGCTTTGACGTAGGTGCCGATGCCGCCGTTATAGAGGAGATCAACGTCCATTTTCAAAATCGCCCGGATCACGTCCTCCCCGCTGACTCCGTGGACCGGCACGCCCAGCAGGCGTGCGGCTTCCGGCGAGAGGTTGAGGCGTTTGGAGGACCGGAGAGAAACGCCGCCGCCCTTGGAGATGGCTTTGGTATCGTAGTCATTCCAGTTGGACTGCGGCATGCGAAACAGGCGGCGCCGCTCCAGCCAGGCTTTACGGGCGTTCGGGTTTGGATCGAGGAAGATGAATTTGTGGTTGAAGGCCGCAAGGAGTTTGAGAGTCCTTGTCTCCGGGCCCCAAATCATTCCGTTCCCGAAAACGTCGCCGGCCATGTCTCCGATGGCGACGCAGGTCAAGGAACCCGCGTGCGCGCGCATGTTCAGATGGTGCCGCAGGCACACCCACACGCCGCGCGCCGTGATCCCGAGTTTTTTGTGGTCGTACCCGTCTTTCCCGCCGGACGCGAACGCGTCGCCAAGCCAGAATCCCGCCGAAAGGGAAATGTCGTTGGCAACGTCGCTGTATTTGGCCGTGCCCTTGTCGGCCGCCACGACCAGATACGGATCCGGCTCGTCGTGAATGACGCACCCGACGGGCTGAATGACACGACCGCCAATCATGTTGTCCGTCAGATCAAGAAGCGTGCGGATGAACCGCCGGTATCCCTCCACCGCGTCCCGCGGTGTACCGCCGCGCTTGATGACAAAACCGCCTTTCGCTCCCACGGGAACGATCACCGCATTCTTGACCATCTGCGTTTTCATGAGCCCCAGAACTTCCGTCCGATAATCATCCCGGCGGTCCGACAGCCGGATCCCGCCGCGCGCGATCAGCCCGCCCCTGAGGTGGATGCCTTCGACGTGCGAGTCCTGCACAAAAATCTCAAAGAGCGGCACCGGCCGCGGCATCGCGTGGATGTCGGCGCTGCGGATTTTCATGCCGAGAGTCTGCCGGATCGGCGTCTGAAAATAATTGGTCCGGACCGTCGCCCGGATCGCGTCAGCCACGAGGCGTAGAATGCGGTCTTCCAGAAGGTCATCCACGCTGTTCAAGGCCTCCTCGAGCAGATCGACCTGATCCGATTCCCGCTTTTCGCGATGGACGGACCGGGGCGGACCGAAAGCCAGATCGAAGCGGGCGATGAACAGGTCGGTCAGGATCCGCGCCACCGCGGGATTTTCCACGAGGGCCGCATCGATCGACCGGAGTGTGTAGGCCGGGACGATCTGGTGGAGATAATTCCGATAAAGTCTCAGCATCAGCACTTCCCGGAGCTGGAGTCCGGCCAGGAGCGTGAGGGAACTGAGGGCGTCGCACTCGATCCGGCCGTCCAGCGATTCGACGATGCTCTCGGAGAGAATGGCGCCCAGCCGCTCGACATCAATCTTTCCGGCGGCGCTCTGGAGCCGGAAGGTGTGGATGAAGGCCATCGGCAGATCTCCCGCGGACGCGGGGGGGCGGACCGAATTGGACATTTCATCAACCACCCGGAATCCATGATGGGTCAAAACCGGCATGATGTCCGACAGGACCAGTTTGGTGCGCAGGTGATACAGCTTGAGCCGCGAGCAGTCGGGGTCGGCCTTGGAGTTGAAGATATCCACGTGGATGTCGCCCGGATCCTTGAGTTTTTCGAGCATGAGGATGTCATGTTGGGCGCCCTGGGGCGGGGTGTGGTTATGGAACTCGACGCTGAAGGCCGTCCCATATTTTTTGAAGAGCCGATCGGCCACGCGCGGGCCCGCCGAGGCCGCCAGGACCTCCCGCAGGCGGTCCGGCCAGGTCTTGCAGATTTCCGCGAGTTCCCGCTCCAGTTCTGTAAAAGACTTGCCGGCCGGAGTCTTGCGCCCGGTGACGCAGAAAAAATATAACCGCGCGAAATCGCCGCCCTCGGTTCCCATCGACAGCGAATAGTCGATGGACGCCGCCTCCAGACGCCGCCGCAGGACCGCCTCCATTCTGGCTCGCGCGTCGGTGTTGAACTTCTCCTTCGGCATCACCACCATCACCGATATCCCGCGTCCCCGGAGGTCCGGCCGGAAGGTCGCCTTGAAATCCAACTTGCTCTGGGCAACCAGGGCCGTCCGGATTTCCCGGCGAAGATCATCCACGGACGCCCCGAAGAGGAGGTCCTTGGGATAGCCCGCGAAAATCCCGTAGATCTCCCGGAAATCATGCGAATGCGCCTGCACCCCCTCCGCCTGGATCACCGCTTCGAATTTTTTCCGGAGTATCGGAATGTCGGTCGATGGAAGACCCTCGACGCGGTTCGTGAACAACCCCTGGATCCGCCGCTCGCCGGCCAGCCGCCCGGCGCCGTCAAAAATTTTCTGGCCGATGTAGGCCATCGGCTCCCGGCGGTAGATCGGCGACAGCGCCGATGTCTGCGCGACAACGAGGGAGGCACCCTGAAGTTTCAGGCCGCGGCGCAGGGACGGGACCACCCGGGTCAGAGGCACCGGCCGGTAAAACCGCGAGATGCGTTCGGCCCGGAGAATGCCAAGCCCGCTGCCGCGCCGGAGAGAAAAATATTTCCGGCCGCGCTTGTTCGCAAGATTGTATTCCCGATATCCAAGCAGGATGAAATTCCCGTCCAGAAGCCACGTGAGAAACTCCGCTTCTTCACGCCGGGCGTCAGGGTCTGTATCCGAACGCTTTTCGATATCCGAACGCATCGCCACCGTCGCCGCCCTCATCCGGTCAAAATCCCGAACGACGTGGCGGATGTCGGCGTAAATAGACTCCAGCGACGTCTCAATCTGCCGGAGCCGCCTCGCATCCTCCACCCGGTCGACTTCCACATGGATCAGGGACTGTCCGGGTTCGCCCGGCCCGATCTGAACCGGCGTTATCCCGCCTCCGCGTTCGACGCGGATCGGAAGAATGGGATGGACAAGATGCACGACGTTGAGTCCCAGCCCGCGGAGACACTCCCGGACGCTCGCGACATAAAATGGACCGTCCCTGGCCGAAATCTGCAGGACCGTCCGATCCGATGAAAATCCGGCCGGCGTCAGAGACGCCGGCACTTGGGGCCTCGGAGAGGCTGATCCGTCCTTTTTTTCCTCGGGATTGAATACCGCGACCCCAACACCCGTTCGCAGACTGAGCGCCATGACCCGGCGGGCGCTGTGGAGGATGGACGCCAGGTCCCCGGCGCTGTAGCCGAGCACAAAACCATCTGGTGCGTTTTTAAAGAAATGCGGCGCCACCGTCAACAGTTCACGGCCCGGGCGGCCCCCCCGGCTGAGCAACCGGCGAACCTCCCGCAACCGGCCGGCCACCGGCGGAAAACGAATCGTTACTGCGGTCGGGACTGACATCGAAGTTCTCACACGCTAGATCAGGCGCGCGGGTCTGTCAATGTCGGGATGTATCGGGGTATCGGAGTATCGGAGCATTTGGACCAGGGGGCCGTTGGTGTTTCACCGATACACCGTTACTCCGATACACCGATACTCTCAGACTTGAATTTTAGGGGCGTTGGGACTTACCATGGGCGCCGTGGACCTGTCGATTGTGATTCCTGTTCTGAACGAGGAGGGGAACCTCGAGCGGCTGCAAAGCGAGATCGCCGCCGCCGTCGCGCCGCTGGGGCGCGCCTACGAAGTCATCTACGTGGACGACGGCTCGACCGACCGGAGTTTCGATATCCTGAAGGGGATGGCAGCGCGCGCATCGAATGTTCGGGTGATCCGGTTTCGGAGAAATTTCGGCCAGACCGCGGCGCTGGCCTGCGGGGCCGAGACAGCAACGGGCGAGACCGTGATTTTTCTCGACGCCGACGGGCAAAACGATCCGGCCGACATTCCGAAACTCCTCGAGACCCTGGACGATGGATACGACGTCGTTTCCGGCTGGCGGTTTGACCGCAAGGACGACCGGATCACGCGGATTCTGCCCTCGACCATCGCCAATTGGGTCATCTCCCGGGTCACGGGCGTTCACCTGCACGACTACGGGTGCACCCTGAAAGCCTACCGCCGGGAAATTCTCAAAAATGTCCGGCTCTACGGCGAGATGCACCGGTTCATTCCCGTCTACGCGAAGCTGGTCGGCGCGCGCATCACGGAGCTGAAGGTCAATCACCGGCCGCGCACCGCCGGGGTCACGAAGTACGGCCTGTCGCGGACATTCAAGGTCATCCTGGATCTCTTCACGGCCAAACTCATGACGAGCTACATCACCAAGCCGATCCATTTTTTCGGGGGACTTGGATTCGGCCTCTGCGGACTCGGGATCCTTTCGGCCGTCGAGACCTTGATCGAAAAACGTCTCATGGGACACTACGTCCACTCCAACCCGTTCATCCTACTCGCCATTTTTCTCTTCCAGCTCGGTGTTTTGTTCATCCTCATGGGCCTGATCGCCGAGCTCATCATCCGCACCTACCACGAATCGACCGGCAAGGCGGTCTATTTCATCTCGGACAGGATCAACATTCAGGGCCATGTCGATTGACCGCAAGACCGTCGAGCACGTCGCCGCGCTTGCGCGCCTCGGGCTGACCGGGGAGGAAAAAACAAAACTCGAAGCTGAACTTTCCGGCATTCTCGATCACGTCGCACAGCTTTCGAAACTCGAGACCGGCAAGGTCGAACCGCTTTACCACATTCTGCCGATCCAGAACGTCTTCCGGGAGGACGCCGCATCCCCGGCCGGCGTCCGGGACGATGTGCTCAAGCACGCGCCCGGCGCGCGGCCGCCGTTTTTTGTCGTGCCGAACGTCCTCGATGAGTAAAACCGGCCTGGACCTTTCCGCCTGTCAGCTGGCAGACGCGATCCGCGATGGGGAACTGAGGGCGGCGGACGTCTGTGGAACGTTTCTCGAACATATCCGGGAACAGGATCCAAAACTTCAGGCTTTCGTCACCGTGCTGGAGGACGACGCGATGCGGCAGGCCGAGTCGGTCGACCGGGACCACTCCCACGCGGGCGCGGCGCTGCTTCGCGGCGTGCCGATCGCGCTCAAGGACAACCTCTGCACGCGAGGTGTTCCGACGACCTGCTCCTCAAAAATTCTGGAGGGGTTCGTGCCGCCCTACGACGCGACGGTGGTGGCGCGCCTTCGGGGCGTGACGCCGTTTCTCGGCAAGACCAACCTCGACGAGTTCGCGATGGGATCGTCCACCGAAAATTCCGCCCTCTTTGAAACCCGCAACCCGCACGACCCCGGGTGTGTTCCGGGCGGTTCTTCCGGCGGATCCGCCGCCGCCGTCGCTTCCGGCATGGCGCCCCTCGCGCTCGGGTCCGACACCGGCGGATCGATCCGCCAGCCCGCGGCCTTTTGCGGAGTTGTCGGCC
Source organism: bacterium (assembly GCA_016202645.1). Taxonomy (GTDB): domain Bacteria; phylum Lindowbacteria; class 2-12-FULL-62-27; order 2-12-FULL-62-27; family 2-12-FULL-62-27; genus JACQOF01. The sequence goes on from JACQOF010000127.1 coordinate 143,387, forward strand.
TGAAACCGACCTATGGCCGCGTGTCCCGCTACGGCCTCATCGCATTCGCCTCCTCTCTCGACCAGATCGGCCCCTTCGCCCGCACGGCCGAGGACGCGGCGCTTCTCCTCGACGCCATCGCCGGACCCGACCCGCGCGACGCCACGTGTCTGGCGACAGCCGCGCCGTCTTGCCGCGCAGCGTTATCGAAACCGTTTGAAAAATTGCGAGTGGGCCTGCCCCGCGAATATTTTCAGGAGGGTCTTTCGGCGCCGGTTGCGCAGGCGCTGGCGGCGACGCGCCAGTCCCTGCAGGACCTCGGATGCTCGATGGTGGATGTGTCTCTCCCGCACACCGATTACGCCGTGCCGACCTACTACATCCTCGCGCCCGCCGAAGCCTCCTCGAACCTCGCGCGGTATGATGGCGTGCAGTACGGACTCCGGGCGCCGGCCGGGAACTTGATCGAACAGTATCTGAACACGAGATCCGCGGGATTCGGCCGCGAGGTCAAACGCCGGATCATGCTTGGCACCTACGCGCTCTCTTCCGGCTATTATGACGCGTACTATCTCAAGGCCCTGAAAGTCCGCCGGCTGATTCATGACGATTTTTCCAAAGCCTTCGCCCAGGCCGACGTGCTTCTCACGCCCACCACGCCGACGGCCGCGTTCCGGTTCGGCGAAAAAGTTTCCGACCCTCTGCAGATGTATCTCTCGGACATCTTCACCATCTCCGCCAACCTCGCGGGCCTGCCCGCCCTATCCTTCCCCTGCGGAATGGACGGTCATCTCCCCATCGGCGCGCAACTCATCGGTCCCGCGCTTTCCGAAGCGCGGCTCCTGCGGATCGTCCACGAGTACCAGAAGGACACCAACTGGCACCTTCGGAGACCCCAGTCCATCCTGCGAAGCCCCCAGAAGCGCAAGCGTACTCCAGGCGAAGCAGGATGAAGTACGAACCCGTGATCGGCCTGGAGGTCCACGTCCAGCTCAAGACCGCGTCAAAAATTTTCTGCTCCTGCTCCACCGAATTCGGCCGGGAACCGAACCTCAACACCTGTCCCGTGTGCATGGGGCTTCCCGGGAGCCTCCCCGTGCTGAACCGCCGGGCCGTCGACCTGGCGATATCGGCCGCTCTGGCCCTGGACTGCCGCATCTCGCCGTTTTTCAAGTTCGACCGGAAGAATTATTTTTATCCCGATCTGCCGAAGGCCTACCAGATATCCCAATACGACCTGCCTCTCGCCACCGGCGGGCGGCTCGAAATTTCCGCAAACGGATCGTCCCGAAACATCGACATCGAGCGCATCCACATGGAGGAGGACGCCGGGAAACTCGTCCACGCCGAGCCCGGGCACGGGGTGCCGAAGGGGACGAGTTTTGTCGACTACAACCGCGCCGGCACTCCCCTCATCGAAATCGTCAGCCGGCCGGATTTACGAAGTCCCGCCGAGGCCCACGCCTACCTCGACGCCCTGAAGCACATCCTCCGGTATCTCGACGTCTCCGATTGTAATATGGAGGAAGGCTCCCTCCGCTGTGACGCCAACGTGTCGATCCGTCCGGCGGGCGAGACGGCGCTGGGCACCCGGTCGGAACTCAAGAATTTGAACTCTTTTAAATTCGTCGAGAAGGCCATCGAGATCGAGATCGAGCGGCAGACTGAGGTTCTCGAATCAGGCGGACGGGTCATCCAGGAAACGCGTGGATACGATTCGGCGAAAAACACGACCCATCCCCAGCGCAGTAAAGAGCAGGCGCACGACTACAGGTATTTCCCCGAACCGGACCTTCCGGGATTCACCGTCACGCCGGACCAGATCGAGCGCTTCCGGAGCGCGTTGCCGGAACTGCCGGCAGCCCGGCGGCGGCGCTTTCAGACAAAGCTAGGTCTTCCGGCCTACGACGCCGAAGTCCTCACGGCCGAATCCGACACGGCGGATTATTTCGAGAAGGTCGTCGGGCTTGGCGCCGACCCCAAAAAAACTTCGAACTTCATCATGACCGAACTTCTGTTCAATCTGAAAACCGCCGGCCTCCCCGCCGGCCGTTCTCCCGTCACACCGGCGCGGCTTGCGGAACTGCTCAAGCTTCAGGCGGACGGCAAAATCAGCGGCAAGATCGCAAAAGATATTTTTCCGGCGATGTTCGAGAAGGGCGTATCGGCGCAGGAGGTCCTCAAGGACCAGAAGATCGAACTGATCGCGGACGCTGGGAGCCTGGACGAGCCGATCCGCCAGGTCATCTCGGAAAATCCAAAGGCGATCGAGGACCTTCGGGCCGGTAAACTCACAGTCCTTGGATTTTTAGTCGGGCAGGTCATGAAGAAAACGAGGGGCCAGGCAGACCCAAAAATTGTGCCCCAGGAGCTCAAAAAGCGTCTCGGGATTTGACACGCGCCCGGGACAGTTTGATATCCTATTGATATTCAGAAGGTTTCCGGCTAAAGTTTTGGGTGAGGGTGGCCGATAAAGAGGTATAGAGGAGGTAACGCACATGGTTGTGGAACCCATTCACGGAGGACAGGAAGTCCAGCGCAGTCAGAACATCAAGAATAAGGACGCTGCGAAGCTTAATGAAGCCTCCAAGTCTGGCAAATCAAGTGATTCGGTCGAAATCAGCGGAGCGGCCAAGGCGGCAGCCAGCACGAAATCCGCGATTGACGCGGTGCAGGCGGTGCCCGATCTGGTCCGAAGAGACCGAGTGGAGGCAGCGAGAGAGCGAATCCTTGGCGGCGATTATCTGTCGCCAAAAGTCGTAGACGAAATAGCGGAAAAGATCGCGAATCTACTGATCAAGTAAACAATCCGCAGGGCTTTCATGAGATCCGCCAGGGGCGGGCCGCATGAAAGTCCGGCTTAATCCATACCATCATATCCTGTTGTTTGTGTTCCAAAGAGAGCTTGGGCCGGCGTTTCAATTCCGAGCTCTCTCTTTTTTTGGGGAGCCCCCTACAACCTTCAGATGTCAGGAAAAAAAAAGACCACGGTGGGGCGGTCAAGCGCGGGGGAGAAAAAGTAGAATGATCAGGTTATCAAATGGCCGCGCTTGCCGTATGCCCCATCGTGGTTCAAATCAGCACTCCAAACTAAGCGGAAACATCCACGTTCTGTCCGATGCCTAACGCCGTTTCCTTGGCGCCCGGTAAATTGGTCGTCGCTTGTTCCGGTGGAAATTCCGGCGGCAGTTTATGCCCCTGAATATCCCGCTGGAAAAGCTTGGATGCCGGCGTCGGGACCTGGACCGATGCCACTTCCATAATCCATCACCATCCTGAAATCTCATCGGGCCCGATCGAAGAGGGGGCCCACACCCTCCCGAAACATCAGGTCGTATAGGGGTAAGTGTTCAGGTAAAGTTTGAGAAAGTCAAATTCTTTTTTGGATTCAGCGCATCCTCAGATAAGGCAGCGGATCCTGCGGCAGGCCGTTCTTGCGGACTTCAAAGTGCAGGTTCGGGCCGGTGGCCAGGCCTGTGGCACCAATGGCGCCGATCGACTGGCCCTGTTCGACCCGCTGACCGCGGGAGACGCGGGTGGAGGAGAGGTGGGCATAGCGGGTGGTGAGACCGTTCTTGTGCCGGATGACGATGATCTTGCCGTAGCCCCGCATCCAGCCGACGAAGCTGACCTGGCCGTCCGCCGCGGAGAAGACCGTCGCGCCGCGGCCGCCACCGATGTCGATGCCTTCGTGAAAAATCCGCCGCTTCTTGATCGGGTGGACCCGAAATCCGAATCCCGAGTTGACGGACCGATAGCTGGCCGGCCACAGGAGACCGTCCGGGTTCCGGCGCGCGAGCCGCTGAACGGTCTGAAGCGTCAGGTTCGGGTTGGGCACATAGACGGTGGCGCCCGCTTTGAGGTCCTTGCCGCTTTTCAGCTGATTGAACGTCAGAATATCCGGGGCGCCAACGGAAAAGCGCCGGCCGACAGACCAGAGCGTCTCTCCCGTCTTCAGTTTGACTTCGATCACGTCCATATTCGGAATGAGGATCTCCTTGCCAGGCCGCAGATATTTGGGATCCGACATGACGGCGGCGTTCGCCCACATGAGGGTCACCGCCCGGATGCCATGCTTCTGCGCCAGGTCCCACGGGTTGTCACCAGGTTTGATCTTGTATTTTTTCAGCCGAAATTCGTTCTTCGTCAGCGCCGTCGCCGGGGTTTTGACCTCCTCCACCACTTCCTCGATCCGGTCCATGCTGTCCGGCTCGTACTCGTCCGGATCCGAAAGCGGCACACTGCGGAAACTCGTCAGGACTTCCCGTTGAACCAGCAAGGATTCATCCAATGGAGGGGGGGACGCGAAAGAAAGCCGCTGGACCTGCGATACCGCTAACACGGCGCCCAAGACGAGCAGGGTGGCCAGACCCCACTTGATTTTCCGGAGGCGCCGCCCCATCCCCCACCCGGACTGGCCCCGCAAACTCTCCTTCTCGCCGGCGTACCCCTGCCGGTTCATGCCGGGCGCGCCGGCCGTTTTTCGGGCTGAACGGTGAGCGGAATAAATGAACACGCCTCTCTGCTTCCTCCTTCCCTCTATATAATATATATATCGTCCGGTTCCCTCCCCGGGATGAGCACAGCGGGGGCAGTCAACTTGACAATATTTGTCTGCTGGGAGACCATCCGATCATGCCTTTACCATCCACATCGCGTGCATCCGCAGGTGACGCTTCCATCCGGCTGGCGTCTGAAATCCTCCTCAGAAAGCGAGATCAACCCCGCCTGACCAGCGGCGAAATCGCTTTTAAAAAACTCGATGGGCCTTTGTATGTCGACGGTGTCCGCCCCACTGACCCCCGGCAGGGATTTATAGGCGATTGCTATCTGTTGTGCGCCTTTTCGGCGCTCGCCCGATCACGGCCTCAGCTCGTCGAATCGATGATCCACTCGAACGGCGACGGAATTTATGACATCGCCTTTTACCGGAGGCTGGGTGATGGAAAATTCCAGCCGGAAACGGTCAGGATAGACGGCAAAATTCCTGTCACAGCCAAAGACGGCCATCCCATCTATGTGCGGACTCTTCCGGATGTTCGCGGCCAGATGGAAATATGGCCGATGATCGCCGAAAAGGCCTTTGCGGCGTGGAAAGGCGGCTATCACATCATGGGTGAGGGCGGCGCCGTGGAGGACACGCTTGAAGAACTCACCGGCAAGCCCACCCGCATGCTCTATGTTTCCGAACATCATCCGGAAGTTCTTTGGAAGATGCTGGCGCTGGCAACGCGCGAAAAGTGGCCAACCACGGTCTGCACGTGGGGGCGTGTTGAGCGACCGGGCCTGGATGAACTGGGGATGCATCCAAACCACATTCACATTTTTCTTGGCGTCCATGCCCTGCGCGGCCGGCGAATCGTCTGGCTGCGCGACCCCTTTGACAAACCCACGTGCGGCAAATTGAATCTCCCGGATCCGGACGGCGTCTTCACTCTGTCCTGGGAAAATTTTCTGGCCTATTTCGGCGAAATTCACATCAACGGCCGGCAAATTTTTGAAATCCCCTCTCCGCCTCATCCTTCGGTCACCATCATGCGGGCCCTGGAGCGCTCCTATGTATTCCACGCGCTTGATCTGAAGACGCGCCGGACTCTGGCCAGGGATTTCAAGCGCGCCCGGATACCGGCCAACGAATACATTTTCACGGCCGGCTCCGCGCCGGATTTTTACTATCTCATCCAATCCGGCGCGGCCGGTGTCGAAGTCCGCGTCAAAGGCTCGGCCAGGAAGCGGCGGGTGGCCGTTTTGAATGCCGGCGACCAATTCGGAGAAATGGCCTTGATCAACAACTCGCCCCGGGCGGCGGATGTGAAAACCATCACCCCTCTTGTGGTCTACAAGATGGCCGCGAAGAAATTTCAAAAGTGGATTTCATCCCGGCCCGATATGGTCAGCCGCATTCGCCGCCGGTTCGAGCTGCAGCTCTGGATGCAGAAATGGTCGAAGCGCCCCATCACGTCGATGTCGCTCGACATGCTGCTCGCCGCCGGGAAAGAGAAATTATACCGGAAGGGCGAAATCGTGTTCCGGCGGGGCGACGTTGCGGACAGTTTTTATGTAATTCTGGACGGCAGGATCGAGGTTTTTACGAAGGCAGGTCAATCTCTCAAACGAATTAAAATTTTGCACAGCGGCGACATTTTCGGCGAAGGCGCGGCGCTGAAACGCATGCCGCGGTCGGCGTGGGTGCGGGCGGTGGCCCCATCCAAACTCCTGCGGCTGGACATCGGCGTTGCGGAAAATCTAATGGAGAGTTTTGAGGTCGTGCAGCGCCAGCTCGAATTTATCGCGCGCCGACGATTCAGACGCCTCAAAAAAGTAAGGGGGCCGCATTGAGGTGATATCCTCCATGGAAATCGCGGCGAGATTTGGAACGGACGGGGCGAGTCCACGCGCCGTCCACGATGTCGTCAAAGATCTTCCGATATACGCCGACCGGCCGTTTTGTCTCACCGACGGAACGGATGGATTTTTGGACGCCCTGCCGTTTATGACGAAGGCCGACTTGCGGCGTTATTTCCCTCACGGGTTCCTGCGGCCGGGAACATCATTCGCGTCCCTGATTGCTTCGAAGAAAGTGGAAGTCGTTCGGACGTCCGGCACGAGCAGCGACCGTCTGCAGGTTCTCTGGGATGCCGACTGGTGGGAACGCCAGGAGGCGGCCGCGCTGAAGTCGCATGCCTACATTGGGCCGCGCATGACAGGCGAGTACACGGAGGCGGTGCTCACCACGCCCCTCTGTTCGGAGAGCGTATGCAAAACGGGGCCGGCCACCATGGAGGAACGGCGCGTCGACAATCTGCTTTTTCTCAATACCCAGCATGATCCCAGCCGCTGGACCCACTCCGACCTCGCGCGGATGGCCGACGAGATCGACCGGTTCCGGCCCGCCGCCATCGAGGCTGATCCGGTGTATCTTGCGGTTCTGGCCAGACATCTCCGGGACAGCCGCCGGCCCGTTTTCAAATTCGATTGGATCATCCTGACCTATGAATTTGTTTCGGCGATTGACAAAACCGCGATCCGCGGCCTGTTTGGCTGTCCGGTTTTTGAATTCTACGGCCTGACCGAAGCCGGCGTTTTTTTTCTGGAGTGCCCCAAAGGCCGGCATCATTTCTGCGGCAGTGACTCGGTCGTCGAAGTTTTTCGCGTGACCGAAGGGGATGACGGATGGCGGGGGTTGCCGGTCAACACGGGCGAGGCGGTGGTCACCACATGGGGAAATTCCGCCGCGCCGCTGCTCCGGTATCGGACGGGCGACCTCGTGACGGTGGGAGTGGATCGGTGCGCCTGCGGCGCTCCCGGGCCGACAGTGCTCAGTTTTGAAGGCCGAATCCGGGATGTGATCAAACTTCCGGATGGAAAAGTTTTCACGCCCCGGCTGATTGACGATACGCTTTTTGGCATCCCGGGTCTGGCCCAATACGTCTGTGTTCAGGAAGGCCCGGACTCCATGCGGGTGGATTATGTTTCCGACGGCCCGCGCGATCCCGGCGGCGAAATCGTATCCCAGCTGCATTCCATCTTGGGGACCGCGCGCGTCGCCGCAAGATCGGCGCCGTTTATCACGCCGGAGCAGTCCGGAAAATACAGAACGGCCGTGCCGCTGTGATGTCAATCCGTTCCGAATTCCCGATTTTGAACCAGACCATCCACGGCATGCCGGTGACTTACCTCGACAGCGCATCGACCAGTCTCAAGCCCCGCTGTGTGCTGGAGGCCATTCGAAAATATTACGAAGAGGCGACGGCCAACGTTCATCGCTCGACCCATCTTTTTGGCGAGACCGCTACACAAGGCTACGAGGACGCGCGAAACAGAGCCGCCCATTTTCTGAACGCGCGACCGGACGAAATCGTTTTTGTCCGCAACACCACGGAGGCCGTGAACCTCGTCGCCCTTAGCCTGCGGCTTGAAAAAGACGACGAGATCCTCATCACGCCCCTCGAACACCACTCCAACCAGCTGCCGTGGGCCTCGAAAGTCAAAGTGGTCTACGTGCCTCTAAGGCCGGACGGCCTGCCCGATTCCTCGCGCCTCGAGGATCTCGTGACGCCGAGGACAAAACTGATGGGACTCGGGCTTCTTTCCAACGTCACCGGCACGCGCGGCGACGTCGAAGTCTGGCGGGAAGTGGCGTCGAAGCGCGGCATCCCATTTCTTTTGGATGCGTCGCAGGCCGGCGGGCACATGCCGATGGATGTCCAAAAGCTGGGGTGCGATTTTCTGGCTTTTTCGGGCCACAAGGTTTGCGGCCCGTCCGGGATCGGCGTGCTCTGGGGAAAACGCAGCTGGCTGGAACAGATGGCCCCCCCTTTTCTGGGCGGCGGGATGGTGCACGAAAGCCGGTTGGACGGATACACGGTCAAAGAGGTCCCATGGTGTTTTGAAGCCGGTACGCCGAACGTTGAGGGCGCGATGGGCCTGGCCGCCGCGCTGGAGTTTCTTGAAAAAATCGGAATGAAAAACGTGGAAGATCATTCGAAAGAACTGGGACGACAGATGTATGACGGATTAAAAGGCAATAGGCAGCTCCGCCTCGTGGCCGATCAAACTTCGGAACGATACGGCATCGTCAGTTTTTTTGTCGACATCCCCGGCCTTTCCGCCGAAGCCTTCGGACGGATCATGGCGGACACGTACGGCATTCTCCTCAGCGCCGGAAAACATTGCACGCACCCCTACCACGACCTGATCGGATTTTCCGCGACGGTCCGCGCGTCCACGCACGTGTACACGACGGAGGACGAGGTCAACCGATTTTTGGATGCGGTCCGGGAAATTACCGGATAGGCGGACGTCTTTCTTTACGCGCCCATGCGAGAATTCGAGAGACTAGGCCGTCGTATCCCCATCCCGCCGCCGCCGCCATTTTTGAGAGGCCGCCGACGGGGGAAAGATCGGGATTTGGATTTACCTCCAGCACGTAGATCCGGTTCCGCGCGCCGACGCGAAAGTCCACGCGGGCGTATCCCTCAACATTCAGGGCCGCCAGGGCGGAAAGTCCGACGCGGTTGAGCCGTTCCTTCAACCCGGCCGGAGCGGCCGCCGGGCATCGCGTTTGGGATCCTTTGAATTCCGGCGAATCGTATTTCCATTTGGATTCATACCCAAGGATATTCGGCCGGCCGCGGGGCATTCCGGAAAAATAAATTTCGGACACCGGCAAAACTTCCCGCCCGACGACGCCCACATTGAATTCCCGGCCGGCGATGAACGATTCAATCAGAATCGGTTGACGGAATTTCCGATACAGATTCTTGACGTCTGAACGAAGCTTGCGCGGCGCGGCCGTCACCGAATCGGCAAAAATTCCGATACTGCCGTCCTCTTGCGACGGTTTGGTGATCCAGGGCTTCGGCGGCAGCGTTTTCGGCAGGCGGCCATCAACGGAGACGGCCATCGGCGGAGTCAAAATTCCATGTTCACGCAGAACGGCGTTCGCGGCCAGCTTGTCGCGGCAGAGACTCAGGGACTCCGCCGAGGATGACGTATGCGGAATGCCCAGAAGATCCAGCAGGGCGGCCATCCTGGATTCCCCGTTTGTTTCCCCGAATGCCGTCTCCGCAAGATGAAATACAGCTTTCGGCCGAGAATTTTGCAGTTGCTTGAAGACGGCGTTGATTCCCGAGCCGAGTGAAACGCGCCTGACCCGATACCCCAGGCGTCTCAGCGATATTTCAACCGCCCGGATGGATTCCCACACTCCCAGATGCGCCTCTTTTTCGTCCGAGTCCATCAGAGCGCGGGATTCGTCATATAGAATGACGACTTCCACTTGACCCCTTCGCATCACCCCGATTTGAACAAAGACGGACAAGAAGATCAAGCCGTCCCCGGAATGAGTCCCGATTGACGACTGTTCCGAATCGATGGTATAAAAATCTGTTTTTTGACGTGAAAGGAGCGGGCATGCGGCACGTGTTATCGATTCTGGTGCAAAACAAATTCGGCGTCCTGGCGCGGGTTGCCGGGCTGATTTCGGCGCGGGGCTTCAACATCGACAGCCTCAGCGTCGGCGAGACCGAGGACCCGAGGATTTCCCGGATGTGCATCGTCGTCCAGGGGGACGACTCGACCATCGAGCAGATCATCAAGCAACTGCGGCGGCTGGTCGAGACCCTGAAGATCATGGACCTGGCGGAAGGCCGCTATGTCGAGCGGGAGCTGATTCTCCTCAAAGTCGACGCCATCCCGGCGCGGCGGCTGGAGATTCTGCAGGTGGCCAATGTATTTGGCGCCAAGATCATGGACATGACCGCCAAGGAGATCATCATGGAACTGGCGGGGGAATGCGGCAAGGTCGAGGCGTTCATCGCCATGATGAAACCGTACGGCATCAAGGAAATGGCCCGCACCGGAACGGTGGCGCTCGCGCGGGGTTCTCCGGCGTCGCAAGGCGCGTCCGTGCGTGACGCCGCCCCGGCCGGCGTCAACACCTTGTAAGTGGGGCTGGAACGCAACTATTCAGGCCGGCATGCCCGCCCCGTGGCTGTCATTCCCGCGAAAGCGGGAATCCAGCGCGGGGTAAACTCCAGCGGGCATCCGGATCAATCGCAGAGCAGACTGGATTCCCGCTTTCGCGGGAATGACACCAGGAGCCGAATAGTTACGCCGGAACAACACGATCTAGAAGGAGACATCTGATGGCTGAAATTTGTTATGACAAGGACGCCGATCTGGCGTTTCTGAAAAACCGCAAGATCGCCATGATCGGTTACGGCTCTCAGGGCCACGCCCAGGCCCAGAATCTCAGGGACAGCGGCATCCAGGTCATCATCGCCGCGTCGAAACCCGGAAGCGCGTCCTGGGAAAACGCGAAGAAAGCCGGGTTCGAAGTCATGACGGCCGCCGACGCGGCCAAGAAAGCCGACGTCTATTTCATGCTGGCGCCGGACGAGAAACAAAAGACGATTTTCGAGCGGGACATTCTGCCGGCCGCGAAGGAAAAGTCCGTTCTGGTTTTTGCGCACGGATTCAACATCCGCTTTTTCCGCGTCGTCCCGCCGGCTTTCATGGACGTCATCCTCGTCGCGCCGAAAGCGCCCGGCCACACGCTCCGGTCCATGTTCAAGGAGGGCAAGGGCGTTCCATCTCTGCTTGCCGTTCATCAGGACGCCAGCGGCCAGGCCCGGAACATCGCGCTGGCCATCGCCAAAGGCATCGGCTCGACGCGGGCCGGCGCCCTCTGGACGACCTTCACGGAGGAATGCGAGTCGGATCTGTTCGGCGAACAGGTCATTCTCTGCGGCGGAGTCTCGCACCTGATCCACGCGGCGTTTGAGACCCTGGTTGAAGCCGGATACCAGCCCGAGGTGGCATATTTCGAAGCCTGTCACGAGCTGAAGTTGATCGTCGACATGATCCAGGAGGGCGGCATATCCTGGATGCGATACTCGTGTTCCGACACCGCCGAATTCGGCGACTACAGCCGGGGCCCGCGGATCATTACGGACGAGACCAAAGCCGAAATGAAGAAAATCCTGAACGAAATCCAGACTGGCCAGTTCGCCCGGGAGTGGATGCTGGAAAACGAGGTCGGCCGGCCTGTCTTTAATTCGATGCGAGCCCGGCACAAGGCCCACCAGATCGAAACGGTCGGGGAAAGCGTCCGGTCGATGATGTCCTGGATCCGGCGGCGCCGCACGGAGACCGGGGAGGATTAGGCCCCGCGGGGTTCGACATGGCGCCGGAGGGGCTGAAATTCATCGTTCCCATCTGCGCCGCGGCCGTGCTCTCTCTCTTGTTCATCGGCCCGGGGTGGCCCGCGACCGCGTGCGCCGCGGCGGCGTTTCTGGTCGGCCTTTTCTTCCGTCTGCCCGCGCCGCCCCCTGAAGCCGACGGGGCGGTGATTCTTTCGCCAGCCGGAGGATTCGTCATCGAAATTGTCGAGGAGGAGGAACCGGTGTTTCTGAAGGAGATGGCCCGCCGCATCAGCATTTTCATGACGCCCCTCGACGTTCACATCAACACCGCGCCGATGGACGGCACCGTCCGTCACACCGACTACCGGCCAGGCGCGTTTTTCAAAGCCGACCGGCCCGAGGCGCGTTTGCACAACGAGCGGATGAGCGTCGGCATCGAGCGCCCGGACGGCGTCAAGTGTCTGGCCCATCAGGTTGCCGGCTGGCTGGCGCGGCGGATCGTCTGCGACGTGTCGGTCGGCGACCGCGTCGAGCGAGGCCGCCGGTACGGCCTCATCCAATTCGGTTCCCGCATGGATTTGTATCTGCCGGTCCGGGCCGACATCCGGGTCAAGCCGGGCGAGCACGTCCGCGCCGCGCGCACGGTTCTCGCCAGCGTCTGATGGACGGCAGTCCCATGCAAAAATGGCGCTACAAATTTTCCATCCGGCGCGGCGTCTATCTTCTGCCCAGTCTCTTTACCCTGGCCAACATGCTCTGCGGATTTTACGCCATCGTCCTGGCCTACCGTGACCGCTATCTGGACGCCTGCATCGCTCTCGTGATCGCCGGCCTGGCCGACGGCCTGGACGGGCGGATCGCGCGGCTGACGAACACCACGAGCGAATTCGGCGTCGAGTTCGACTCCCTGGCGGACCTCCTCTCCTTTTGCATGGCCCCGGCCTTCCTCCTCTATTTCCGCTGGCTGGAGGATCTGCCGAAGATCGGCTGGGTCTGCGCGTTTGTCTTCGTCGCCTGCGGCGCGATCCGCCTGGCCCGATTCAACGCCTACGACTCCACCTCCGACACCGCCTACTTCAACGGCCTGCCGACTCCCGCCGCCGCGGCCGGCGCGATCTCGCTGGTTCTTCTGGAGGAAAGCATCTTTCCGGGCGCGACCCACGCGGGCGTGGTCGCCCCCTGGTCATGTCTGGTGCTGGCGTTTTTGATGGTATCGAACATTCGGTATCCCAGTTTCAAGGGCCTGAAGTGGGGCGGGCGGGTGCCGGCGCGGCTGCTGATCGCGATCGTCTTCTTGATTTTCATCTTCATCTCCAAACCCGACGTCGCCATCTCCTCCTTCTGCTTCGTTTACGTCCTCTCCGGCCCCGTGATCCAACTTCTGATCATGGCCGGCATTAGAAAACCGCGCCCGGTTGCTTCCGGAGAGGAGGCGCATTCATGAGCCGGATCATCCGCATTTTCGACACCACGCTCCGGGACGGCGAGCAGTCGCCGGGCGCGAGCCTGAATGTCGAGGAAAAAATCCAGGTGGCGCACGCCCTCGCGCGGCTCAAAGTCGACATCATCGAGGGCGGATTCCCAATCTCCAGCCCCGGCGACTTCGAGGCCGTCTCGCGAATCGCCCGCGAGATCAAGGACGTGACCGTCGCGGGACTTGCCCGGGCGCTCCGCAAGGACATCGACGCCTGTTACGACGCCGTGAAGCATTCGGAATCTCCGCGCATTCACACCTTCATCGCGACCAGCGACATCCACATCGCCCGGAAATTCAAAAAGAGCCGGGAGGAAATTCTTGGCATGGCCGTCGAAGCCGTCAAGCACGCCAAGTCCAAACTGCCGGACGTCGAATTTTCGTGCGAAGATGCCTGCCGGACCGACCGGAACTACATCGTGCAAGTCCTGACCGCCGTCATCGACGCCGGCGCGACGACCGTCAACATCCCGGACACCGTCGGCTACACCACGCCGCCGGAATTTCTGAGCCTCATCACGCACATCCGCCAGAACGTCCCCAACATCGGCCGCGCCGTCATCAGCGTCCACTGCCACAACGATCTCGGACTGGCCGCCGCCAATTCTCTCGCCGCGGTCCTCGCCGGCGCCGGCCAGGTCGAGTGCACCGTCAACGGCATCGGCGAGCGCGCCGGCAACGCCTCCCTGGAGGAAATCGTCATGACCCTCCGGACCCGCAGGGACCTCTTCGACTGCGAAACCCGGATCAACACCCGGGAAATTTTCCGCGCCAGCCGGCTGGTCTCGACCCTCACGGGCATCCCCGTCCAGCCGAACAAGGCCATCGTCGGCGCGAACGCGTTCGCGCACGAGTCCGGCATCCACCAGGACGGCGTCCTGAAGGACAAGCTGACCTACGAGATCATGCGCCCCGAGGACATCGGCTGGTCCGAGTCCTCCATCGTGCTCGGCCGCCGCTCCGGCCGGCACGCCTTCAAGACCCGCATGGAGGAGATGGGCTATCACTTGGGCGACGAACAGCTGGACAAGGCTTTCGAGCGGTTCAAGAAAGTCGCGGACCAGAAAAAAGAAATCTACGACGAAGACCTCGAGGCGATCGTTGAGGACGAAGTCGGCAAACTGCCGCCCATTTACGCGCTGGACTACGTCCACGTCTCCAGCGGAACCCACACCATCCCTACCGCGACCGTCCGGCTGAAGCACGGCGACGACGTTCTGCAGGAGTCGGCCTGGGGAGACGGCCCGATCGACGCCGTTTACAACGCGGTCGACCTGGTCCTCAAGATGGACATCGCGCTTCTTGACTACGCCATCCGCGCCGTGAGCAAGGGCAAGGACGCCATGGGCGAAGTCACCGTGAAATTGAAGTGCAAGGGCCATGTGGTGAAAGGCAAGGGCGCGTCGACCGACATCATCGAAGCCTCCGCGAAGGCATACGTGAACGGCTGTAACCGCCTCCTGCATCGGCAGGACACCGCATCGGCCGCCAACGGGGAACGCGTTTGATTTGTAATCGGCCGGTGAACAGTGGTTTTGTAAAAACTCCTCCCCCCTTGAGGGGGAGGTTGGGAGGGGGGTTCCACAAAAGCGCCGTGCCGATACCCCCCATCCACCTTCCCCCTCAAGGGGGGAAGAGCTTATATGCCCCCTTTTACCGACCTGATTCTTTGATTTTCTCCGCCCAGTGGATGTCCGGTGGCTGAGGAGACCGCGAAGGGCGACGGCAAAGCCGCGGCGATGCCGAAACCCGAGAAGCTCAAGTTCGAGCCCGGCGACGTCATCTGTCTGCAGGGCGAAGCGAGCAAGGAGCTCTATCTTTTAAACACCGGCAAGCTCGAAATCCTCGTCTGCGACCAGATGCCGCCGCCCAAGTCGAAGGACGAGCTGATCCGCAAATCAAGCCGGGTCGCCACCATCGAAACGCCCGGGCCCTTCGGCGAACTCGCGTTTCTCCTTCAGCTCCCCCGCACCGCGTCGGTCCGGGTCATCGAGAACACCGAAGTCACCAAATTCGCCGCCGTCGACGGCGCGTTCCAGGGCATGATCGCCCGCACACCGAAACTCGGCCTCGACTTTTCGAGAAACATCCTCAAACGATACACCATATCCCTTCAGGACGTCTCCGAAGCCAACCGCCTCCTCAAGATTTTTCAGAGGCTGTACGACAATTCCTGCCTGATCCTCGCCATTCACGCCGCGGAGGCTCTTGAAAAACAAACCATGTTTTCCCAGGTGAAATTTGACGACAAAAATTCCAAGGCCTTCCAGCGCGGCCAGAAGATATACCAGATTCTGTCGAAAGCCGACCAACTCCCCAAGAAAATCGGGCCGACGATTCTCGAGAAGGACCATTCGGACGCCATCGGCGTCAAGTACGGCGGCAAGACCGTCCGCACGGCCGAGATCCGGGAGGCTGATTTTTTCAGGAAGCTCATGTCCGACGTTGAAGGCCATTTTGCATCCATGATTGAAACCGACCCGTCCCTCGTCGTCTTCATCGCCCAGCGCCTCGCGTCCAAGCTCCCCGCCGTGAACGCCCTGTTTCTCTCGCAGAAGGACGCCGTCGACGACGCCGTGGAGGCCTACATCGGAAAATCGAACAGCATCCTGTCCGATCTGCTGGAATTGACTGAAGCCGTTTCCAAAAAGGAGGACCTGGCCGCCCTGAAGGCGCCGCTGGACGAGCTTCTCCACAGCATCTGCCGCAGCGCCCGGCCCATGGTGTCCATCTACGAAGACCTCTGGGGCGTGCCGCCGCCGCGCCTGTCAGGAAGTTTCCGGAAAGTGGTGACGGAGATGGAAAAGAAAGAGGAGGAGGACCGCAAAACCGCCGAGCGGGAGGCGGCGGCGCGGGAAGCCGCCGCGGCCGGGAAGGGCGGGACGGTCATCAAGGACACGCTCCCGCTTTTCATGAAGAGTTTCAACGTGGAGGACGACGTCAAGACCAAGCTCGAGGCCGTCATCGAGGCCTACAAGGGACTCGAGAACAAATTAGACTTTACGGGAGACGCGCGGAAGGTCAAGAACGAGCTTTCGGCCAACTACTGGAAAGTCTACCGGAACGCCGTCCGGTCCTATTTCGAAAATCCCGCCGCGTTCCCCGCCGAGGGAAAATTGCTCCTACGCTACGGCCTCCTCGACGAGCGGATGATCGAGCCGGACGACCTGGACACCCTGCCCAAAATTCCCTACACCCAGATCAGCGACGATTTTCCGATCTATTTCGCCGACGAGTGGCTCCACCGGGTGTTCGAAGGCAAGGAAGGCCCGAGTTCGACCGAACTCGGGGAGACGTTTCAGGAAGTGGTCAAGCGCGGCGAGGACGAAGTCAAAGTCTACACGGACGACGCCACGTTCGGCCTTGTCGCCTACGAGATCGACCACCTCGCCAAGAGCGCCGTCCGGATGTGCGCCGGCGGCCCCGCATTCAATTTCCCGATCCTCTGCAAGGATTTCTGCGGCACGGGTCTTGAAAAGAAAATCCTGACCAAGGAAAAACTCGCGGCGGCCGTGGCCGACATTCTCAAGCTCGATTACCGCGTCTTCGTGCGGGACGTGAAGGTGGTGGCGCAGGACAAAGCCTATTTCGTCGACAAGGAAGTCCGGCCGAACTTCATTTTACTGCCCTCCTCCGGGTCTCAGGCCATTTGCTGGCAGGAACTGGACGGCCGGAGCAAGGAAACCCGCGCGCGGATCGTCCTGCCGACGCTTCTGCAGGGCGACCTCAAAGACATCCTGATGGACGTCTTCGCCAAGTTCCGCTGGAACCTCGGCAAGACCATCGCCGGCTACAACTGGGCGAACCCCGCCGAGGGCGGCCTCACGGGGGCGTACTTCGACTACGTGAGCTTCTACAAGAAAAACACGGAACTCACCGAGGACGAAAAGGAAAAGTGCAAGGAGATGTTCGACAAGTACCCAGCCGTCGGCGACAAGTTCGCCGCGAACTACAAGGAATGGATGACCTTCGAAAAGGAGGGCGTCCAGAAGCTCAACAACATCTGCCGCGGGATCTTTTTCAAGTTCGTCCCGTTCGCGCGGCGGATCCGGGAAGGCCTCGGCAAATTCCCGGCCTTTGAAAAGCATCTCTACAAGGACAACAATCTCCGTACCAAACAAATCCAGGAACTCGAAACGCGCATCAAGGCCTTCGAGAACGACGGCGTGGAGGTCCCCCAGGAGTTCCGGGACGCGATCGAGTTTATGAAGAAATAATGGTTACGATTCAGCCTTCCGCGTCATTCCCGCGAACGCGGGAATCCAGTCCGCCCGGCGATCATCTGGATTCCCGCGTTCGCGGGAATGACGAGATGATCAACGGATTCTGAGGCCCGCCTGAATTCACTCTTTTCCCGCCGCCTCTGGATTTGCCTTGCGCTGTTCCTGCTCGTCGATGCCGCGTTCTGGAACGTCATCCACAACGACTTCATCAATCTCGACGACGACCTCTACGTCTTTGACAACCCCCACGTCCAGCGGGGCCTGACCGCCGAATCCGTTCGATGGGCCTTTTCGGCCGATCTGCTCTTCGATTCCATCCACGCCGATTACTGGCGGCCGATCTCATTCCTATCGCATCTTCTCGATGTCTCCTTCTTCGACCTCCGGCCGGCCGGCCATCATCTCACCAGCCTGGTCATCCATCAGTTGAACGCCGTCCTTCTCTTCTGGCTCCTGACCCGGCTCACGGGCAGGACCGCGCTCGCCGCCGTCGCGGCCGCGCTCTTTGCGGTCCATCCGCTTCGGGTTGAATCGGTGGCCTGGATCGCGGAACGGAAGGACGTGCTCTGCGTGTTTTTTTCATTGGCGTCCATGCACGCCTGGCTCTCTTACGTCCGCCGCCCGGGGGCCGGCTTCTACGCGCTCACAACCTTCGGATTCGCCCTTGCGCTCATGAGCAAACCCATGGCCGTGACGCTGCCCATCCTCCTTCTGCTTCTCGACCGATGGCCGCTCGGCCGGCGGCAGATTCTCGAAAAAGTTCCGCTGATCGCGCTCTCCGCGATTTCCGGCTGGATCACGCTGAACATCGCGCACGACCTCGCCTTCAAACCGGCGGATCTCGGCGAAACACTCGCGCGCGCGGCTGTGGCCTATGCCGTCTATCTGCAGAAAACATTCTGGCCCTCGGGTCTCGCGATCTTTTACCCGGCCGTGCCCGTGTCAACCGCCGCGGCGGCCTCCGCGGTCTTCCTTCTCATTGGAATCACCGCCTTCACCCTTCGGCAACTCAAACCCCGGCCGTTTCTCTTCACGGGCTGGGCATGGTATGTCGTCGCGCTGACGCCCGTCATCGGTCTGTCAACCATCTCCCACGCGGACCGGTTTACCTATCTTCCGCACGTCGGCCTCATGATCGCCGCCGTCTGGGGCGCGGCGGATCTGCTCGATCGCCGGCCGGCTCTCAGACCGGCGGCCGCGGCGCTCGCAGTGATGGCGGCGGCCGGATTGGTTTTCTCCACCCGATCGTACGTCGATATCTGGCGCGACAACGTATCGCTTTTCGGGAATGCCGTCCGGGTCACGCGGGGCAATGAGTTCGCGCACCATCAACTCGCATCCGCGCTTGTCGCGGCCGGCCGCGCGGATGAGGCGATCCCGCAGTACAGGGCCGTGATCGATCTGAATCCCGCCCACATGCTGGCTCACATGAATCTGGCCATGGTCCTGGACGGGCTCGGAGAAACCGCGGAGGCTATCCGGCACTACGAAAAGGTCCTCGAACTCTCGCCGGACTTCTCCGGGGCCCACACTCGCCTCGGGAACGCGCTCGCGCGGAGCGGAGACCCGGCCCGGGCCATCCCGCATTTCGAGCGGGCGGCGGAGCTTGAGGCCCGGAAAAAGAATTGAAGTGAACTCGTTACTATTCAGCCCTCTCCGTCATCTCCGCCCCGGATCTGTCATTCCCGCGAAAGCGGGAATCCAGATTGCTTTGCGATTAGTCTGGATTCCCGCTTTCGCGGGAATGACGACCTGGTAATAGTTACGTGAAATCTTCGAAATACTCCACCATGTCCTTCCTTCTCATCCTGTTGGCCGCGGATATATTCCTCGTGGTTCTGCCCGGTTGGACCGGCGCAATACCCCTGGGTGTTGATACCGAAATCGAATTTCTGCCGAGACGAGCATTCGCCATTTCCGCCCTGGCCGGGGGTGAATCCCCGCTGTGGAATCCGTACCTTTTTTGCGGATGGCCCCAGTTCGCCGCCCTGCAGGACGGCATGCTTTTCCCGACGTTCTGGATCTATCTTTTTTTTGCCCCTGAAAGGGCGCTCTGGATAGAGATCGGCCTGCTCTTCTGGCTGGCAGGGGCCGCCTATTTTATTTTTTCACGATACACCATGAACATCTCGGTCTCCGGGTCCATTCTCGCCTGCCTGACTTTCCTTCTGGGACATTATTATCTTTTGAGAATATTCTCCGGACAGCTTCCCTTTCTTCGAGCTTTTTCCCTCCTTCCCGTCGTATTTGGGGCGGTCTCCATGGCCTGGAGGAGGATCGCCCATGAGGGGGAATCTCGTCCGTTCTGGATATTGTTCTCCAGCATTGTATTTGCCTTTTTTTTCCTCGCCGGTTACCCCCCGGTTTATGGATTGGGCATGATCGCGCTGGCCGGGTGGGGCATTCTGACTTTCCGAAGTCGTTCCTTCCTGCTTTACCTGGCCCTGTCACTTCTGCTGAGTTTCTTCTGGTCCGCGCCTCAACTCCTGACCTTCCTGGAATTTCTGGGCGAGGCGCATCAGGCCGAGCTTGCGCCCGCGATCATGTTCCCCCTGTCCAAGCTTGTCCTCCTTGTCATGCCCGAGTTTTTTGGAAGCTTGATCGAGGGAACCTGGTCGGGCGAAATCTGGGAGTACTGGGAGCAATCGCTGTTTTTTGGCTGGCTCCCCCTGCTTTGCGTGTTTCTGTCATTCCGGAACACCGGCCAACGGAAAGCCGTGTGGGTGATCGGAATTCTGGGGATGACAGGCGTCCTGGCGGCCGCCTTCCTGCCGCTTCCGTCGTGGAATATTTTTTCGCTTCTGCGCCAGAACAGCCGCTGGCTGATGCTCTCCCATTTTTTTCTGCCTCTGCTTGCCGGATGCGGGTGGGATTGGGCGGTTGAGCGATTCCGGATCGGCGGCATCCCGCAAATCTGCCTCTTTGCCTTATTTCTCATCCAACTGTATTTCCATAGTTATTCCTATCTTTTATCCAATGCCGTCCTGCCGGCCCTTCCCGCTTTGAGGCATCCCGAAGTTTCCGCCAGGCTGTCCGATCCGGTATTGGCCCCTTACCGGATTGCGGGCATTTACCCGGTCCGCCTGTACAATCTGCCGGCCGCATGGCGCATACCCTCCTTTGACGGGTACGACATTCTGGTGACGCGCAGATATCACCGCCTGTTCTTGAAGGCGGAACATATGGATGGTCCCGCCGATCCCCGTGTCCATACGCTTCGTTCGCCGGATCCGGCGGTCTTGAAGGAGGCGGGAGTCGGCGGAATCGTGGAGTGGATCGGTCCCCATCGGGCCTGGCACGAGCCCAATCCCAACCACCTCCGGGTTTCGTTCGCAAAAGACGCCCGACCTGTCGTGGACGTCTCCGGTGGCGTCATTCTATCCAAAGATGAAGGTCTCAATTCACTGCGGTTGACTCTCAACGTCACGGAGGATCGGGGAGAACTGATCTGGAGGATGATTCTTTACCCAGGTTGGCAGGTCATCCTGGATGGAATCCCTTTCCATCCGGATGTTTCCGCCGACGCCGTCTTTTATAGAATTCCCCTCGCCCACGGCGCTCACACGGTTCTGTTCCGGTACCGCCCGGCATCCCTGACGCTGGGGTGCCTGCTCTTTCTTCTGGTTCTCGTGTCTTCAGTTATTTTTTTGACTCTGCGTTTGAGGCGCACGATCTTTTTTCTTCCATAACCCCGCGATCCAGACACCCTGAAGGGTTCTGCCCCGGATCCATTCCCAGTCCTCTTCTCGAAACCCATAGGCCTGCAACACTCCGGGGCGGTTCTGAGTATAGACAAAATCCGCGGTCTCCGGCTCGTCCAGCTTCCAATCGGGCATTTGAATCCCCTGCCCTGCAAGCCGACGGGCGTAATGCGTCATCAATCCCGGTAGGGCGCCGAGAATGGTGAGTTGATCCGACTTGAATTCACGGGCCAATTGGATGATATCCCGTTCGTGGGTTCCATCCCACCAGTACGTCGGGAGGAGACCGATGGAACTCGCGCCCCGAAGCGAGCCTGCCCAGAGGTTATAGTAGGACAACTGACAGGGATGAAACAGGAGGAGAGTAAGCGTCAAGTAGAGGCAGTTCGCACCGGCGATGAACGCCAGGCGGGATTCAAAATATTTCTTGAGGCCGCACAGGATGGCCAGCCAGCCAAAAAAAATGGATGGAAAGAGGAGCCGGACGCCATCCCATTTTGGGGTGTCCGGCAGAGAAAAAATAAGCGGCAAAACCAGGAAAGAAAAAAAATGAAAGACGCCTCTTCGACCGAGGATTGTCCGTAATTTCCATTGGGCAGGCCCCGCCCTGCGTGTTTTCATCAGGATGAGAACGCCGAGGAGAACCCAGGGTGTGGGCAGGGTGGCCAGGAGGTACACCCACCCGTAATACCAGGGAGGATTTCCCAGGGGATAATGGACGCCAAGAAAATTTTCCGGGAGGACCGGGAGAATTTGCCGGCGATCCACCCACTGCTGAATCAAGATTAAAACGTGCGTCAAGGGGTCATCCCAGACGAGGGGATTGAGCGACAAAAACAGCGAACCGGCCGCCAGCAGGAAGAGGACCGTCCCCGACCCGCGCAGGGTCAGTGGAAGACGCGGCGAAAACAGAAGAAATATGCACCACACCCCGATCAAAGGCAGTGTTGTTTCCCGGAAGGAAATGGCCAGACCCGCAAACACTCCGCCCAGAAGATACCCCATCAAGATTTTGCTGGGGTTTCCCTCATCCCCTGCTTCCTTCGGAAAAAGAACCCCATCGAGAAAATAAGTCCCCGCCATCAGGCAAGCCACCGTTGCGCCTTCCAGGGTTCCCAGGTGGGAAAAGGCAAACTGGTGCGGTTCAAGAAGCCAGATCAGGGAAAACCAAAAGGCGAGGGCCTGGGAAAATCCAAATCTGATCAAAAGTCCATACAGACACAGTATCCCCACAAGGACAAAGGCCGTTGTGCCGGCCCTTCCCGCGCGGACATCGCCGGATCCGCCGTGGATGAATTCAAACAGACCGTGAAATATCTTCCAGCCTTCCGGATGAACATCCCTGACTTGATCCTCCAGCAAAATCTCGTCCCGGGTTGGAGACCGCAGGGAATCCGGAATCGTCGTCAGCCAGCGGGCATACCGGCTTGAATAAAAAACGTAGGTCGGCTCA
The DNA here is from genome assembly GCA_016202645.1 of bacterium. Lineage (GTDB taxonomy): Bacteria > Lindowbacteria > 2-12-FULL-62-27 > 2-12-FULL-62-27 > 2-12-FULL-62-27 > JACQOF01. The sequence goes on from JACQOF010000127.1 coordinate 165,865, forward strand.
TCCCAGACCACGCCAAAATCATCCATCCAGAATCCGCCGGAAAAGACGGCAAGGGCGGCCAAGATCGCCATGAGAAGCCACGAAAATCGGCGCCGCCGAATATCCTTATTCTCCATTCGGCGTTGGCGTGTTAGTGGACGGGCAGGGTCAGACGGAACGATGCGCCGCCGAGGGTGGGATGCGATGCGGCGTCCAGATCGAGGCGTCCGCCGAGCGCCACGGCCCACAGTCGGGAAATGTAGAGGCCAAGACCGTGGCCGCCGGCCGCCGTCGTAAAAAATGGCCGGAACAGTTTTTCGGCATGTTTCGAAGAAACGCCCGGCCCGTCGTCCGTGACGATCAGCCAGGCCGACCCCGCCTCCAGGCCGCATTCGACCGACACTTTGGATTTCGCGTGCCGGAGGGCGTTATTCAGGAGGTTGTCGAGGATTTCCGACAGCAGGACCTGATCGGAGAGCACCGGGATGTTTTCCGAAAGCTTTTGTTCGCAGGAAATTTCCCCCCGCTGAAGAATTCCCAATCTCTCTTGAACGATGCGATCGAGCATCAGCGGCCTCACAGTGACCTGACGGTTTCGGAAGTGATTCATGAACCTCCGGAGCCGCTCCGCGAGCGCCGGGATTTCCCGCGCGATGGTCTTCAATGCCTCCGGATCGCCTTCCGCCGCAAGTTTGGACAGCGTCGAAAGCGCCGAGAGCGGCGAGGCGAGTTCATGGACAAGACCATCGCTCTGCAGGCCGAGCGCCGCGAGCTGAGACTGAAGCGCCCGTTCCTGTTCGAGGCGTGCGCGGTCAGCGCGTTCGTTCGTCAGCGCCGCGACCATCCGGTTGTAGCCGTCTATCACGTCCGCGATCTCGTCCCCGGCCGGAGACGGCGGGACCGTCTCCAGCTGATCGTACCGGGCGCGCTGTAATTTTCGCCGGAGTTCCCGAAGGGGAGTGAGGACCCGTCGGCGAATCTGGAAATAGACCGAGACAATCAGCCATGCCGCCACCAGCCCGACCAGGCCGGCCGAGAGCGCCCGCATGGGCGGCAGGTGCTGTTTTGCCCAGAGGTCAAAAGAGATGGCGAGCATCAGGATCACAAGAAGCCCGATGAGGGGCAGCATCAGGGACAGCGGCAAACTACGCCGGAACATGAAAAAAGTATGTTACAGGCTGGCCCAGATTGTCAATCAACCCTCCGGTCCGGAACGGGACAGCAGCCAGGCGTCGTACCGGGCGCTGTTTTTGTTAAAAATCGAGTACTCCAGAAATTTTTGCCGGACCTGAGGCCCGTAAAATTCCCGGATCAGGGCGGCCAATTCCGAATATTTCTCCGCGGGGCCGGCCCTTCCGGCAAGATGCGCGGCATCCGCCATGCGGTCATAGACCCGCGCGGCGCGGGGCTCAAACTGCAGGACCCGGTGAAATCGCCAGTCGCGTTCCCGTTCCGTGCGCGACCAGTCCGCCGCCTCCATGGCCATGGGCTGGTCACAGGTCTGAAGTTGGCCCAGGGACAGAATGAACTGCCGGCCCTTCTGGTAGAATGGCCCGCGGGATTCGGCACCGGCCAGTATCCGGTACATCCGGGAGCCGTGGTAGAGAACCGCTGAGGGATTTTCACTCCTTTCCAACGCGGACTCGATCGACCGGTCGGCCAGATCGGCATGGCCGGCCCGGACCGCCGCCTGGGCGAGGTGGAGGCGCGGCTGTTCGTCCCACGGCCTGAGCCGGGCCGATTCTTCGTAGGACGCCATCGCTTCCGGAAGTCTTTCCGCCGATTCCTCATTCATGCCGGCGCGCATCGACTGTCGGGCGAAGAGGTCCTGGATGCCCGTGTAGAGTAGAAAGGCGCCGACGAGCACCACGGAGAGTCGAAACAGCGCCGTCGACCTGCGCATCATGACCACGGACACATCCGCCGTCAGAGCGACCAGACCGACCAGTCCCATCCAGCGGATCGGCGCTAGAGTTTCTGTAATGTTGACCATGAGTTCGAAAATAAACGCGGGCGCCCAGATGAGGCCGGCGCGGCGCGGCCAGTCCGCGCCCGGCGCGGCGGCGCATCTTTGAACGAGCCGCGCGGCGCAGATTAGAAACGCCAGGCACGTCGCGATGCCCAGGATGCCGCTTTCCGCCGCCCACTGCAGAAGCACATTGTGCGCGTGGTGGTTGATCCTGGCAAACTGCGCCAGGATCCGCGGATCCGTCACCGGGAACTCTCTGGACATCATTTCCGTGGAAAACATTCCCAGGCCAGATCCGCCCGGATCATTTGAAAAAATGTTCAGAGCCATAAAAAAAATCCGGGGCCGGAGTTCCGCCAATGGATTCATTTCGACCCGCGCCGCCGTCAAGGCAAGAACCGCCGCTAGGGCGGCGGCGCCCACCGCCACCGCCATGCGCCGCGCGGACAAGTGGATCCAGAGATACGCGAGGAATACCAGTCCCAGGCCAAGCAGTCCCGAGCGGCTGCCGTTGAGAAGGATTCCGGCGCACAGGACGGCCGACCACGCCCACCGGGTGACCCGGCCGGCGTCAGAGACGCCGGCACCTGGGGCCGCGGAGCGGCTGACCCGGCCGAGGCGTGCTGCGAGAAGGCTCCCGGCCAGACCGCCGAGCAGAATCTGCGCCTCGGCGCTTCGCATGAGCCCAATGCCCCGGCCCTGCGCGTTCATTTGAATCTGGATGGCATAGAGAATCGTCAAGATTGCCCCGCACCAGCGGAGGGCCGTAAAAAGGGCCGCCGGCAAGTCATGCCGACCCGCGAGAAGGGTGGGCAGGAGGATGAAGAGGGATAAAGCGATCAGCCACCAGCCGCAGGCGTGTACAGCCGTCGCGGCAAAAACACGGCCCGTCAGGAGAATCAGGAGGGCCGGGATGAGAAAAAAACTGAGGAAGTGAATCCGGACAGGATGACGGCCAAGAAGAAGGGCGCCGCACATGACGGCGCCCCCTCCCCACCAGAAATCAAATAGTTTCCAGTTGTCTGTATAACCGCTGAAGATCAGCGCGACTAGAAAATGGGCGATCAGAATGAGCGCAAGCACAACCCCTCCCTACAACGGATGCGCCCCTAAGCAGCCTTCCCGCGCGCTTGGAGTAGAACCGGTTAGACCTTTACGGGCAACTCGTCCCGCCCGTGTTCATCACACCGGTTGAGGCTTGAAAATAGACGTAGCACCCAGCGCCTGTGCCTCGGCATGTGATCGTGTAATCACCGCCGGCGCTGGCCACCGCCCATCCCATCGCCTCCGTCGTCGGGCCGGGAGGAGGTGAAACCGGAAGGTACTCCGTGGCCATTGCCGATAGACCTGTCGGCCAGTTACCCTTATCCATGTTGTACATCTGCGCTGCGCCGCGAACAGCCGCCGCGTCAGACTTGCAACGTCCAAGCCGAGCCTTGTCCATTGCCGCCATAAGTTTCGGAATGGCCGCCGCCGCCAAAATTCCGATGATGGTGACCACCACCAGAAGTTCAATCAGCGTGAATCCTTTTTCCTTGCGAGTACGAATCATCACAATGCCTCCTTTGGCAAATCTCTCTTCAGCGGTTCGGATAGCTGGAACCCAGCTACTCCGACCTTATGTACTGCAATAACTGTACTATCGGCACAATCTACAGAAAAACATATATAACATACTGTATTGCAGGAAATAACAACTAATTCAGATACTCTTTAAAAATTCTGGAACGTCATTGCTTTGACTTTTTGATAGTGCCTTGACAGACAAAATTGACTAATTTTTCCAATTTCATTCGCTGGGAAGCCTTAAAGAGAAAGAGCGTTCTTTTTCGAGAATGGATCAATTCGAACAGGTCTTCTTCAATGTCCTTCGACGTATTGGAAAACCGAACGGACGAACATTTGGCGCCGCTGGACTCGTATCCCCTTTGGAACCATTTGGATTCCGCGCCGATAAAGTACAGACGATCAGGCTGGGCGCCGCCGGCCACAACACCCAGTTCTCTGTGGTATTTGGCGGTATATCGGCCGAGTTCCAGCATGTCGCCCAAGACCAGGACCAGCCGCATTCCAAACTTCCGGCTCAGCCGCCGCGCCCTTTCGATGGCAGCTCGCATCGATTCTGGATTGGCGTTGTAACTGTCGTCGACAATGAGATGCGGCCCGGCCCGCAGGACAACGCCGCGGCCGGCCGGAAGGCGCAGACGGGAGACCGCCGACCTGATTTTTTTTAAAGGCACGGCGAAATGAGAGGCGATGGCGATGGCCAGAAGCACATTCTGGATCTGGTGCGCGCCCATGTCCGGGCATCGGAACGACCGGTCCCCCGCATCGAATGCGATCGCGGTCCTGCCCTCGCGGACGTTTCCGATCCGCCAATTTGCCCCGGGCGCGCGGCCGAAGGAAATGACGGATTGACGTTTCGCGCGCGCCTTCAGAAACGGGAAGAACGGCGAATCGATCGGCAGAAACGCGGGGATGCCGGCCCGCGCAGCCGTCAGAATTTCCGATTTGGCGCGGGCGATTCCCCGGAGTCCGGAAAAAAATCCGGCATGGGCCGGCGCGACGGAGGTGATCGCGACGAGATCGGGGTCGGCGATGCGCGTGAGCGCGGCGATCTCGCCGGGATGGTTCATCCCGATTTCCAGGACTCCGGCTTGGGTTTTTTCGGTCATCGACAGCAGGGTGAGGGGAACGCCGATCGCGTTGTTGAAGCTCCGGGGCGCCGCGACTGTCCGATAGGTTGTCGAGAGCAGCGCCGACACGAATTCCTTGGCGCTGGTCTTGCCGTTCGATCCGGTGATCGCCACGATTTTTGTTCCGAGTCCGGCGCGATGCCGCCGCGCCAGTTCTCCCAGCGCGGCCGGCGTGTCGGGCGCCGAAACCGCGGCGCCCAGCCCGGACTCGCGGAGAGACTTGGCGATTTCAGCCCCCCTCGGCTCGATCAGGACCGCGCCCGCGCCGGCCGCGGCGGCCTGAGCCAGAAATTCATGCCCGTCGAATCGCTCACCCTTGAGCGCCACAAAAAGTTTCCCCCGGATGTCCGGGTCGCGGCTGTCGATCGTCACGCCGGTCAGCGTCTGCGAGGGATTCCCGAACAACAGGCGCGCGCCGGGAAGGTCCGCGGCGGCGGAGACGCAGAGGTCAGGCATCAAGCATCAGGATGAGGCAAGGCGCGTGAGGGGTTCAAAGCGCTGACGGAACGACTCGGGGGTCATCTTGGCCAGGGCCGCCAGCTTTCCGAGCTTTTCGGGATCTTCCAAGTCGGTTCGTTCCAGCCGGATCATGTATTTGCGGGCGATGCGGTAATGGATCGAGGATATGTTCACCATCCGGACGCCCATTTTGCCGGTAGCCGGGTCGATGATCTGATCGAAGGCGATGGGGGTTATGAAGTTTCCCTGGATCGACACGAGCACGTTGCTGCGGCCCTGCTTCAAAAGTTCCACCGCGGCATAGCCGAGGTGCCGGGAGTACTCGATGTCGAAAGCGACGGGATGCGCGCACCGGACTTCATATCCGACCACGTGGTCGATCATGCGGAGTTTGATCCCCATTTCGGCGAGGCGCTGTTCCACCCGGTGCTTGACGATCGCGCCGAATTTGACTTCCGACAAGAGCATGTGCCCGAACTCGTCCCGGGGGACTTCGTCCAAGTGCTGAAGGTCCGCCGGGTCCATTTTTTCGAGAAGGCCCTCGGCCAGGACCGCCACGCCGTAGTTCCGGCCGCCGGCGAGCCGTTTGAGGATGGACGTCACGACCAGGTCGGCGACGGTGTCGAGCCGGACGGCCGAATCGAATTCCTCCGGGATCAAAATTACCGTCGCCCCGGAGGCCTTGCCGATCCCCAGAGCGAGATGTCCGGCCTTGCGGCCCATCGCCACCACGAGAAACCACCGGCCGATACTGCGGGCGTCTTCCGCCAGATTCTGGACGATGACCGACCCGACCTGCCGGGCGGTCTCGTATCCGAAGGTCGGAGTGCCCTCCGGGAGGGGCAGGTCATTGTCGATGGTCTTGGGCACGTGAACGACCCGGAAATCCGCGCGGCGTTCCTCCCGGGCGACGGCGGAAACCCGGGAGGCGGTGAAGGCGGTATCATCGCCGCCGATGGAGATGAGGTCGGTGACGCCGATCCGAAGAAGATGGTCGACGACCTGTTTCAATTTTTCGGGATCCTTGCCGGGGTTGGTGCGGGAAGTCCGCAGGAGGGACCCGCCCCTGTTGTGGATCCGGCTGACGTCGGATATGTCCAGCGGCATCACTTCGGGATTGGGCCCCACGAGGTGCTTGTATCCGTCCAGAAACCCGATGACCTCCCAGCCGGTGTTGCGCGCCTCGATGGTCGCGGCGCTGATGACGCCGTTGATTCCGGGCGCCGGGCCTCCGCCTACGATGATGCCGACCAGCCGTTTCGACGCCGCCATCAGGCCGCTCCGTAACGCCGGAACCGCGCGCGGCGGCTGTCCCGCATCCGGTCAAGCGGCTCCCGGGAAAGTTCCGTCATGGCCGCCTGCAGGGTCCGGCGGATTTCCGCCGCGGCGGATTCGAGGCCGCGATGGGCGCCGCCGAGAGGTTCGGGAATGACGCCGTCGATGATGCCCAGTTTCAATAATTCATCCGCGGTCATCTTCAGCGCCGACGCCGCTTCCTGAGCACGCGCCGCATCCTTCCACAAAATGGCGGCGCATCCTTCGGGAGATATGACGGAGTAAATGGCGTTCTCCAGCATGTAGATGCGGTCCGCGACGCCCAGGCCCAGCGCGCCGCCGCTGCCGCCTTCCGACACGATCACCGAGATGACCGGCACGGCCAGGTCCGAGAGCGCCATCAAATTGACGGCAATCGCCTCCGCCTGCCCGCGTTCCTCGGCGGCCAGGCCCGGGTAGGCGCCGGGGGTGTCGATGAGGGTCACGACGGGACAGCCGAAGCGTTCGGCCATTTCAAACATGCGGCGGGCCTTGCGGTATCCTTCCGGATGCGACATGCCGAAATTCCGGCGAAGATTTTCCTGAGTGCCCTTGCCTTTGGCCTGCACCGCCATGACGGCTGTTTTCCCGTCGATGCGCCCGATGCCCGTGATCACCGCCTGGTCATCCCCGAAGCATCGGTCCCCATGAAGTTCGACGAAATCGTCCACGATGTGCGTCATCATCTGCTGAACGGTGGGCCGCATGGGGTGCCGGGCCATCTGGACGCGCTGCCAGGGGGAAAGATTCCCGTAGATTTCCTGCTTCTTTCCGGCCAGTTCCGCGTCCAGTTTCCGAATGCGCTCGTCCACCGGCCGGATCAGCCGCTCCGCGGCCCCAAGTGCCGGCGTCCCCGACGCCGGCCGGCCGGCGGATTTCTCCTCCTGAAGGGATTCCAGTTCGCGATCGAGGGCTTCAATGGGCTGTTCAAAGTCGTGGTAGAAGAACATCGTCATCAGACGGATTCCGCCGGGGGTTTGGATTTGAGAAAAAAAACGGAATGAGGGCCCAGAACCGTTTCGAGCCTGCGGCGAAGATCCGCTGACGGACGGCAACTCCAGCCGAGCCGGAACTCGAATATCCCGCCGCTTTCCGGCATCTCGACGTGGACCGGCCGGTCGCCCGGATGGTCTTTCAAGATCTGCTTCACTTTCTTCATGGTATCCATTCCCGTTTCCTGATCTAACTTGAGAAAGATGGATTCATAGAGTTTGTCCGGCTGATCCACTCCCACAGCCTGATCGGCGAGGAGTGTAACAGACGCGCCTTTTTTTTCAAGACGGCCCCGGAGGAGCAGCGGCATGCCGGGCGTCAGGATGGCCTTGTAACGCTGGTACGCGTCGGCAAAAAAAATGACGTCGATTTCGGCGTCGCCATCCTCCGCTTTGACAAACGCCATCTCCCGGCCCGCCTTGTCCGTGTGGAGACGGATGCCGGTCACAAGCCCGGCCACTGTCACCGGCGCGGACGCGCCGGGGGCCGCGCCCGGAGCATGGGAAGGATCGGATTCCCGGCGGCGGACGCTCGCCGCGGCGACCAACTCGCCGAGGGGTCCGGAACAAAACTCGGCGATGATGTCCCGCAGGTCATCGAGGGGAGAGCCTGTCGCGAAACAGCCAAGCGCCTCGTGCTCGAAGAACAGACTCTCCTGCGCGGGGGCAACCCGGGGCCGGTCCGCGGGACTGGATTCAGGCGGCGGCGATGGTTCGTCGAAGAGATCCGTCTGATACGCTCCGTCGGCGCCCGACCGGCGGATTTTGTCGGACCACATCGGCAGAGACTCGAGAATGGCGCCGCGGGCCGGCCCGAATTCGTCCAGCGCGCCGGACTTGCAGAGCGCCTCCAGGGATTTGCCCTTGAGCAGTTCCGGGACCTTGATGAGCAGATCCGTGAGATCGTCGAAGGGCCGCGTCCGGAGAATTTCCGAAAGAGCGGCGTCCGAAAGATGCCGGACGAGGCGCAGTCCCAGCCGGATCACGCCGTTTTCCGGCTGAGGCACGCACTCGAGGCTGGACCGGTTGATGTCCGGAGCGGCCACCCGCAGGCCGCGCCGCCGGGCTTCCGAAAAAATTTCTCCCAGACGGCGCCGGTCGTCCGTGGATTCGTTGGCGAGAGCGGCCAGAAACGCGGCCGGGAAATGACATTTGAGATACGCGGCCCGGTAGACCAGCATCGCGTAGGCGACGGCATGCGCCTTGTTGAAGGCGAACGCCCCATGCACGGAAATCTGCGAGAGTACGGCGGCGGCGGCCGTTTCGGATAGGCCGGTCGCGCGGAGACCGTCGACGAAACGATCGACGGCGGGGGCCCTTGGGGCCGCGGAGCGGCTGACCCGGCCGACCGCCAGCCGAAATTCGTCCGCCTCGGCGGCGCTTAAGCCGGACCGGACGGCGCAGTCCATGAGCTGTTCCTGATAGAGAATCAGGCCGAAGGTTTCCTTCAATCCTGATTCGAACACCGGATGAGGAGGGGTCGGCGCCGAGCGGCCATGCCGGCGCTCGATGTAGGCGGCCGGCACGCCCGCCTCGAGCGGGCCGGGCCGGTAGAGGGCCAGGGCGGCCGCGAGGGATTCGATGGAGCCCGGCGCCAGGTCCTTGAGGAGGCGCCGCATGCCGGCGCTTTCAAGCTGAAAAATGCCAAGCGTGCGGCCGGATGCGAGCATCGAAAATGTTGCGGCGTCATTTTGGGGCAGATCGGACAGATCAAGGTCGGCGGCGCCGGCGCGTTTCAGCCACCGCACAGTCTCGTCCATGACCGCGAGGATCTTCAAGGGCAGGATGTCGAGTTTCTGAAGCCCCAAAGTTTCCAAATCGTCGCCATCGAACTGCAGCCACGCCGCGCCGTCGGCGGAGGCGTAGAGTGGGAGCAGGGATTCGCGGCCGGCCGGCACCGCCACCACGCCCGCGGGATGGCCGAGCGATCCGCGAGGAAGACCAGCGAGGGTATGGATGGCCGGCGCCCAGTCCGACCAGGGCGGGCGCTCATCCCGGCCAAGCCTGATGGCGCCGTCGGGAAGACTTCGGACTTTGTCGTCCACTTCCCGGTACGACATCCCGCGGCTCCGCGCGACTTCGCGGAGAGCGGCCTTCAAACCAACCGAGGAACTGCCGCCGGCCCGGAAAGTCCGGATCGAATCATCGAGCCCGCTCAATATCGCCACCATCCGGTCGCGGCGGCGCTGGTCTACGTCCAAATCGATGTCCGGCATCGTGCGGCGGGCGGGGGAGACGAAGCGTTCGAACGAAAGACCGTACGCGAGCGGATCGACTTCCGTGATGCCGAGCAGAAACGCCGCGTAAGACCCCGCGGCCGATCCGCGGCCGGGACCGATGAGAATTCCCTCCCGGCGGGCCTCCGACACCAGCTCGTGGACCCGGAGCATGTAGCCGGAAAGTCCGGCCGCGGCCAGGGCCTTCAGTTCCCGCTCGATGCGCTCTGTCTGCTCTTCCGTGAGGCGGGACGCGCGGCGCGAGATGATCTCAAGGACAACCGACCGGAGACGCTCTGCCGACTGCGCTTCTGTTTCAGGCGCCAGACCGGATTGCAGATCGGACAGGCGGACTTTGCAGCGGCCGGCGATTTCGGCGGAAGTTTCGAGGGACTCCGGTACGTCCGCGAAGGCCTCTTTCCACTCCGACGCCGTCAGAAGGCCATACGCAGGCTTGAGAAACCGGGACCGGCGCGGGTCAGTCGGAAGTTTTCGCGAGCGCATGTCCATCGCCAGCTGGTGGGCCTCGGCATCCGCGGAGGAAAGATAATGAACGTCGTTCGTGGCGGCGATCCGGAAGCGGCGGGCCCGGGAAATGCCGCGAATGGCCTCTCGAAGTTCGGCCTCCTGATCCAGGCCGTGACCCTGCAGTTCCAGAAACACGCGGTCGCGGCCGAATGATTCCAGATAAAATCCCAGAAGTTTTTCCGCACCCGCGCGGTCCCGGCGCAGGAGGCGGTCGGCGAACGCCGAGTGAATGCATCCGGTAAGCAGAATCAATCCCGCGCTCGACGCAGCCAGAAGCTCAAGATCAATCCGGGGTCGATGGAAAAATCCCTCCATGTATCCGGCGGTCGACAGCTTGACCAGGTTCCGATAGCCTTCGACCGTTTCGGCCAGAAGCGTCAGGTGGTAGCCAACGGGCCGGAGGTCCGGCGAGCGGTCCGTCCGCGTCGTCGGCGAAACATATAACTCACAGCCAACCACCGGACGGACGCCCGCCGCTTCCGCCGCCTTCAGAAACCGCGGCACGCCAAACAGCCCGCCATGGTCTGTCAGGGCCAGCGCCGCGTAATCGAGATCCTTCGCGCGGGACACCAGGTCCTCTGGGGAGGCCAGGCCGTCGAGGAAGCTGAAATAACTGTGCGCGTGAAGCTCAACCGGTTTCATGACGGGAACAGATTAGAAGGAAAATCTTGCAAGTTGCAAGGCCTTTGTGTAAAGATTAACGCGTGGGGGTGCTCAGGGCGTCGCCCGCCTCAGGCGGGAGGAAAGTCCGAGCGCCACGTGGCCCCGTCCGATGGCGGGGCGGATGGCCGCTAACGGCGGCCGGTCGAGTGCGGGGTCTGCCGGGCTAAACCCGGGAGGCCTCATGCGAAGATCAGGGAAAGTGCCACAGAAATGACACGGCCCACCCCCGCTTTCGGGCGGGGCGGCAAAGGTGAAACTGTGCGGTAAGAGCGCACACACGACAGCCTGGAGACAGGCGGTGCGGCAAACCCCATCCGGCGCAACCCCAAACCCGGTTTAGAATGGGAGCGGGGGCAAGAGCCTCGCGGCAACGCGGGGCCCAGAGAGATGACGTCCCCAGACAGAACTCGGCTTACGGGCACCCCCGCTTTTTTGTTAGTATCGGAGTATCGGCGTGTCGGTGTATCGGTGAACCATCTGCAGTCTCTCCGATACACCGATACTCCGATACTCCGATACTGCCCGACTCAGGCTAGGAGAGACCGGATGGCACGCCCGTAATTGGAATTCCCGAAAACCGAGTTGCCCGCGACGAGGAGCGTGACGCCGGCGCGGCGGGCGAGGCAGGCGGTTTTTTCGTCGATGCCGCCGTCCACGGAGAGGATGGCCGGATGATGGTTCCGGTCGAGCCATTGGCGGGCGCGGCGGATTTTGGGAAGGACCGACCGCATGAATTTCTGCCCGCCGAATCCTGGATGGACGGTCATGAGAAGCACAAGATCGAAATGATGGAGGTAGGGTTCGACGCGCGCGAAGGGCGTTTCCGGATTTACCGCGACACCGGGCCGGACACCGAGCGCCCGGATGGCGCGCGCGGCCGCCGGCAGTCTCGATCCGCAGGCTTCGACGTGGACGGTCAGGTAATCGGCGCCGGCTTTGGCGAAGGCTTCGAGGTACGAGAGCGGATGCGTCATCATGAGATGCACGTCAAACGGCAGGCGAGTCGACTGGCGAATTTTACGGATCACCGGCGGGCCGATCGTGAGGTTGGGGACGAAGTGCGCGTCCATGACGTCAACATGGATCAGATCGGCGCCGGCTTTGGTCACGGCGCGGATTTCGGCGCCGAGCCGCGAGAAATCGGCCGAAAGAATCGACGGCGCAACCCGGACGGCCGCAGGCCTGCGCTCTTGGGGGCTTCGCAGAATGGTTATGTCTCCAGCCATATCGTAACTGGCCCCTCGTTCACGATCCGGACGCTCATCATCGCGGCAAAGCGGCCGGTCTGGGCCGGAACGCCTTCCGATTTCAGATCGGCGACGTATTGCTCGTACAACCGCTCCGCGCGGTCCGGCGGCGCGGCGCCGGTGAATGAGGGACGGTGGCCCTTTTGGGTGTCGGCGTAGAGCGTGAACTGCGAGATGACGAGTGCTTCGCCGTGGACGTCTTTGAGGGACAAGTTCATTTTATGGGATTCATCGCTGAAAATTCTCAGGTTCGCGGTTTTCTTCGCTAGACCGGCCGCGTGAGTCTCGGTGTCGGCTTGACCGACGCCCAGGAGAATCAGAAATCCCCGCCGGATTTTTCCCAATACTTGATCATCAACCTGAACCGATGCCTCCGATACCCTCTGGATCAGGGCTCTCATGCGAGTTCGCCGAAATCCGCCGACAGTGTGCTCCTGCAATCTCCTCCCCCCTTGAGGGGGAGGCCGGGTGGGGGGTGCCCCGCAGTGCCTTTCTGAAACCCCCCATCCACCTTCCCCCCCAAGGGGGGAAGAGTTAGTGGGTTTCCGGAGCACGCTATGACTTCAAGTATTCCTTCCACTTGTCCTGCAGGCGGCCGATGTACTCGCGGTCCAGCTCGAATCGTTTGGCGACGGAGGCGAGGGGCATATTTTTGTGGCCGGGTTCCTCCGCCAGGGCTTTAACCGAGCGGTCGAACTCGGTGATCTGCCGGCGGAAATCGTCGAGACTGCCCTTGGCGTATTTGCCGAGCATGAGTTCCTTGAGGATCTGCTCGCGGGCGTCGAAGGGAAGGGTTTCCTCGATGAGAATGAGTTCGGACTCAAGTCTGGCCATGCCAAGGGACTGGCAGGCGACCAGCTGGTCGGACATGTCCAGGATTTTCCGGACGACGTCCCGCGCGGCGGTCTGAAGATCGGGAAATGTTTCCGGCCTCTGGACCCGGAACGTCTTCAGGTCCATCGGAGCGAAAGACTTGAATCGGTTCGTCACGCCCGCCTGGAACTTGTCGGACACGCCCGTTGATCGGGCGGCTTTGTGAAGATTCGAAAAATCCTCGACGGCGTCCCGCCGGGTCAGGTTCTGGGCAAGCATCACCTCGACGTCGCGCCGGATGTTTTTCATGTCGGTAAACTGAAGTTTCTTTTCCGTCATTTTTTTCTCGGAAATGAGCACCGCCAGGATCTTGAGGCATTCGTCCAGAAAGGCGTTGTGGTACTCGGTGACCCGGTTCCGAATCAGTTCGAACCGTTCGGACAGGCCGCGCAGGAATTTAACGCCATGATCGCTGTTCAGGCTGAGTTTGGCCATGAAGGATCCGCCGTCGTAGATGTCCAGCACGCAGGGTGTTTTGGCGATGAGGGTCATGCTTCGAGGCTGGCCGAGAACCACGCCGATTTCTCCCACAAAGCTCAACGCGCCGACTTGGCCGACGATTACACTGCCCTTCAAAATCAGGATCGTGCCGGTTCGGATCCAATACAGTTCCGCCGACGGGTCGCCCTCTTTGCAGAGTTTCTCGCCCTGCCCAAGACTGCGGCTTCTGGCCAGATCCACGCGCGGGCCGCCTTTACTTCAGGGCCTTGAGCCGGGAATCGGCCCGGTGGGCCCGCCAGCGCTCGGATTCGAGGATGTTCTTGACCCGCTCGACGGCGGCGTCAAGATCATCGTTCAACACAACGTAATCGTATTTCTGCGCGGCCTGCAGTTCCCGCTTGGCCGCGATCAACCGGCGCCGGATGACGTCCGGGCTGTCGGTGTGCCGCTCCCGGAGCCGCCGGGAAAGTTCGCGGAGGGTCGGGGGGATGAGAAAGATGTAGACGCCGGAACCGTATTTCTTTTTCAGCTGAAGCGCTCCCTGGACGTCGACGTCGAGGAGGGGGAAATATCCGAGGGCGATTTTGGCGTCGAGGAATTTTCTCGGGGTGCCGTAGTAATGGCCGTGGACATTGGCCCACTCCGCCAGCTCGCGCTTGCGGACCATCCGCTCGAAGGCGGGCTTGGACACGAAAAAATAATCGCGTCCGTTCCGCTCGCCCGACCGGGGCGACCGGGTGGTGGCCGAAACCGAGTAGGCGGCTTTCGGCATGTCCCCCAGGATCCGGTGAACGAGGGACGTTTTACCGCCGCCGGACGGCGACGAGATGACGATCGGATAGCCACGCATATGTGATCCTCCTAAGGGTTGCCTGTTGCCCCGCGCAAGGCGGGGGAAAAACAGCTATTCCACATTCTGGACCTGCTCCCGCATCCGCTCCACCAGGTCCTTGGCTTCGACGGTCCAGCGGGACAGACTCTGGTCCCGGCCTTTCGCGCCGACGGTGTTGACCTCCCGGTGCATTTCTTGAAGCAGAAAATCGAGTTTTCGGCCGCGGGTCGGGCCGCCCTCCGCCGCGAGGGTCTTTTGAAATTCGGCGATATGGAAATTCAGCCGGGAACATTCCTCGGAAACGTCCATCCGGTCCAAGAGCGCCGCGATCTCGAAACTCACGCGGTCTTCCACCGCTGTCGGATTCGATACCGACCGGTGTACGATCGCCCGCAGGCCCTCTTCCGCCTCTTTCTTGGCGGAAGCGGCCCGGCCGGCGATGTTCGCCGACAGACGGAGCAGACGGCGGGCGTAGGCCGCAAGCTCCCGCTCGATTTTGCGGCCCTCGGAAGACTTGAACTGTAAAAAGGATTCCAGACTTTTTTTCAGAAGCTGTTCCAAAAGCCGGCGGCCTTTCGCGGTGACCTGGTCGATGCCGTTGGAAACAAGAACGCCCGGCTGGCGAAGCGCCTCCCAGCGGGCGGCCTGGCCGGCGGGGCCGGCGGTCGGAAGACCGAGGGACTTGCAGACGGCGAGATATTTTTTGACGGCGGCGGCGTCGCAGTGGAGTTTGGCGTTCCGGAAGATTTCAAAGTTGCCGTTGACGGTCAGCGTGACTTTGCCGCGGCCGACGCTTTTTTGCAGGATCGCCCGGAGGCTCTGCTCCTGGGCCGACAGCACCTGGGGCAGTTTGAAATTAAATTCGGCAAAGCGGCTGTTCACGCCCTTGATCAGAACCTCAAAGGAAAACCCGTTCTGCTGGTGAAAGGACCGGCCAAATCCGGTCATGCTGCGCAGACTCAATGCGTTTCCACCTTTTCGGTCATTTTCATCAGAAACCGGATCTCGGCAAGACCCAACCCCATTTTTTCCGCGATCTGCCGTTCCGAGAGGCCCCGCCGATGAAGGCCTTCAACCGCTTCCGCTTTCGAAACCGGCCGGGCTGGAATTTCGGGGGGGATCACGGAAGGCAATGCTTCGGGTTCCGGAAACGCCGGCGCGTCGGTCAGCGTCTTCTTGACGCGCTGGACGCGGCCGAGAAGGATTTCAAGATCGGTGAGGGA
>JACQOF010000133.1 GCA_016202645.1 bacterium
GATCTGAAAAACATCGTTTGAAGTATCGTTTACCGCCGCGTCCGACGTGTCGCTCACGCGGACTTTGGCCTGCGTCGTGCTCACGTTCGGCACGGTCCACGAGTACACGCCGGTATTGACAACCGAAGGCGTGATGACCGACCACGTCACGCCCGAGTCAGTTGAATAATCGAGCCGCGACGCCGAGATCGTGCCGGTGGAAAGCCACGTTATGCTGAACGGACCCGGCGACTGGATGGAATCGCCGCCGTTGGGGCTTGTGAGGGTGAACCCGCCCCGGATCGTGAAATTCGCGTTGGAGGTGTCGAAAATGGCGGCGTCCAGAACGTCCGTTATGCGGATGCGGACGCCCGAGCCGATCGAGTCGGCCACATTCCAGGCGTAACTGCCCGTGTTGGAGACGGACGGCGTGATCACGTTCGGGAAGGTCGCGCCGCTGTCGGTCGAAAACTCGATCTTGACGTTCGCGACCGTTCCCACCGTCGACCACGCGAGGGTCTGGGTGTCGCCCACGGTCCAGACCTGGCCGCCGTTCGGCGCCGACAAAGTGAAACTCGACGGCTGGGCGGTCTGGGAGGTCGTATCTGTAAAGAAAGACTCATTCACCGACGCCGCGGCGTCGCGCGACGTCAGGCGGTAATAGTACACCGAGTTCGCGACAACCTGCGTGTCGATCCACATGGTGTCGCCCGCGCCGGCCGTCCAGACAAGGGCGTTCGCCCAATGCGTCGTGTCGGGCGTGTCCTTGAGGCGATAAACCTTCACCCCCGCGAACCCCACCGCGCCGCCGTTGGCTTCCTCAAGGGTCGTAGGGTTCTGCCACGCCACCACGATCTGCCCGGGTGTGCTCGTGTCGAGCGTCACGGTGTCGGGCTTCGCGGGCGCGGTGGTGTCGGCGCCCGCGGCGGTGTCGACCTGCCCCAGCCGGAACGGTTGCCAGATGATCGAGTCGCCGTTCGACGCCTGAAAGATCATCTTCTTGATCCGGTCCGTGTCGGTCGAGTTCCACCAGTTGCGGGTGAAGGTGAATTTGCTGGCCGCGTCGGATGAGCCGTTATAGACCCCGCTGTCGGGATTCGTCCCGGACGTCTTGATGTCGTTCTTGACAACCGTGTCGGAGGATGGCGCGCCATCGATGTAAATCTGGTACTCCGTGTTGTTCCTCACGTCATTTTGGACAACCGTGTTGTTCGAACTCGAAGACAGCCAGATACCGTCGAACGAATTCGAACTGACCGTGTTGCTCGTCACCGTGTTGTTCGAACTCGTATCCAGAATGATGCCGAGCGAATTCGAACTGGCCGTGTTGCTCGTCACCGTGTTGTTCGAACTCCCATACAGATAGATGCCGTAGTCCAAATTCGAAGTGACCGTGTTGCTCGTCACCGTGTTGTTCGAACTCGAATCCAGATAGATGCCGTAGTCCGAATTCGAACTGGCCGTGTTGCTCGTCACCGTGTTGTTGTTCGAATTCGAATACAGAGCGATGCCGAAGGTCGAATTCAAACTGGCCGTGTTACTCGTCACCGTATTGTTGTTCGAATTCGAAGACAGATAGATGCCCGCCGACAAATTCGAACTGGCCGTGTTGCTCGTCACCGTGTTGTTCGAACTCGAAGACAGACGGATGCCGTACGCATTCGAACTGGGCGTGTTGCTCGTCACCGTGTTATTCGTCACCGTGTTGTTCGAACTCGTATCCAGATAGATGCTGGAGTTCGTATTCGAACTGGCCGTGTTGTTTTTGATGGTGTTGGTGTCGGAATTGACGCGCACGTATATCCCGTAGTGGCCGTTGGAACTGACGCTGTCGCTTTCGATCGTCGAGTTGTCGACGTTGTAGAAATGGATCCCGTCATACGCCCCCGTCACGCCGAGGTTTTTGATCGTCAGGCCCGTCTGCGTGTCGGCGTAGATGCCGTACAGACCAACCGTCGTCTTCGCGCCCGGCGGGTCAATCACGGTCGCGACTGAGTCCTTGCCGATGAGACTGACGTAGTCGGTGTCGATGACGACGGTTTCGGAGTAGAGTCCGGCGTCGACGTAGATCGTATCGCCAGCCTTGACCTGCGACACAGCCTTGGTGATCGTCCGGTACGGGTTCTGTGCCGTCCCGTTGCCCGTTACATCGTTACCCGTTGCCGACGTAAACGAATCCCCGGCTGTGCCTGCGTCGTTCACGTACCAGACGCCGCTCACGTTCGCCGCCAGCGCGGGCGCGGCCCACTTGGTGTCGGTGAAAAACGACTCGTTCAAAAGCACCGCGCCGTCCTTCGACGTGAGGCGGTAATAGTACGTCACCGCCAGCGACACGTTCGTGTCGGTCCAGGTGGTGTCGGTCGATGCCGTCTGCTTGACGAGGTTGGCCGAATTGGCCCAGTTGTTTGTGTCGGGCTGGGTCGACCGCCAGATGTTGACGCCGGAAAATCCGACCGCACCGCCGTTGGTCTCCTCGTTGATGGTCGGAATCACCCACGTGAGCATGATCGCGGACGCAACACTCGTGGTGTCCAGCGTCACCGACGCCGGCAGGCCCGGCGCGGTCGTGTCGGCGCCCGATGCCGTGTCGACGGCGCCAAGGCGGTAGGGGCTGAAGGTGATGGTATCAGCGCCGGGACCCCGGAATCGGCCGCGGATGGAGGATTCGTCGGTTGTGCCCCAGAAGTTCCGCGCGGCGTCTACGGACGACGTGGTGTTGTTGAAGGCGCCGCTGTCGGGGAAGACCGTCCCCGCGGGAAACTGATTTTTCGTGATGACGTTGCCGGCGGAATTGCCGTCGACGTAGATCGCGTATCCCGCGACGGAATCAAACGTGTTCTGAACGACGACGTTTCCATGCGAATTGAAGAGGTTCAGCGCGCGCCAGGGCAGGCCCGCGGTCTGGCCGTTGTCCTGGACGACGTTTCGGGCGATGACGTTCGAGTCGGTGGTGTCGAGGGGGATGGCGATGTTGCTCTGTTTGACGAGGGTATTGCCGAGAACGCGGTTATTGAAAGCGTTGGTCTGATTAAGCCAGATGCCGTACGTGCCGCCCGTGAGGTGGTTGGCTTCGACGAGATTGTTCTGCGCGGGCGCGGAAACGATGATGTTCGCGCCGACGTTGTCGACGAACCGGTTCTGGCGCAGCGTGTTGCCGTGGCCCGACACGAGAAGGGCGTATACGGACCCGCCGCCGGTCGAATTTCGCGCGAAATCGCATTTCTCGACCGTGTTCGAGTCGCTCCCAGTGGTCAGGTGGACTCCGCCAACCGTCGAATTGGAGAAACTGTCCCCGGAAATCGTCGCGAAGTCGACATTGTCGAAAAGGATCCCGTAGTTGGTGCTTCGGACCCCGAGGGTCTTGATCAGAAGGCCCGTCCGGGCGCTCGCGTATATCCCGGTGTCATTCCCGGGAGGATCGATCACCGTGGCGTTCGAGTCGACGCCGATGAGGCTGATCTGGTCCGCGGCGATGACGACCGCCTCGGCGTAGAGCCCCGCGTCCAGCCAGACGGTGTCCCCCGCCGTCGCCAGGGTCATGGCCTTGGCGACCGTCCCGAACGGAGATTGAGGAGTGCCAAGGCCCGTAACGTCCGAACCGGCCGCGTAGGTGTAGCTGTCCCCGGCCGTCGAAGCGTCGTTCACGTACCAGTTCACCCGCGACTGCGCCTGCGCGGAATCGGACGGCTGGCTGTCCGAGAAAAACGACTCGTTCTCGAACGGAGTCGCCGCGTCGAAGGCGGTCACGCGGTAAAAATAGTTCACGCCGAGCTCCACGTCCGTGTCCTGATACCGGATCCCCGTTGTCTGACCCGCCTTCACCCACGACGACGTGTCCTTGGTCTTGCTCCGGTACACGCGGTAACCGGACAGGCCGACCGCGCCGCCGTTCGATTCCTCCAGCGCCGTCACCGCGCTCCACTCCAAAATCACGCTCGTATCCGACGGCGTGCCGATGATGGCAATGGTATCCGGCGCTTTCGGCGCGGTCGTGTCGGCGCCGGCGGCGGTGTCGACCAGGGCAAGCCGGTAGGGCGACCAGGCGTTTGCGGTGTCGCTGATTTTGGCCGCGACCGTCACCGAGTCCGCGGACCCGAACCAGTTGCGGGTGAGGAGACTCTGGGCGAGGCCGCCGGGGTTGGCAAGACCCGTGGTCGAGTTGCCGGCGAGATTGTTTTTCGTGACTGTATTGTTTTTGGACGAAGACGAGAGTTTCACCCCGTCGGCGTTGCCGGAACACTCGTTCAGGGCGACCGTGTTGGTGTCGGAACTGTCGATCTGAACACCGCCCTGGGTGTTTGACGCGCAGACATTCCTCGATATGACGTTGGCGTTCGCTCCCACGGCGAGGTTGATCCCCCGGGTGTTGGAACTGGCGGTGTTTCCGCTCACGGCGTTGTTCGACGCGTTGGACAGATGGATGCCGTAGGTATTCGATTTGGTCGTGTTGCCCGTCACCGTGTTTTGATTGCAGCCGACAATGCTCAAGCCGTTTCCGGTATTGGATGTGGCTGTGTTGTTCGACAGCGTGATGTTCGAGCCGGAATTAATATAGAAGCCGTCAAACGAATTGAAGCCGAGCGTGCTGTTTTTCACGGTATTCGTGTCTGAACCCCCGGTGAAATAAATCCCGTTGTCGCCGTTGGAACAGATGCTGTCCCCGTCGAGCGTGGAATTGTCGACGTTGCTCCACTGGATGCCCTCATACGCGCCGGTTATACCGAGGTTCCGGATTCGAAGCTCGACCCGGTTGGTCGCGTAGATGCCGTAGAGGCCGCTAAGCGTCTTCGGCCCCGGCGGGTCGATCACGGTGGCGCCGGAATCCTTGCCGATCAGCGTGATCTGGTCCTTGTCGATGTTGACCCCAGCGGTCTCGGTCGAATTGACGATGACGTACGAGTCGTACAGCCCCGCGTCGAGGAAGATCGTGTCGCCGGCGGTGGCGAAACGCATGGCGAGGGGGATCGACTTGAACGGCTTTTGCGCCGTGCCCTGTCCCGTCACGTCCGATCCGGCCGCATACGTGTACGAATCGCCAGCGGTGGCGGCGTCATTGACGTACCAGTTGACGCGGGAGGTAAAGGACGCTGAATCGGACGGCTGGGAGTCGGAGAAGAAACTTTCATTGTCGAGCGTGACCGTGTCAAAGGCCGTCACGCGGTAGTAATAGATCCGGCCCGGAACCACGTCAGTGTCCTGATACCGGATCCCCGTCTGCTTCGCGACTTTCACCCACGACGACGTGTCTTTGGTCTCGCTTCGGTAAATTCGGTACTGTGACAGGGCCACCGGGCCTCCGTTGGATTCCTCATTCGTCGTCACCGCCGTCCACTCGACAATCATCGACGTGTCGCTTGGCGTCACAGCCACCGTGTCCGGGGCTTTCGGCGCGGTCGTGTCAGCCCCGGCGGTGGTGTCGACCAAGCCCAGGCGGTGGGGCTGCCAGGCCGACACCGCGTCGCTGATTTTGCTCTTGATCGCCGCCGTGTCGGTTGATCCGAACCAGTTGCGGGACAGTGTCTGCGGGTTGCCGGACTGATTGTAGATGAAATTCACAGCGCTGCCCGTGATGTTGTTCTTCGATGCCGTGTTCAACGTGGACGCGGCCTCGAAGTGAATCCCCGTGTCGCCGCCGCTTACGTCGTTCTGCACGACCAGATTGAAGTCCGCGTCCTTGATCCACATCCCCTGCCAGGCGCTTGATCGGACGACGTTGTTTCGCACGATGTTGGTGTCGGCGTTTGTCGCCAGCACGATGCCCCGCTGGGAGTTTGAGGTCAGACTGTTGCTTGAAATGACGTTGTTGGAACTGCCATTCAGGTAGATGCCCTGACCGCCATTGGAATTGGCCGTGTTGTCGCTGATCGTGTTGTTGTTCGAAGGCGAAGCCAGCATGATTCCTTCGCTCAAATTCGAATTCACCGTGTTGTTCGAAATCGTGTTGTTGGAACTCGCCGACAGCCGGATGCCATCTACCGTGTTCGATCCGGTTGTGTTGCCGTTCAGGGTGTTGCCAAAACTCGACTGAATCTGGATCCCGTAGACGCCATTGGAATTGGCCGTGTTGCTTGAGACGGTGTTCGTGTCGGCGTTCGTCGTGAGATAAATCCCGTTGCTCGATGAGGCACTGTTGGCCGCGTTGCTCGACACGGTGTTATTCGAGCTGCCGTTCAATACAATATTGTCGTTGGTGTTCCCGATCGCCTGATTGGAACTTACCGTATTGTTGTTGGAACCGCTCAAAAGATAGATGCCATAAAGACCGTTGGCAGAAACGCTGTCGCCCGTGATCGTGGACAAATCGACGTTGTCGAACCGAATTCCTTCGCTCGCCCCCGTCACGCCGAGGGATTTGATCGACAGCCCCGTCCGGCCCGTGGCGTAGATGCCGTAGAGACCGGTCGTGGCGATCGATCCCGGCGGGTCGATCACGGTGGCGTTGGAATCCTTGCCGATGAGGCTGATCGAGTCGGTGCCGATGACAACGGTTTCGGCGTACAGCCCCGCGTCGACCCAGACCGTATCTCCCGCCGTCGCCAGTTTCAGCGCCCTTGTGATCGTCGCAAACGGATTCGTCACCGTCCCCTGGCCCGTCACGTCGTTTCCGGCCAGATACGTGAAACTGTCCCCCGTCGTCGACGCGTCATTCACGTACCAGTTCACCCGAGACTGCGCCTGCGCGGAATCGGACGGCTGGCTGTCCGAGAAAAACGACTCGTTCTCGAACGGAGTCGCCGCGTCGAATGCCGTCACGCGGTAAAAATAGTTCACGCCGAGCTCCACGTCCGTGTCCTGATACCGGATCCCCGTTGTCTGACCCGCCTTCACCCACGACGATGTGTCCTTGGTCTTGCTCCGGTACACGCGGTACCCGGAGAGGCCGCCCGCGCCGCCGTTCGATTCCTCCAGCGCCGTCACCGCGCTCCATTCCAGAATCACGCTCGTGTCGGACGGCGACCCGATCACCCCCACCGTGTCCGGCGCTTTCGGCGCGGTCGTGTCGGCGCCGGCGGCGGTGTCGACGGCGCCGAGGCGGAAGGGCTGGAACTGGATCAATTTCCCCGTCGCCGTATCAAAAATCATTTTGTTGATTGCGATAGAATCGGTCGTGCCCCACCAATTGCGCATAAAATATTGCGGATTGTTGGTGCTATTGAAAACCCCACTGTCGGGGTTAGAGGTGGATGGAATAATAACGTTCTTCATAAAGGTGTCGGATGGCGTGGTCCCGATTCCCTGCCGATAGATATAGATTTGGTATTCAGTATTAGAAACAAGTGTGTTTTGTACGAAAACATTATTTGAGCTCGACATGAGATCGATTCCTGACGCCGTGCTGGATTTGACAATGTTGCTTGATATCAAGTTGTTGTTCGAGCTGGCAGACAAAGCAATGCCTCGATTATTTGAAAGGGTGGTGTTGTTGAGCAACTGATTGGTGGAAGATTGCGAAAGCAGGATCCCGTAGTTATTTGAATTGGTGGTGTTGTCGCGGACTGTGTTGTTGTCCGAAAATCCGTTGAGTTCGATGCCTTCCGTATTGGAGTTGGAAGTGTTCCCGCTCACGGTACAGTTCAAACTCCCTTGCAAAAACATCCCGTAATAACCGTTTAAATTGGTTATGTTGTTGCTGATGGTGTTATTATCCGAACCGGTCAAGAGATAAATTCCATATTGACCCGTGGCGCTGGCACTGTCAGACGTAATGGTGGATTGATCGACGTTGTTAAACCGAATTCCGACATAGGCACCGGTCACTCCGAGGTTTTTGATCAACAACCCCGTCCGGCCCGTGGCGTAGACGCCGTACAGAGTCGTTATCGAATTCGCCCCCGGCGGATCGATCACGGTGGCGTTGGAATCCTTGCCGATGAGGCTGATCGAGTCGGCGTTGATGACAACCGTTTCGGCAAACAAGCCGGCGTCGACGAATACGGTGTCGCCCACTGTGACCAGAGACAACGCCTTCGTGATCGTCGCAAACGGCTTTTGCGCCGTGCCTTGGCCCGTCACATCCGATCCGGCCGCGGACGTGTACGAGTCGCCGGCCGTGGAGGCGTCATTGACGTACCAGTTGACGCGGGACGTGAACGCGGCGGAGTCGGAGGGCTGGGAGTCGCTGAAGTAGCTTTCGTTCTCGAACGCGGCGGCGTCGAAGGCGGTGACGCGATAATGATATGGAGTGCCGAGCGCGACATCGGTGTCCTGATATCGAGTGATGCCGGATGCCAGTTGCTGGATGCGGGTCCAAGACGAGGTGTCCTTCACGGTACTGCGGTACACCCGGTACCCCGACAGCCCCACCGCGCCGCCGTTGGATTCCTCCAGCGCCGTCACCGCGCTCCACTCGATGATGATCGACGTGTCGGATGGCGCGCCGATGACCGCGACGGTATCCGGGGCTTTGGGCGCGGTCGTGTCGGCGCCTCCCGCGGTGTCGACGAGGCCGAGCCGATAAGGTTGGAATTTGATTTTTAGATCCGGCGCCGTGTCAAAAATCATCTTTTTGATCGTGGTCGAGTCGGTTGTTCCCCACCAGTTGCGCTCGAACCCAAACAATTCGTTCGTGTTGTTAAAAACGCCGCTGTCCGGGTTGGAGGACGAGGGAGAAATGACGTTCTTGGAGAACGAATCATTTGTCGAGGCGCCGCCTGTCGGGTCGTATGTCAAATAAATTTGGTACTGCGTATTGGCGGAAAACTGATTTTGAACAAGGATGTTGCTCTGAGACCGTTGGAATTGAATCCCACGCACATTTCCGGATGAGAGATTTCCCACAAACGTGTTCGTATCTGATGTTCGGAGGTAAAAGCCGTCACCGGTGTTGGAAATGGCTTGATTGCTCTTGAACATTACGAAGTTTGCGTTCTGAAGCGAAAACCCTGTGGTGTTGGTTTGCGCCAAATTTCCGGAATACGTGCTGTTGGAATTCTGGACAGAATATCCCGTGGAGGCGCCCTTGACGACGTTGTTGGTCACGGCATGCCCATTTCCACCGGATATGTAAATGCCGTAGGTTGGATTATTAACAGCGGCGCATCCGTCAATCACCGCCGTGTCGGAAGAATTGTAGATGAAAATTCCCCCGTCGGAATTAGAACTAAAACTGTCACCCTTGGCCGTGATCTGGTCGACATTATTTAAAAAGAGTCCATAGTTTCCGCCGATGCAGGCCAAATTTTTAACGACCAAGCCTGTCTGATTTGTCGCGTATATGCCATAGGGCCCTTCCAACGCCGCACCGGTAGAACCCGGGGGATCGATGATGGTTGTGGTGGAGTCAACGCCGATCAGCGAAATGTTGTCCTTGTCGACTCGAACGCCCGCCGTATCGCTTGACGTGGAGATGACATACGAATCAAAAATACCGGCGTCGAGCCAGATCGTGTCTCCGGCGGTGGTGAACCGCATGGCGAGGGGGATCGACTTGAAGGGCTTCTGCGCCGTGCCCTGCCCTGTCACGTCCGATCCGGCCGCGTACGTGTACGAGTCGCCCGACGTGCTCGCGTCATTGACGTACCAGTTGACGCGGCTGGTGAACGCGGCGGAGTCGGAGGGCTGGGAGTCGCTGTAGAAGCTCTCGTTCGGAAATGCCGCGGCGTCGAAGGCCGTCACGCGGTAGTAGTACACGCGGCCCGGAACCGCGTCCGTATCCTGATACCGGATGCCGGTCTGCTGGGCGACTTTGACCCACGACGACGTGTCTTTCGTTTCAGCGCGATAAATCCGGTATCCCGAAACCGCCGGTGCGCCGCCGACGCTCTCCTCGTTCACCGTCACCGCGCTCCACTCGAGAATGACGCTCGTGTCCGACGGCGCGCCGATGACGCCCACCGTATCGGGCGCTTTCGGGGCTGTCGTGTCGGCGCCCGCCGTCGTGTCAACGACGCCTATTCTATATGGAGAGAAGGCCGACGCCGTGTCGCTGATTTTGGCCTTGACTGTCACCGAATCGGCCGAGCCGTACCAGTTGCGGGTGATGGTCTGGGCGATGCCGGCCGAGTTATACACCGAATTGACGGCGGAGCCGGTGATATTGTTTTTGGAGACGATGTTGTTGGCGGAAGATCCCTCGATTCGGACGCCGGTGTCGCCGCCGGTGATTTCGTTCTGATAAACCAAGTTCGTATCGGAACTCTGGATCAGGATCCCCTGCTCCGCGCTCGACGCGATGACGTTATTGCGGATGGTACTGCTGAACGCCGACGAGAAGCCGATGCCGGTCGGATTGGCGGTCAGCGTGTTGTTGAAAATGTCGAAGTTGGCGGTTTGGGTTACTGAGCTAAGAAAAATCCCGTACGTCGAGTTTGAACTGGCCGTGTTGTTCTTGACGATATTCTTTGAAGCGTTCGTACTGAACCGGATGCCGATACTCAAATTGGAATTGGCGATGTTGTTGTCGACGGTATTGTTGGCGCTGCTCTGAATGTCGATCCCCCGCTGCGAATTGTTGCTGGTGGTGTTATTTTTCACCGTATTGCTGTCGGACCCGGACGTGAAGAGGATGCCGGCGTTCCCGTTGGAGCCGACGCTGTCGCCCGAAATGGTGGAGAGGTCGACGTTGTTGAAATTAATGCCGTTATAGGCGCCGGTCACACCCAGGTTTTTGATGGTCAATCCCGTCCGTCCGGACGCATAAATGCCGTTGAGATCGGGCTGTGTTTTAGGCCCCACCGGATCAATCACCGTCGCGCCGGAGTCCTTGCCGATCAGCGTCAAATTGTCCGTATCCAGATTTACGGCGGCGGTTTCCGTCGTGGAAATCATCTCCCACGTGTCGGAGCCGAACGTCCCGGCGTCCAGCCAGATCGTGTCGCCGGCGGTCACGTACTGCATCGTTTTGGCCAGAGACGCAAACGGCTTGCCGACGGTGCCTTCGCCCGTCACATCCGATCCCGCCGCGGTGGTGAAACTGTCGCCCGAGGTCGACGCGTCGTTCACGTAAAAATTCATCCGGCCAACCCACGCCTGGCCCGAGGGCTGGCTGTCCGAGAAGAACGACTCGTTATCGAGGGTCGCCGCGTCGAAGGCCGTCACGCGGTAGTAATACACGCGTCCCGGGACGACATCCGTGTCCTGGAACCGGGTGATGCTGGATGCCAGTTGCTGGATGCTCGTCCAGGACGAGGTGTCCTTCACGGTACTGCGGTACACCCGGTAGCCCGACACCCCGACAGCGCCGCCGTTGGACTCCTCCAGCGCCGTCACCGCGGACCACTCCAGCACCACCGTCGAATCCGATGTCGTACTCACCACCGCCACCGTGTCCGGGGCTTTCGGCGCGGTGGTGTCGGCGCCGGCGGCTGTGTCGCTCACGCCGAGGCGATACGGCGACCAGGCCGACGCAGTGTCGTTGATTTTATTTTTGATCGCCGACGAGTCGGTCGACCCCCACCAGTTGCGGCTGAGGGTCTGGGCGACGGCGACGAGGCTGGACCAATTGCTGGAGGTATTGCCGGTGATGTTGTTTTTGGCGAACGTATTGGCGACGGATGCGTCATAGATGCGGACGCCGGTGTCGTTGGCGGAAATCTCGTTCTGTGTGAACGCATTGCCGGATCCGAGGTTAAAATCTATGCCATTCAGAGCATTCGACCGGATTGTATTGTTCGAGATGACATTGTTGTTGCTGGATGCCAGAAAGATGCCGTGGTTGTTCGAATTGACCGTGTTGCCGCTCACCCCGCAAGCCGACGTCTGTTCGAAGTAAATGCCGTACTGGCCGTTGGCATTGGCCGAGTTGTTCTTGATCGTGATATTGCTGCTCACATAGGCATAAACGCCGTATGACGAATTGGAATTTATGAAATTGTCCGACAGCGTGTTCGTGTCGCAACTGTTCAAAAGATACGCGCCGACACTGCCGTTATTGCTCAGACTGTCGCCCGAAATGGCCGACGCATCCACATTTTCAAAAAAGATCCCGTAATACGCGCCCGTCACCGCCAGGTTTTTGATGAGAAGCCCCGTTACGGTGTCCGCATGGATGCCGTAATAGCCCGGCCGTCGCGTTCGATCCCGGCGGGTCGATGATGGTCGAGGCCGAGTCTTTGCCGATCAGCGCGATGCTGTCGGTGTTGATGACGACGGTTTCGGTGTAAAGCCCGGCGTCGATGTAAATCGTGTCCCCCGCCTTCGCCTTCGTCAGCGCCTTCGTGATCGTCAAAAACGGCCTGATGTGCGACCCGTCTCCGGTGGTGTCGTGCCCCGAAGCCGTTGTGAACAAGTCGCCGCCAGTCGACGCGTCGTTCACGTACCAGTTCGGGCCGGAATAAAAAGGAACCGTGTAGCCCCAGAAGTTGGTGGTGGCATTACCTCCGAAAGCATAGATCGTGTCGCCCGAACCAGGATACACCAACGCGCCACCAGGATACACGGTGGCCGGGGCGGCGGCCATCGTTGTCCATGCGTTATTTTTGATGGAATACGCCCAGAAGTCGGTTACGTTATTACCTCTGAAAGCGTAAATCGTGTCACCCGAACCGGGATACACCAACGATCCACCGTTAGCCACAGTGGCCGGGGCGGCCGCCTTGGTTTCCCATGCGTTATTCGTGATGGAATACGCCCAGAAGTTGGTGGTGGCATTACCTCCGAAAGCATAGATCGTGTCGCCCGAACCAGGATACACCAACGATCCACCACCCTGCACGGTGGTCGGGGCGGCCGCCTTGGTTTCCCATGTGTTATTCGTGATGGAATACGCCCAGAAGTTGGTGGAGGTATTACCCCCGAAAGCATAAATCGTGTCACCCGAACCGGGATACACCAACGATCCGCCATAGGCCACCATGACCGGGGTGGCCGCCATCGTTGTCCATGTGCCATTGTTGATAGAATACGCCCAGAAGGTCATGGAGGAAGCACCTCTGAAAGCATAAATCGTGTCACCCGAACCGGGATACACCAACGATCCACCACCCTGCACGGTGGTCGGGGCGGCCGCCTTGGTTTCCCATGTGTTATTCGTGATGGAATACGCCCAGAACTTGGTGGAGGTATTACCCCCGAAAGCATAAATCGTGTCACCCGAACCGGGATACACCAACGCGCCGCCATCATCCACGGCGGCCGGCGCGGCGGCGAGGGTGGACCAGGTGTTGGGGGCGGCGTGGGACTGGGGAGTGCAAAGTGCAAAGTGTAAAGTGAAAAGTAAAAGCAGGGCGGCGAGGAAGTGGGATTTTATGTTACATTCGCGGCGTGGGCCCGGGCGGGTCGCCGTCCGACGAACGTCATTCGACCGGATGAGGGTTCGACTCCCTCCGGGTCCACGCATTGTCAATCCCACCCGTCCGGAGAATTCCTCAACAATTTTCATTTGACAGATTCCTCCAAATCGCCTATAATGAGGGCAGTCGGACGGTTCAATCGAACCTTCGGTCGAATGACACAAACGGCCTTGGCAACCCCAAGGCCGTTTTGTTTTTGTAGTCGTTGTTCGTTGTTAGCGTTGTTAGGGTCAGACCGTAAGTTGTTAAGTTGTTTGCCAAGTTAGGCACGATGAGCGATTTCCGTTTTGAGGTGATAGGTGCCAGTCCTTGACTTATTGACTTTTTCCCAAGTCCTCGTTTTTGGATGCGGAAGAACATGTTATCTGAATTTCGGCGGCGACACACCGAGGTCCTTGCAGATGCCGCGCGCGGTGAATGTGTTGATCTCACGATGGCGACCGAAACCGTTTCCGATTGGATTCCAAGACCAACGCAATCGCCTCTTTAATATTCTCCCGTGCCTCCGCCAGCGTCCGGCCCTGGGAGTGCGCTCCCGGCAACTCGGGCACAAATGCCGCGTACCATTTACCGGATTTGACGAAATGCACCTTAAACGATTCCAATTGAAACGCCTCCTTTGGGGAACGCCCTTTGGGATGTGCTGTGGACCACAGAACGGATTGAAGTCGACACGTCTAACCTTGGGACGGCGAGCACTTGAGCGCGTCGTGGGAGCAGGCAAATCCGCGGAGCGAGGCGTCGAGCACAGGATGAACATCATTCATAAGTCCCCGTCACTATAGGCGGCTGAACCCCTCAGCTCCAACCGTGTCATTGTGCCCACGAAGAGCGTAAATGTCAATGTGCAGTTAAATCGCTCATAGCTATTTGCTATTAGCTAATAGCTAACAGCCAATAGCAAACAGCAAATAGCGATTAATTCAACGCGTCCCTGCCGATCACCACGGTGACGTCGACCATCGGTTTGGGGTTGATGTCCTGCTGGAGGACGCCCGCGCGGAGGAGGTCGCGGATGCGTTCGGCGGAGCCGAGGTGTCCGGCGCGGTCTATGATGCGGGTTTTTTCGTAGTCGAAGCGGTCCGCGTTGCCGAGTTCGACGACGTCGACGTCCGCGAAGGCGGCCAATTTTTCCCGGAGGAGACTTGCGGCGTGAGGCACGCCGGACCCATTCAGGAGCTGGACCGTGATCCGGGATTTGGGCGCGCCGGCCGCGATGAGCGGCTTCAGTTCCTTCGGGAGGGCCTCCGCCAATTCCCGGCGCGACATCCAGAAGACGCCTGCGGCGGGGTCCAGTCTGCCGGGAAGGGAGACCACGTCGAGAGACTCGGGGAGAACGCCCGCGAGGGCGGCGCTGACGGACATCAAGTTGGCGGCGTTCGCTCCGCGGAAACTTGCGGCGAATTCGGCCGCGAACCAGGATTGTTTGAGAAAAGAATTCAGCCGCCCGAAAAACGCGGCCGCGAACCGGCGCGCCCGGAAGAGCTGACCGCGGACGCCGAGGCCGTCATACCGGTAGGAGAGATACATTTCGGACTTGTCGGAATCAAAGAAAACATTCTCGCCGCCCGGAATTTCGATCCATTCCGCGGCGCGGTCGACCGGCGAAGTCTGGGTCTGCGCGCTGCGGAAACTGATCCGGGCCGGCACGTCGAGATAGACGCCGCCCATGAGATCGACCAGGCGGAAAAACCGGTTTGCGGGAAGGACCGACACAAGGGCGAGTTCTGAGCCGAAGAGTTTTTGGAGCCGCAGGCGAACTTTCGGCAGGGATTCGCGCGCGAAAGCCGCCTCCAGGGTGGTCGCCGCGCCGCCGCGCCGGATCCGGGCGGTATCCTCGAGGACCGCGTCCAGACAGAGGTTCTGCGGCACGTTGAGAAAAACCGCCCGGCCGGACGGCGGTTCATAGGAGACGAGAACGGCCGCCGCGAGACCCTCGTGCGCGTCGGTCGCCAGCACCATGGCGCTGACCCGGCGGCCCTCCTTCAGGGTCATCTCGACGTCCCGGGCCCAGCGCCGTTCGGCCTCGCGGTTCCAGTAGATCCACCAGACCGCGGCCATGAAGATGAAAAACAGAATCAGCTTGACCCGCCGCATGCGCGTCAGTCCTGCTTCCTCTCCGCCCGTTCCAGCAGATGATTGTAGAGCAGGATCGACTTCGGATGGATGTTTCTATTCTTCAAAAGCAGAAACCGGATCTTGAAGGAAACGGTTTCGATCGAAGCGCGCACGAGGTCCCGCTCGGCCGTCTGACGGACCGCCGCGCATTCCTCGTAGGCCCTCGTCGGCTCGGCGAAATCTGAAATATACAGGATCATTTCTTCCCTGGTAAACGGCGCGCCTCCGAGCGTGTGGCCCCGGACGGCCCGGACAAAATTTTCAGGGGGGGCAAGCTCGGATTTAAAAAAAGCGGCGGACGCGGCGGCGTGCATGAGGGAAGGACTCAGCGATTCCATTTCGTCAAATTCGATCCCGCCTTCCTTCGCGGCCGATATCATCTGCTCCAGGTCGAGGATCTTGCCGAGATCATGGTACATGCCGGCCAGGTACGCCCAGTCCGGATCACAGCCGTGCAGGCTTGCCAAGCGCTCCGCCAGCGCCGCGACGTGCCGGCTGTGTTCGAAGAGTCGCGGCGAAAGACGCCCCCGGAGAGACGCTTCGACGCCCGCGCGGTCAGGCGGCCTGGCGCCCATCCCGGTAAAGGCCCTCCTCTTCGATGATGTCCTGAACCTGCGCCGGCACCAGATAGCGGATGCTCTTGCCGGCCGCCACGCGCGCGCGGATGAGGCTGGAGGAAATCGCGACGCCCGGAATTTCCAGGAGTTTCACGAGTCCCAGGTCCTGGAGGTCTTTCGGCGGATCGCCGGGCGGCTGGCCCGGGCGGTGGACGCCGACGAAGGTGGCGAGTTTTCTCGCGTCCGGCCAGCGGCGCCAGTTGGGAAGGTCCGCGAGGAGGTCCGATCCGAGGATGAAATAAAGTTTCGATCCCGGATCGCGCGAAGCCAGTTCACTCAACGTATCGACGGTGTAGGATGTTCCCGCCCGCAAAATCTCCATGTCGGATACGGCAAACCCGATGTGCGAGCGGATGGCCGCTTCCGTCATTTTCAGCCGAAGCGCCGGCGGCGCGACCGGAAAATCCGTTTTGTGCGGCGGCCGGTACGCCGGAATGAATAGAACGCGGTCGAGCTGAAAAGCCTCCCGGACCGTCTCGGCCGCGATGAGGTGGCCGATGTGTATCGGGTCGAATGATCCGCCGAGGATGCCTACTCGCACCTAAGTCCGGACCTGTCCTTGCCCCGTCACCACGAACTTCGTGGTCGTCAGGTCCTCCGCGCCCATCGGGCCCCGCGCGTGGAGCTTGTCGGTGCTGATGCCGACTTCGGCGCCAAGGCCGAATTCGCCGCCGTCGGAAAACCGCGTGGAGGTATTCACAAACAGCGCGGCCGAATCGACGCGGTCGATGAAACGGTCCGCGGCCCGGCGGTCGCTCGTGAGGATGGCGTCGGAGTGGCGGCTGCCGAAAGCGTTGATGTGGTCGATCGCCTCGTCGAGAGACCCGACGGTCTTGACGGCCAGAATCAGGTCCGAAAATTCCCTGCCGAAATCGGACGGCGCCGCGGGCCGGCAGGCCACGCCGGCCTGCCTGAGCAGGCGCAGGGACCGCGGACATGCCCGGATCTCGACGCCGGCGGCATCGAGCGCGCGCGCCATCGGCGGCAGGAACTTCGGAGCGACTGCGCCGTGGACGAGCAGAGTCTCCATCGCGTTGCAGACTCCCGGGCGCTGGACTTTCGCGTTGAAGCAAACTTTCTGCGCCATCGCCAAGTCCGCGCGCGCGTCGACGTAGGTGTGGCAGACGCCAAGATAATGTTTGATGACCGGTACCCGCGCCGACCGGACGACCTCCGCGATCAGGCCGGGCCCGCCGCGCGGGATCGCGACGTCGACGAGGCCTTCCGCGCGAAGCAGGGCCGTCACCAGGCGGCGGTCCGGCGAGTCGATGAAGAGCACGCATTCGGGCGGAAGGCCCGCGCGTTTGAGCGCCCACTCGAAACACGCCGCGATCCGGCGGCTCGTCCGGATCGCCTCCCGGCCCGTCCGGAGGACCACCGCGTTGCCCGCGCGCAGAGCCAGGGCGGCGGCGTCGGCGGTGACGTTCGGCCGTGACTCGTAGATCACGGCGACGACGCCGAGCGGCACGCGGACTTTGTCGACCCGCAGGCCGTTCGGCCGGCGGCGCGTCGACATGCGTTGGCCGACGGGATCGGGCTGGCCGGCGACGGCGCGGACGCCGTCGACCATCGCCCGCAGGCGCGATTCATTCAGAACCAGCCGGTCCATGAAGGCCTTCGATTGGCCCGAGCCCGCGGCGTCCCGCCGGTTTTCCGCGAGGATGGACCGCCGCGCGGCCCAGATTCGTTCGGCCGCGAACCGGATCGCCGCGCTTCGGCGAGCGGCCGGGACCGATCCGAGATCGATCTGAGACTGCCGGGCGCGTTTGAGTTTGGCGATAAACTGTTTCGGATTCATTCCTGTCCTCCGTGGCCGACTGTCGCCACCAGGCTGTCCCGGTGGATCACTTCCGGGGGCGCGGCCGCCGTTTCCGGCAAGCCTAGCTTATGACGGATGCCGGACGAAGGCCCGCCGGCGATGAGACCGATTTCCGCGGAGGAATAGAAACTCACGCCGCGCGCGATCTCCCGGCCTTCCTCCGTCACGACCGAGACACAGCTCTGCCTCGGAAAATGCCCCACCGCGCGGAGAATGCCGCTCGGAAGAAGGCTCCGGCAGTTTTGCGTGACGGCGTGGACGGCGCCGGGGTCCACGACGATCTGGCCCGCGGGCACCGGAAAAAAGGAGAGCCACTTCTTCTTCCCCTTCAGAGCCGATCCCTTCGGAACAAATCGCGTGCCGACGTCCGCGCCGCAAAGCAGGCGCGCCAGCACGCGCGGCGTCCGTCCGCCGGCGATGACGACGGGGATGCCCGACTGAAGAGCGATCTCGGCCGCTTTCAGTTTCGCGGTCATCCCGCCCAGCGTGAGCCCACGCGCCGGCTCCGGCGCGAGCCACTCCGGCCGGATGTCCGTCACGACTTTCATCAACTCCCGCTTGCCCGTGCCGGAGGTTGCGTAAAACCCGTCGACGTCGGTCAGGTTGACCAGAAGTTCCGCGTCGACCATCGCGGACACCAGTGCGGAAAGCTTGTCGTTGTCGCCGAAGGTCAGTTCCTCGACCGCCACCGTGTCGTTTTCATTGACGATGGGGACGACGCCGAGATCCAGAATTTTCGAGATCGCCTTCTTCGCGTTGAGAAACCGCCAGCGCTCGCGGAGGCCCTCGTTGGTCAGGAGGACCTGGGCCACCTGAAGATCCTGCGCCGAAAATGCGGCCGCCCACGCCTGCATGAGCCGGGGCTGGCCAATCGCGGCGGCGGCCTGAAGAGTCGCGGTGTCGGTCGGCCGGCGGGAGAGCCGCAGAGTCATCATGCCGCCGCCGACCGCCCCGGAGGAAACCACGACGACTTCGCACCCGGCGCGGCGGACTTCCGCGATCTGTTTGGCGAGGCTCCGCATCATCCGCCGGTTTAGACCGGGGCCGCTCTGCCTCAGGAGTGACGTGCCGATCTTGACGACCATCCGGCGCGCGGCGGGCCGGTCAGCCGCCTTCATAGGGCACCTCCAGCGGGCCGACTTTCAGGACATCGCCGGGGTTCGCTCCGGCACGCTTCATCTGCCGAAGGACGCCGTCTGTTTTGAGTTTCCACTGAAACCATTGGAACGCCTCTTGGTGGTCCCGGGGAACCATGGTCGACAGCTCCTCCCATTCGGAAGACAGCAGCCGGAAGCCGGCACCGTCCTTCACGATTTCGAACGCGCCCGCTTGCAGATCCAACACCTGCGGCGTCAGGGGCGCGTCGCGCGGCGTCCGGCCGATGAGAGTTTCAATGTTCTTCAAAAGTTTTTCAATCCCCTCGCCGGTTTTTGCGCTGACGACGAGCGGTGTTCCGCCCAGTGACTTGGACCAGGTTTTCACCGGAGGGTGTTTGACGAGGTCGGCCTTGTTCACCGCCACGATCCGGGGCCGGTCCCAGATGTCGGGATTGTACAGACGGATCTCGTCCCTTAGAAGCCGGAAATCGTCGGCGACGTTCGACGACGCGTCCAGCAGGACCAGAATCGCCGGGGCGCGCTCGATGTGCTTGAGAAACCGGTTGCCCAGTCCCCGGCCGTCATGGGCGCCCGCGATGAGACCCGGAATGTCCGCGAGAACGATCCGGGTGTCGGCGCCGAGGAGAACTCCGAGGTTCGGCGTGAGGGTGGTGAACGGATAATCGGCGATTTTCGGGCGCGCGGCTGTCATAGCGGAGAGCAGGGTCGACTTGCCGCAGTTCGGAAGGCCGACAATGGCAATGTCCGAAAGAAGTTTCAGGGACAAGTGCAGTTTCCGGAATTCGCCGGGGGCGCCTCGAAGCGCAAACCGCGGGAGGCGGAACTTGGACGAGGCGAACCGCGCGTTGCCGCCGCCGCCGCGACCGCCCCGTGCCGCGCAGAGGGTTTCCTTGTCGAGCAAAATTTCCCAGACCCGCGCGCCGCCCCGATCCGTGACCACGGTGCCGACCGGCACCCGGAGCGTCACGTCGGATGCGTGCCGGCCGTTTTTTCGGTTCGAACCGCCGTTGGCGCCGTGCTTCGCCGCAACGCTCGGCTGGGCCATGAGGTCCGACAGCGACGCTAGGCGGCGGTCGCCTTCCAGATAAATGCTTCCGCCGCGGCCGCCGTCTCCGCCGTCCGGCCCGCCTCTCGGGACGAATTTTTCGCGGTGGAAGGAGACACACCCGTCCCCCCCGCGCCCGGCGCGAACGCGGACTTCGCCTTCATCAATGAACATGGGATTTGCGGCTCCTCAGGCCCGGAATGATCCGGGAGAAAAGGTCAGGCGGCTGCTGGAAGGGATTCCGGCTGGACGATGCTGATGAAACAACGGCCAAGGCGGTGGATGAATGCAACCTGCCCGGTGCGCTTGGCGAACAGCGTGTCGTCCTTGCCGATTCCGACGTCCCGCCCCGGATGAAACTGGGTTCCGCGCTGGCGGACGATGATACTGCCCGCGAGGACCTGCTCACCGTGGGTCCGCTTCACGCCCAGCCGCTGTGAATTGCTATCGCGGCCGTTCTTGGTCGACCCCTGCCCTTTTTTGTGCGCCATCGTGATTCACCTCTATTTCGTCGCCGATGCGTTGCAGACCGCCTCGCCGCTCGCGCCGATTTCCGAAACCAGAATGTTCTCCGGATACTGCTCGGCAATCGACAGAATCGACGGATAAAAATACACGGCCAACTGCTCGACCGCCTGGCGCTTGTCGGCTTCCAAATCCTGCGGGACGATGAACACCATCCGGCCCGCTTTGCGGTCCAACTCCACGTGGAGCCGGTCGCCCAGAAGCTCGATCAGATTTCTCAACCAGGCTTGCAGGAGCGCCGACGCCGCGGCGCAGACCACGTCTTTGCCGCGCACGCTGTACTCGGCGTGCCCCAGCGCCCGAACGGACACAAAGCCCTTCGGGCCGATCTCACGAACAATGCGGATCATATCCCCATACCTCCCCGTATTCAACCACCCCGCAACTAACTCTCTATCTTTTCAATCACCAACCTCGTTAACGGCTGACGGTGCCCGATCGTCTTCTTGGAGCCCTTCCGGCGGCGGTAGCGGAAACTGACCACCTTCGGGCCTTTGACGTGAGACTCGATCTTGGCCGTCACCTGGGCGCCTTCCACATAGGGCTGGCCGACGCGGACTTTCTCCGAGCCGCCGACAAAGAGCACCTCGGATATGCTGAGCGTAGATCCCGCTTCCCCCTCACGGCGCGGAACATCCACCCGCATGCCCTCGTCCACCCAAAATTGCATGCCTCCGACTGATACGATCGCGTACATGGACGGCAGTCTAGTTAAACTCGGACCACTTGTCAAACGCCTTTTTCCGCTCGACGCGGCTAGGCGGACTTGACGACGTTCAGAGCCTGCTTGCCCTTCTTGCCATCCCCGACTTCGAACGTGACCTTCGCGCCTTCTTCAAGCGTCTTGAATCCGTCGCCTCCGATGCTTGAAAAGTGGACGAAAATGTCTCCCGCTCCGTCGTCCTGCTCGATAAACCCGTAACCCTTTTTCGCGTCAAACCACTTCACCTTGCCTGTTGCCACTGCTTCCTCACCTCTTTCGTGTTATCACGGCTTTCTGTTCCCAGCAGAGCACACGGCCTCCGGGAATGCCTACATGGGTATATAATTCCGGGAAATTTGTCAATAGCTTATTTGGAAG
This sequence comes from bacterium, assembly GCA_016202645.1. Taxonomy (GTDB): domain Bacteria; phylum Lindowbacteria; class 2-12-FULL-62-27; order 2-12-FULL-62-27; family 2-12-FULL-62-27; genus JACQOF01. The sequence goes on from JACQOF010000133.1 coordinate 21,532, forward strand.
TTTTGGACATTCGTGTTAAAGGGTTCCGCTCTTGACCGATTTGGGGTAGAATATGGCGCATATGTCTGAAACCATTCTCATCAGCATTGCCGGCATTTTGCTCTTCGGCATCGGCGCGCAGTGGATCGCTTGGCGGTTTCACCTGCCGGCGATTCTGCTTCTGCTGGTGGCCGGCATTCTCATGGGGCCGATTTTTGGGTTCCTCGACCCGGATCGCCTCTTTCAAGATCTTCTTCTGCCGCTGGTCTCTCTCTCCGTGGCGGTCATTCTGTTCGAAGGCGGTCTCACGCTCCGGTTCGCGGAAATCAAGGAGACCGGATCCGTGGTCTGGCGGCTCGTGATCGTCGGGTCCGCCGTGACGTGGGTTTTGTCCACGGCGCTTGGGGCCATCCTGCTCGGCCTTTCCCTCAATATCGCGGTCCTGTTCGGAGCGATCCTGGTCGTGACCGGTCCCACCGTTATTTTGCCCCTGCTCAGGCACGTCCGGCCCAACCGCCGGGTGGGGAGCGTGGTCAAGTGGGAAGGGATCGTGAACGATCCGATCGGCGCGATCCTTGCGGTGCTGGTGTTCGAAGCCATCCTCGCCGGAGGCCTGCAAAAAACGGGGGGGCTGGCGGCGGTCGGCGTCGTCAAGGCGCTTGCGGTCGGGATCATCTGCGGGCTGGCGGGGGCGGGGATTCTCGTGCTTCTCTTGAAACGATTCTGGATCCCGGATTTCCTGGAAACTCCGGTCACGCTCGTTTTGGTCATTGCCTCGTTTCTCATCTCCAACCGCGCCCAGGCCGATTCCGGCCTGCTCGCCGTCACGCTCATGGGTATCCTCATCGCCAATCAGAAATGGGTGTCGGTGGGGGAGATCGTCAAATTCAAGGAAACCCTGCGTCTGCTTCTGGTTTCCTGTCTCTTCATTGTCCTGTCCGCCCGCCTGGACATCCGAACGATCGAGTCCCTCGACGCCGGAAGTTTCGCGTTTGTGGTTCTCCTCATCGTCCTCGTCAGGCCCCTCGCGGTCATCTGCTCGACCCTCGGGACGGGCGTCGACTTCAAGGACAAAATCTTCATGATGATGATGGCGCCGCGAGGCATCGTGGCGGCGTCGGTCGCGGCGGTCTTTTCTCTGCGGCTCGCCGGCGAGGGCATCCCGTCGGCGGAGATGCTGGTGCCGTACATGTTTCTCGTGATTGTCGGCACCGTCACGGTCTACGGCCTTCTGGCCGCGCCGGTCGCGCGGAAACTTCGGCTGGCGGTGAAAAATCCGCAGGGATGCCTGATCCTCGGCGCCGGACCCTGGGCGCGGGACATGGCCAAAATCCTGCGGGACCAGAAAATCCCGGTGATGCTGGCCGACTCCAACCGCGTCAACACACAGGCGGCGCGCATGGAGGCCCTGCCGGCCTACCGCGGAAACATCCTGGCTGAAAACATCTTTGACACTCTCGATCTCGAAGGCATCGGCCGGTTCCTGGCGCTTTTATCCAACGACGGCGTCAATTCCCTTGCGTGCATCCATTTCCTCTCCATCTTCGACAAGAACGAGGTCTACCAGCTTCCGCCCGAATCCGACGGCGGCACGACCCGGGTGACGGCGGAACTGCAGGGGCGGCTGCTCTTCGGAAATGGCATCACTCACTCGGAGATATCCAGGCGATACGCGGAAGGCGCAAGAATCAAGCTCACGCCAATCACGCGGGAATTCGATTACGAGACATTTCAAAAAACGTACAAGGACAACGCCGCGCCGCTTTTTCTCATCGACCGCGACAAACGCCTGAAAGTCTTCACCGCCGACCAATCTCTCTCCGTCCCCGACGGCTCGGGAATCATCAGCCTGGTTGGCAGCGGGGTTGTGATGCAATCTTCCCGCCCCCATGACTGAACGTCCGGTCGTCGCGCGGACGCGGCCCTATATTCTGGAAATGGAACCGGGAGATTATTTCTGGTGCCGGTGCGGGCGGTCCAAAACCCAACCCTTCTGCGACGGATCGCACAAGGGTACGGAGTTCACGCCGGTCAAAGTCACCCTCGAACGCGGTAGACAGGTCTCCTGGTGCGGCTGTAAACACACCTCGGCGGGTCATCTCTGCGACGGATCCCACGAGAAATTCCGGTGAGCCGGACTTAATTCCCCGCCGGTTCGAAGAAGGTCTGCTGGATGCTTTCGCCCGCGCTGAACAGGCCCTGTTTGAGGTCGGTCAGAAATTCGTGGAGGCCGCCGGTGACGATTTCCTCGATTTGCGTGAAGTCAAGCCGCGTGCGGATCTGGCCCATGACTTTTTCGGCGGGGTTCGAAAAGGTGCCGGGGGAGGTGTCGGTGATTTCGTGGATGGAATACTCGGCGCGGAGCAGACAGTAATGGACGGCCCGGGGGAAGTCCCGGTCAAGGATCAGGAAATCCGCGACGCGCTCGTGCGTGATGCGCTGCCAGCGCTTGCGGTACATCTCCAGCGCGCTCGCCGATTTCAGGACGGCGGACCACTGGATGTTATCGAAGGGCGATCCGACGTCCGAGATGTCCGGGAGGAGAATATAGTATTTGACGTCCACGAGGCGCGCGGTTTTGTCCGCGCGTTCCAGCAGACACCCGAGCCGGTGGAAGTGCCAGGCTTCGCCGTGCGACAGCGTCGCGTCGGTGATGCCGGCGAAGAGATGGCAGGACCGCTTGATGTCTCCGAAAAACTGGTGCGGCGCGGCCATCGCCTGGCCGCTGTCGGTCAGGGTTTTGAGGTTCAGATAGAAGGTGTTCATGTGCTCCCACATTTCGGAAGAGATGACTTCCCGGACGCTTCGCGCGTTTTCACGGGCTTTCTCGATGCAGGAGATGATCGAGTTCGGATTGTCCGTGTCGAAAGCCAGAAACCGGATGACGTTGCGGCCGCTGGCCGAGTCGTAGCGTTCCTGGAAAAGCGGGTGATCGTCGGTGATCCGGACGAGGGGTTCCCACTGGTCGGACCGGTTGAGGGGAAGATCCAGGTTGAGATGGAAATTCACGTCGATGACCCGCGCCACGTTCTCGGCGCGCTCGATGTGCCGGCTCATCCAGTAGATCGCCTCCGCCACACGGCTTAACACGGGACTACTCCAGCACCCACGTGTCTTTGCTCCCGCCGCCCTGCGAGGAATTCACGACGAGGGATCCGCGCCGAAGCGCCACGCGGGTGAGGCCGCCCGGAAGAACGTAGATATCGTCGCCGTAGAGGATGTAGGGCCGCAGATCGACGTGTCGGCCCTCGAAGTGATCGTCGATGATGGACGGCGCGCGGGACAGGGCCAGGGTTGGCTGGGCGATGTAGTTTCTCGGATTTGAACGTATTTTTTCGGCGAACGCCGACCGGTCCGCTTCCGACGCGGCCGGGCCGACCAGCATCCCGTATCCGCCGGATTCGTTTGCGGACTTCACGACGAGTTTGTCCAGATTCGCGAGGACGTGCTCCCGCTCCTTCTCTCGCCAGCAAAGAAACGTCTCGACGTTCGGGAGGACGCTTTCTTCGGATAAATAATATTTGATGAGGTCCGGCACAAACGCGTAGATCACTTTGTCGTCGGCGATGCCGGTCCCCGGCGCGTTCACGAGCGTGACGCGGCCCGACTGATAGACTTCCATCAGGCCGGGCACGCCGAGCAGGGAATCGGGGCGGAAGACTTTGGGATCGAGGAAGACGTCGTCGATCCGGCGGTAGATCACGTCGACCCGCTGAAGGCCCCGCGTGGTCCGCATGTAAACGCGGTTTTTCGACACCACAAGGTCCCGGCCCTCGACGAGTTCCACCCCCATCTGCTGGGCGAGAAAGGAATGCTCGAAATAGGCGGAATTATAAACACCGGGCGTCAGCACCACGACGGTGGGAGATGTGACACCTTCCGGCGCCATGGCATGAAGCATCTCCAGAAGACGCGTCGGATAGTCGTCCACCGGGCGGATCGGGACGGCCTCGAAAACTTTTGGGAAAATGCGTTTCATGACGAGGCGGTTTTCCAGAACGTAGGAAACCCCGGACGGACAGCGGAGGTTATCTTCAAGAACGTAGAATTTTCCGGCGTTGTCCCGGACGAGATCGGTGCCGGTGATGTGGCACCAGACGTTCTTGACGGGCCGGATCCCGGCGCAGGCCTTGAGATACCCTTGCCCGCCGAGTACCAGCTCCTCGGGGATGATCTTGTCCTTGAGGATTCTCTGCTCCCCGTACACATCGCCCAGAAACAGATTCAGCGCGCGGATCCTCTGCTTGAGGCCGGTTTCGATCAACGCCCAGTCCGGCGCTTCGACGATCCTGGGCAGAATGTCGAACGGAAATATCCGCTCCTTCCCGGACGTGTCGCTGTAGACGGTGAACGTGATCCCCATATTGAGCAGGGCCAACTCCGCCGCCGTCTGGCGTCGCTTCAGCTCCCCCCGATCCAGACTGTCGATCCGCTCCACCAACACGCGCGCCCCGGACCGCGGCACACCGTCGGCCTGAAACAACTCGTCGTAAAATCCCTCGGTCCGATAGCCTTCAAATCTCATGGGGTCAATAGTGGGGTCAATGGGGTCGGGTCAATGGGGTCAGACCTACGTTTTTACGTTTATTTTCCTGGCGGGGATCCCCATACCGTTTCACAACAGTCACGACCGATGACGGGCAGATTTTGAAATAGCGACTGATATCCGTTATTCCGTGTCCAACAGCAAGGCACTCCAAGATTGCCTCACTCCGCACTCTTGTGATGAATCGGAATCGACGGGTAGATTTCAGCAATTTGATGGAGATGTTTCTGCGGCGGGCGATTTTCCGAATAATCTGATCCAATGACGTAATGCCCCTCTGCTCAAGGCGCTTTCTGCCGCTTCTACCCCGCTTTCTACGTTCATACTCCTTCCATGAACCAGACGTTCCGTAGGCCCAGGGCCGTTCCGGAACGACAGGAGGCAATTCCGTTTCAGCAATATCACCCATCAATTCCCTGTAGGCCCGTGTCCCGTGTATTCCCTCATAGCCCGGAGCGGGGCGCCACTGAGTCCACGGCTTCTGTTTCTGATTCATATATAACCGGTGACTGGACCACAACCAGTTACGGTTTTCCTTGCTCAGTCCCGCTTCCGGAAGATTGCGATGAATATACCGAATGAGAGCGGCCAAATATCTGTCGTCAGTGACCAGATATGCGTGATAACGGCCTTCAAACAGATGCCCCTTTCGATGGTGGTGTTTGTTAAAATGGGCGGCATAATTCCCGTGAAGTCGCTGTATCATGCTTGCAAGGCTCATTCGGCCGCGATAGATCAGCAGATGGACATGATTGGGAACCAGGCTGTAGGCGCTGAAGCTTGCGCCGCTGAGACGCGTCACCTGATCCAGCAATCGAAGGTAAAAGATACGTTCCTCATTTGAGGTGAAAATCGGGCGGCGCTCATTACCCCGCGCCACGACGTGATACCAGCACCCCTCCAGATCAACTCGAACCGCGCGACTCATGCCGCTCTTATACTCTATTCTGATCAAAAAATAAACCTAAAAACTTAGGTCTGACCCCTGATGCCTCCTGATGCCTCTCTGATGCCGCTGATGACGACCCCTGATGCCTGATGCTCCTCCGATGCCCCTGGCGCCGCTCCGGTCAGGCGGGCTTGAAGGCAAGCATCCCCAGAGGGGGGATGGTCAGATAAAGACACTGATCGCGGCCGTGCGTGGGGATCGGGACGGACGTCACGCCGCCGGGGTTGCCCTGCTGGCCGCTGCCGCCGTAGATTGACGCGTCACTGTTCAGGACTTCCTGCCAGTGTCCGGCCCGGGGAACTCCGACGGCGTAGGTGTGGCGGGGGAGGGGCGTGAAATTGAACACCAGCAGGATCGGGTCGCCCGTTCCGGGGGCTTTTCTCAGAAGACTGATGACGCTGTTGTCCCCGTCGTTGCAGTCGACCCATTCGAAACCTTCGGGCGAAACCTCCGCGCCGTGCAGGGCGCGCTCGCCGCGGTAGAAGGTGTTGAGGTCGCGGATCCAGCGGTTGATGCCCTGATGCGGCGCGAAGTCCATGAGATGCCACTCGAGGCTCTCTTCGCAGTTCCACTCCCGCCACTGGCCGATGTCCGCGCCCATGAAGAGCAGTTTTTTTCCCGGCTGGGCGAACATGTATCCGGTCATCGCCCGGAAGTTCGCCATTTTCTGCCAGTCGTCGCCGGGCATTTTGTTTAGAAGAGACCCTTTGCCGTGGCAGACTTCGTCGTGGGATAGAGGCAGGACGTAGTTTTCGAACCACGCATAGAGCATCCGGAAGGTCAGGCGGTCGTGGCTGAATTTCCGGTAAACGGGGTCCTTCGACATGTAATCCAGCGTGTCGTGCATCCAGCCCATGTCCCACTTGTATCCGAAGCCGAGGCCGCCGAGGTAGGTCGGCCGGGAGACCATCGGCCACGACGTTGATTCCTCGGCCATCGTCAGGGTGTCGGGATATTCCTTGTAGACGGTTTCGTTCAGTCGCCGCAGAAACGCGAGCGCGCCGAGATTTTCCCGGCCGCCGTACTCGTTCGGGACCCACTCGCCCTCCTTGCGGGAATAGTCGAGGTAGATCATCGAAGCGACGGCGTCCACGCGGAGGCCGTCGATGTGGTATTTGTCGAGCCAGAAGAGGGCGTTGCTGATGAGAAAATTGGCGACTTCGGTCCGGCCGAAATTAAAAACGTAGGTGCCCCAGTCGGGATGCTCGCCCTGGCGCGGGTCGTCGTGCTCGTAGAGATGCGTGCCGTCGAATAGCCCGAGTCCGTGGCCGTCCTTCGGAAAATGCGCCGGCACCCAGTCCAGCAGGACTCCGATGCCGGCTTGATGCAGAGTGTCGACCAGGAACATGAAATCGTCCGGCGTGCCGAAACGGCTGGTCGGCGCGAAATAGCCGATCGTCTGGTAGCCCCAGGAAATATCCAGCGCGTGCTCGGCCAGGGGCAGAAACTCCACGTGGGTGTAGCCCATGCGGCTCACGTAGTCGGCCAGCCGCGCGGCGGCTTCGCGGTACGTCAGCCAGCGGTTGCCGTCCTCCGGCACGCGCATCCAGGAACCGAGATGGACTTCGTAAATCGAGATCGGCGAGTCCAGGCGGTGCAGTCCGCCGCGGCGGGACATCCAGTCGCGGTCGCCCCAGACATACTTGGAGAGGTCCCACACCCGGGAGGCGCTTTTGGGGCGGACTTCGGCGGCGAAACCGTACGGGTCGGCTTTTTCGGCGCGGGAATCGTTGCACTGGGACGCCACCAGATATTTGTAGGTCTCGCCGGGGCCGATGCCCGGAATGAAACATTCCCAGACGCCGGAATCGCCCAGGACGGCCATCTTGTTTTTTTCCGGCGACCACTGGTTGAAATCGCCGACGACGGAAACTTCGCGCGCGTTCGGCGCCCAAAGCGCAAAACGCGTCCCGGCCCGGCCGTCGACGGAGGCCGGGTGCGCGCCGAATTTTTCGTAGGACCGGTAGAAGGTCCCCTGGCGCTGGAGATAAATGTCGTAGTCGGTCAGCGACACGGGGGCGGTCATGAAGACGCCTCCCGCTTGAAGACCGTCACCGACTGGCCCTTCAGCGTGTACTGGCCGGGCTCGACTTCGCGGGCGCGCCAGCTTTCGGGTTCGGCGGTATCGAGGATCAGGCGCCAGGTTTTGGAGGGTTTGGGCGAAGGGAGTTTGAATTCGATGTCGGCGGGATCGGCGTTCAAGAGGGCGAGGAGGGTGTCGGCGGTGATGCGCTCGCCGTTTTCGTCGACCTCGTCGAAGACATCCCCGGAAATGAGCATCCCGATGTGGCGCACGTTCCCGGCGTTCCATTCGGCGTCGGTCATTTCCTTGCCGTTCGAGCCCAGCCAGACGATGTCTTTGACCGCGGTCCCGCGGATTTCCCGGCCCTGGAAAAATTTCCGGCGGCGGAGCACCCGGTGCCTGCGCCAGAGGCGGATGACGTGCCGGACGTAGTCCAGAAAAAGTTTCTGGGTGTCGTCGAGATTCCATGAAAGCCACGCAACGTCGTTGTCCTGGCAGTAGGCGTTGTTGTTGCCGCGCTGGCTTCGGGACAGCTCGTCGCCGTGATTCAGCATGGGCACGCCCTGCGAAATCAGCAGGGTCGCCAGGAAATTCCGCTTCTGCCGCTCCCGGATCGCCCGCACGGCCGGATCGTCGGTCGGGCCTTCCACGCCGCAGTTCGAACTGAGGTTGTCGTCCGAACCGTCCCGGCCGTCTTCCTTGTTGGCTTCGTTGTGCTTTGCGTTGTAGCTGACGAGGTCCTGAAGCGCGAAGCCGTCATGGCAGGTGATGAAGTTGATGCTGGCGTAGGGGCGCCGGCCGCTCTGCTCGTAGAGATCGCTCGAACCCGCGAGGCGCGTCGCGAATTCCGAGACGACGCCGCCGTCCCCGCGCCAGAACCGGCGGACGGTGTCGCGGTACTTGGCGTTCCACTCCGTCCACTGGACGGGGAAATTTCCGACTTGGTAGCCGCCTTCGCCCAGGTCCCACGGCTCCGCGATCAGCTTGACCTGCGAGAGGACCGGGTCCTGGTGGATGATGTCGAAAAACGCGCCGAGCTTGTTGACTTCGAAAAGCTCCCGGGCCAGCGCGCTGGCCAGATCAAACCGGAATCCGTCGACGTGCATGTCGATGACCCAGTAGCGGAGGCTGTCCATGATCATCTGAAGCACCCGGGGATGCATCATGTTCAGGGTGTTTCCGCAGCCGGTGAAATCCGTGTAGCGGCTGTTGTCCTCCGGCGACAGGCGGTAATAACAGGCATTGTCGATGCCGCGCAGGGACAGGGTCGGGCCGAGGTGGTTGCCTTCGCCGGTGTGGTTGTAGACGACGTCGAGGATGACTTCGATCCCCGCCATGTGAAGAGCCCGGACCATCATCTTGAACTCGCGGACCGATTCGTCGGCCGGTTGCGGGTGCGAGGCGTAGCGCGTGTCGGGGGCGAAATAGGCGAGGGTGTTGTATCCCCAGTAATTGGAAAGTCCGCGTTCGAGAAGATGCCGGTCGTAGGCGTGCTGGTGGATCGGCATCAGTTCCACCGCCGTGATGCCGAGGTCCTGCAGATGCCGGATGGCGGCGTCGGTCGTGAGCGCCGCGTACGTCCCGCGCAGGGGCGCGGGCACGCCGGGGTGGCTGTACGTGAAGCCTTTCACGTGCATCTCGTAGATGACGGTCTCGTGCCACGGCGTTCGCGGATGACGGTCTTCGCCCCAGGTGAAGGCCGGGTCTATGACGGCGGCGAGCGGCGCGAAGGCGGCGTTGTCGCGCTCGTCCATTTTCAAGTCCTGCTGGGAGTCGCCGATCTTGTAGCCGAACATCTCGTCGCACCACCGGACCGGCCGCCCGACCGCCCTGGCATAGGGATCGAGCACGACCTTGTGGGCGTTGAAACGATGGCCGGTTTTCGGATCGTAAGGCCCGTGCACGCGATATCCAAAGAGCTGGCCGGGCCGCACGTCGAGAAGATATCCATGCCACACTTGGTCGGTTTTTTCCGGCAGGACAACCCGCTCGGATTCCCGGCGGGACCCCGGCGAATCGAACAGGCACAGCTCAACCTTCTCCGCATGCTCCGAAAACAACGCAAAATTCACCCCAATCCCGTCCCACGTGGCGCCAAGGGGATAGGGCCTTCCGGGCCTAAGTCGCATAGGCCCGAATATAGCTAAAGAATCATCGGGCAACAAATCTTATTCAGAATGGGGCACTACACTAGACGTTCGCGGCGAGGGCGCGGTCGATGAAGGCGGCGACGCTTTCGACGAGGAAAGGTTTTTCCATGATGCCCAGGGCGCCCATGCCCGAGGCGCGTTCCAGGTTTTCGGGGGTTGGGGCGCCGGTCATGAAGACGATGAGGGGCATCGACGCGGGGCGGTCCAGTTTGATCTGATCGAAAACCGAGAAGCCGTCCATGTCGGGCATGAGAAGGTCCATAAACAGCAGGTCGTAATTTTCGGTGCGGACCATCTGAGCGGCGGCGTGGCCGTTCGGGGCCGCGTCGACTTCGTGTCTCATCCGCCGGAGAGTCTTGACGAGAGACGTGCGGATGGCGTCCTCGTCGTCGACCACCAGTATCCTGAGCGAGTCCGTGGATCTTCGCGGCGGCCGCGCGGGCGCCGGTTTTTCCTCGACTCCCCGCGCCGCCTCCTCGTCCACCGGCAAAAACACCGTCACCGTGGTGCCCTTGCCGGGTTTGCTTGAAACCGTAATATCCCCGCCGTGATTTTGAAGGATGGTATGCGAGACGGAAAGTCCCAGTCCGGTTCCCGGCGTTTCGGCGCCGCCGAGGGCGCCCTTCGTCGTGAAAAAGGGCTCGAAGATCTTGCTCAAATTTTCCTCCGGGATGCCAAATCCCGTATCGACGAACGAAATCTCGACCGACCGCCGCGCGCCCAGGGGTTTTTGCTGGGGCACGGCGGCGTACCAGGGCGCCGGGCCGGATTTCGGGAGCACGCCGCTTTCGCGGATCCGCACCGTCAGAGTATCGCCGCGGCGCATGGCCTGGCGGGCGTTGGTGAGGAGATTCAGGAACACCTGCTGCATCTGGCCGCGGTCGAAGAGCAAAAAGGGGACCGATTCAAGTTCCCGTTTGATGTGCATGCCGTCGGCCGCGAAAATCTGTTTGACGACGTTGAGGGTGTCCTCGAGGACTTCGACGATGTTCCCCGCGGTTTTTTCTCCGGCCGGAGTCTGCCGCGCGAACCCGAGAAGATTTTTGGCGATGGCGCTGGCCCGAAGCGCGACCTTCCGGACGAGTTCCAGGTCCTCCCGAACGGACGGCGACGTCACTTCGTGAAGGGCGCTTTCGACGTTGGAGACGATCCCGCCGAGAGCGTTGTTGAACTCGTGGGCAACGCCGCCCGCCAGGGTCCCTAGGCCGGCCATTTTTTCGCGGAGGGCAAGCTGTTGAAGCAGGCGCGCCTCGTTTTCCTTGGTCTGCCGGATCTGGGTGATGAAGTCATTAAAACTTCTGGCCAGGGACGCCGTTTCGGCCGTGCCTTCCTCCATGACCGACCCCGCGTCCTTGCCGGAGTGGGCCATGTGCCGGACTTGGCGGTCGATCTCGGCGATGGGCCGGGAGATCAGACGCGTGAGGTAGACGGTAACGGCGAGCACCAGAAGACCCAGGAGGACAAACGCAACGGAGAGCTGGCGCCGGAGCGCCGCGAGGGGGCCTTCGACTTCCGACACGAGCGCCACGCTCAACAGTTCGAACACGACGTCGCCGCTTCGGAAGGCATGCCGGACGGCGATGTCGTCGCCGAGCCTGAAGATCGGGCTTTCCCGCGCCGCGGACTTCCACTCCTCCGCATGCCGTTTCCGGGAGGCGATCCGGACGCTGCCGTCCGCCGCGAGGAGATAATCCCGGGGCCCGCCCTGGTTGAGGCCGACGCCGATGTGAGACCAGGGGACTTCGACCGTCAGATTGCCGATGAGTTCCGCGCCGGAGAGAATGGGGAGCACATGGACGATCCCGCGGTCCCGGACGAAGGTTTGTTCCTGACGAATGAGGGGGACGCCCTCGAAGGTCACGGCCCCGGCGCGGGCGGTCGCGACGGAGGCGCGGGCGGCCTCGGCCAATCGCGACCCGCGAAGGTCTGTGACGAGGAGACGGGACCCGATCGGAAAGGATTTGGCGCTTTCACTGAGAAGCAGAAACGCGGTCAACCGGTCCCGGTCCTTGAGACTCCGGCGAATCCCCGGGTGAATGGCCAGCCGGCGCGAGGAGACTTCAATGTCATCGAGGGCGCGAGTGACGGTGAGGCTCCGAAGGGTCGCGTCTTCGAGGAGGCTCTCCCGGATTTGTTCCTCAAGCCCGCGGCGGGCGACGAAATCGGCGAGAAATACCGCGAGAATCGTTTCGACGACGACAACCGGCACCCAGAACGTAAGAACGCGGTGGCGGAAGGATTTGGGCTGGGCGGAGTCGGTGAACATCAGGGAGAAATCCCACCACAGAGAGCACAGAGTCTGGCCACAGAGGACACGGAGATTTTTGGGGGTTCGAATGATTCTAAAAACCTTACAAAATATTTCTCTGTAAACTCTGTGCTCATCTCTGTGACCTCTGTGGTGAAGATGTTCAATTTTTTCACAATCGAATTATTCATAGACCTGTACCGATTCTCCCAAAAAAGATTCCGGGATGCGGACGCCCAGGGCGCGGGCGGCGGAACGGTTGACTACGACGCGAGGGGGAGCGGCGGCCTGGGACTGCAGGGACGTGGGCGTCCGGCCGCCGAGGATCTGCGAAGCCTGCTGGCCGGCCAGACGCCCGGCGACTTCGGGATCGACCGTGACGCCCGCCAGCGCGCCCTTTTCGACGGCCGCCGACGCGCACGAAAGAACGGGAATCCCGCGGCGTGCCGCGAAGTCGATGACCGCATCGGCGCCCGAACCCTGGATGATGGAATCACACGTCAGATAAAACGCGTCGACCCCCGATAGCTGGGGGTCGGAGAGCGCGCGGGCAAGTCCCGCCGCGTCCGGCGACTCGACGGGCAGGACGTGGGCGCCTTGAAGCGAAAGGACCTTGCGCATTTCCTCCAGGAGGAGTTTCGCGTCGGGATCGCCGGTCCGCAGGCACAGCGCGATTTTGTTGATCTCTTTGGGAAGAAGCCTCATGACGAGCGCCATCTGTTCCTCGATCGGAACGTAGGTCTGGATGCCGACCGACTGGTTGGCGGAAAATTCCATCCGTTCGACCAGGCCGTGTTCGAGGGGATAGGCGACGTCCGAAAAAATCAGGGGAACGCCAGGAGCTTCTTCCTGCGCGATCCGCGCGCCCTCGGCCGTGAGGACGTAGACAAGGTCAGCCGGCCACGCGGAGAAATCGCGGATGATGCCCGACTGGGTGGACGCACTCCCGACCGCGTCGACGATTTTGACCTGAAGATTGGCGTCGGATCTGTATCCGGCGGACGCCAGCGCCGCGAGGAAGGACTCAATGTTTTTGACGTGAGGCTTGTCCAAAATCCACGGCGCCACGCCAACCCGGAACGTCCGGCCGGCCTGAGGCCCCTCCGCGTCGGCGCCTTTCCATCCGCCGCAGGCGGACAGGCCCGCCGCAAGGCCCAGCAACGCCACCGCCGCCCGCGCCCATTTCCCCCGGACAGGTTTGCCTTTCATTGCGCGAGAGTATACCAAAACGCGGATGGACACGCCAGATACGGGACGTGCGAGCCTACAGCCCATAGCCCACAGCCCTCGGCGGACTGAAGGACGAATGCTGTGGGCTGTGGGCTGTAAGCTTACAGCTAGTACTTAAAGCGTTCCCCCGTGTACAGGTAGGTCGTCACGCCGGTCGAGGAACTGAAGTGCGCGCCGCCGCAGAGGAAATAGTCCTTGCCGCCGACGTCGGTGACCATGTCGGCGCCGTTCGAGAAGGGAAAACTGCGGGAGTTGACGAGGGAGCCGACGAGGGTCCAATTGTTGAGGACGTTGTCATAGAGGAGAATGTCGCCGGCGTCCGTGCCCTGGACGTCAAAGCCGTCAAAAATGAGGACCCGGTCGTAGCCCGGACTGACCACCGCGAAATCGTACATGCTGCGGGGCAGAGGCGCCGCGGACGTCCAGACGTTCGTCGAAGCGTCGTATATTTCCACATCGGCCGTGGAGATAAAGAAGGGAGTCGAAGCGGGCGGAGAGGGACGCTGATAGGACAGTCCGCCGGAGGCCTGAAACCGGTTGCCGCCGATGTCGACGAAACCAAATCGCGATCTCGAAGCCACCATCGGCGCGGCGGAGGCGACCGTACCCAAGGCCGGATCGTAAATTTCGCAGTCGGGGACGGCGATGTCAATCAGGTCCGGGCCGTTGATCATGCCGCCCGCGATGAAAACGCGGCCGTCGGCCAGAAGCGCCATTTTATGCCCGTACCGGGCGGTGATGAGGTCCGGGCCGGCCGTCCAAGTGGACAAGACCGGGTCGAAAATTTCAGTCGAACGAATCGCATGACCCCCCGTGTCCTCCACCCCGCCCGCCACGAAAATCCGGCCGTCGGCCAGCTTGACCGCCTCCGGCAGACGCCGACGCCAAGCCATGTTCGGGCCGGCCGTCCAGGCCTGCGTGGCGGCGTCGAAGAATTCACAGCTCGCCAGCGCCGTGATGCCCCATGTGACGGAATTGCCGTCGTTGAACTGCGGCGTTCCGCCCTGATCGCCGCCGATGAGCATGGCGCGGCCGTCATTGAGTTTGACGATGGCGGGATTGATGCGGCCCTGGGTCATGTTGCCGGAGAGGATGAAGGTCTGGGGGACGGAGTCGTAGAGTTCAGAGCGGGTGACGAGGACGCCGTCGGTGTCGACGCCGCCGGCGACGAGGACGCGGCCGTTGTTCAGGGTCATGACGCGGTGGCCGATTCTCGGAACGACCATCTCCGTCGCAGCAACTTCGGCTTCCGACGCCTGGTCCGACGCCTTCGGACGGCGGACGACGACGACATAATTGCCCTGCGCGCCGGTGGTAGATCCCTCATTGCCGCCGAGCCGCACCGTGCCCAGAGGCAGAACAGCCAGATAGACGTTCATGGTCGGGACGGCGGGGTTGCTGGTGGTGACGACGTCGCCGGTGTTGGAAAACGCGCTCATCCAGGACGGAAGACTTGTCGCGTTGGCGTCGTACAAGACGTAAACGCGGGCGTTGTCGCTGATGTCAAACTGCACGTAATCGGGCGTGCTGACGAGCTTGTCGTCGTCCAGCCCCACAATCCAGACTTTGCCTGAAATGTACCCCGGCACGCTGGTGAGGATGAACCCGCGGTCGAGGTAGTAATAGTCGCTGTTGTAGACGTATCGCAGTTTGTAGGTGATGGGCGAAACCAGGGTCACAGAGAGAGACCCGTCCGTCAGGTATGTGTCGGGATTCAGGATTTTGATTTTGCTGATGACTTGGAGCCGGAGATCCTTGCCTATAAATATGGAGAAGAGCGACCGCCGCTTGGCTTCCGCCGCGTCCGGAGATCCCAAAACGACGGTGAGGGCCATCAAAACAGCCATCAGCGCCGCGCCCATGTTGAAAAACCTACTGCGACTTGTCGAAAGATCGCCTGCTGTCCGCATTACCCTCACCCCCCACCGCTTGGTGCCCCCCTTGATGCTGTGACCGAAGTCACAACGCCCCAGATCGGGCAGAACCTCCGTATACGATTGAAAAAGAGCCGCTCGAGTTTCTGAGCTTTTGAGCAATCATGTTGTCTCACGCCGGGCGGGGAAAGTCAACAGTTTTTTTTGAATTAATCTTAACTAATTGACATATGGGTTATTAGAGTTATATATAAATTCTATTTGTGGGCCAGACCAAGGGCGCTATTCCGATGATTCCTGCCCATGTCCGTCATTCCCGCGAAA
>JACQOF010000130.1 GCA_016202645.1 bacterium
ACTGGGTCCGGATAGGTGGGATTTTGCCCCTTAAAACTGGGTCTGGTTAGGTGGGATTTACTGGCCTAAATTGGGGCTGGATAGGTGGGACGCAACAGCTGGGGGAACGGTACGGCCGATGACTTGGCGTTCATGGCGGGCGACATTCGTCGCCCTCACGTCGGGCTCCGGCATTCGCCTCCGCCCGGCGTGTGTGAACGCCTGGTCGTTATCTGCAATACTGCGCCTTGATGGGCGGTCGCCATCCATGGCGACCGCAGAAATTATTTGATTTATGGATATAATTCGGTTAGAATACATATGAATAAAAACGAAGGAGGCGTCTTCCATGGCCAAAACGATCACTCTTCGGTTGGATGACGATATCTACGGCAAATTTCTTCTCGCGGCGCGTGAGGACAACAGGAGTATCTCCAATCTGATAGAAACCCTCGCATTTAGAAAGCTAACAGAAGAAATGTTTGTGGATGATTTTGAGATGCAGGAAATTCGATCCAACAAGGCTCTGATGGAAAGTTTGAGGAGGGGGCACAGGGATGCAAAAGCCAAAAGAGGCAGATTTGTCCGTTAAATTTGAGATTTTTGAGACCGAACAATTTGCCAAGGATCTTGAAGGAACGCTAAAGGCACAGAAGGAAAAAATCCTCATCAAACTTCAGAATCAAGTCTATCCACAGTTGAGAGAAAATCCATATTTCGGAAAGAACATCAGAAAACTCCGTGACTATAAGCCAGAGACGTGGAGATATCGTATTTCGGATTACCGCTTCTTCTATGAAATCGACGACAAGGCTCATATTGTCCATATGATTTCGGCAGATAACAGAAAGGGCAGTTATTGATGCTGCAGTTTGTGTGCTTCGGATCACACCCTCCCACACACTAGGCAGGCGTGTACTTCTGAATCGAGAGAATCTTAAAGGAGAGGGTGCCCCGCGGCGTCGGGATTGAGCAGGTGTCTCCCGGTTTTTTCCGAATGAGGCCGCGCGCGATGGGCGTCTGGAAGGAAATGACGTTTTTATCGGGGTCAGAATCAGCCGGGCCCAGGATGATGTAGGACGACTCTTTGCTGGTCTTGAGATCCTTCACCCGCACCGTCGTCCCGATCGTCACGACGTCGGCCTTGACGTTCAAGTCCTCGATGAACCTCGGCCCGGCCGTCATTCCCTCGAGTTCCGCCAGCTTCGTCGTGAGAATCGCCATCCGCTCCTTCGCCGCGTGGTACCCCGTGTTCTCCTTGAGGTCCCCTTCCTCGGCCGCCGCGAGCTTGGCCCGCGCCACTTCCGGCAGATCGATCTCCCGGAGATGCTTGATCTCCTTGTTCAATTCATCAAACCGCTTCTTGGTGATGTAATTCTCCATGGCGAGCGCCGAGTATACCCATGAAGGTCGAACTTGGCAAGGCTTGACCTGCCCCCGCAAACTAGATACGTTCGGCCCTGCGACAATGAAGACCTTGATACCGAGGGGCGCCGTGGCGCCCGAACGAAAATGGTATGTGGTTGACGCCGCCGGGCAGGTGCTGGGGCGGATGGCGACCAAAATCGCGACGGTGCTGATGGGCAAGCACAAGCCGACGTTCGTGCCGAACGTGGACGTTGGGGATTTTGTCGTCGTTGTGAATTCGGACAAGGTCCGGGTCACCGGCAAGAAGGACGACCAGAAGATTTATTACCGGCACAGCGGGTACATGGGCGGGCTCAAGGCGCGGACGTTCCGGGAGCAGATGGGGCGGGACAGCTCCAAGGTCATCCAAATGGCCGTCCGAAACATGCTTCCCAAAAATATCCTGGGCCGCAAGCGCCTGTCCAAACTCAAAATATACGCGGGCGAGCATCACCCGCATGAAGCTCAGAACCCGCAGCCCCTGGCGGTTGGAGGGAGATGGTGATGGAAGACGCAGGTTCGACGGAAGTGAAGGAACCGGCGGCGGCGGAATCAACCGCGCCGTTGTCTGAAGTACCGGCATTTCCGGCGCCGACACCGGCTCCGGTCGAGACCGAAATCCGGACGGAAATCCGCAAGGAATCTCTGCCTCCGCCCGCCGAAGGCGTTTTTTTCGGCACCGGCCGGCGCAAGACGTCCATCGCGCGGGTCCGGGTCGTGCGGCCGGGCACCGGCAAAGTCACGGTGAACGGCAGAACGCTCGAGGAATATTTCCCGCGGCCCATGTATCTCGAACAAATCCGGGAGCCGCTCAAGGTAACCCAGATGCAGAACGCCGTCGACGTGGTCGTAAAAGTCGAGGGTGGCGGCATCAGCGGCCAGGCGGGCGCGCTCCGGCATGGCATTGCTCGGGCGCTCCTGGCGTTTCACTCCGACTATCGGAGGCCTCTTCGCAAGGCCGGCTGTCTCACCCGGGATCCCCGGGCCAAAGAGCGCCGCAAGTACGGTCTCAAAAAAGCCCGCAAAGCTGAGCAGTATTCAAAGCGGTAATTTCCCCATCAACGTCGGAGTGGTCGGGGCCACCGGCTACACCGGCCGGAAGCTTCTGCGGATCCTCGCGGGCCACCCGCGGGTCCGGGTTGCGTTTGCCACGTCGGCGCGCGAGTCTGGCCGGCGCCTCTTGGACGTCTATCCGGAATGCGGCTGTCTGCGGGAACTGACGTTGATATCGCCGGACCGGGCCGGAACCCTCGCCGTTGACGCGATTTTTCTGGCGCTCGGCCACGGCGAAGCCATCCAATTTCTCAAAACATATCCGCGCCTCTCCTCCACCCGGGTCGTCGACCTCTCGGCCGATTTCCGCTTCCGGAGTACCGCGCTTTTCCGGAAAACCTACGGGCTGGCGGCGCCGGCGGCCCTGAACCGGAAATTCGTCTATGGACTCACCGAAGTATTCCGGGAGAAGATTCATCGCGCCCGGCACGTTGCGAACCCGGGCTGTTACCCGACGAGCGTCCTGCTCCCGCTCTATCCGCTCCTCGCCGGAAAAATCCTGCGGCTCGCGGGCCCGATCAGTGTGACGTCGGCCAGCGGTGCGAGCGGCGCGGGCGCGACGCCAAAACCCGAGACCCGGTTTTGCGACATCGACGGCAATTTCGGCGCTTACAAACCCCTCCGAGAACACCGGCATTTGCCGGAGATGGAGGAAGTCCTTTCCCCGTTCAAGTCCCGGCTGAATTTCACGCCGCATCTTCTGCCGATCCGGGACGGCATTTTTTCCGACATCCATATTCCCCTCGCCCGCGTGCCGGCCGGCCTGGAAAAACGGATTCAGGACACGTGGCGGTCGTTTTACCGGGACTGCCCCTTCGTCAAACCCGTCGCGCATCTTCCGCGCCTGTCCGAAGTCGTCGGCACGAACCTGGCGAAATTCACCGTCCGGATTGAGGCCCGGACGAACACGGTGCTGATCCTCTCGGTCATCGACAACCTCATCAAGGGCGCGGCGGGCCAGGCGGTCCAAAATTTGAATGTACTCTTCGGCTGGCCGGAAGAAACGGGACTGGCGGGACGGTTTTGAAAGAGATTGAAATTCTTCCCAATCCGAAAATCGGCGCCGCCGCGGGGTTTTCGTCAGTCGGGTTGGCGGTCGGGCTCAAGCGCTCCGGCAAGCCCGATCTCGGGATGATCGTGTCGGACCGGCCCTGCACTACGGCCGGGATGTTCACGACGAACAAGGTTGCCGCCGCCCCCGTGGTCTATGACCGCGCGGCGCTCCGGAAAAAATCAACGGGTATCCGCGCCGTGGTCGTCAACAGCGGCCACGCGAACGCCGCGACCGGCGAGGCGGGCCTGCGGATCTCCAAACTCTCGGCGGTTGCAGCCGAGAAGTCCCTCGGCCTGCCGGCCGGAACGGTCCTCGTCTGCTCGACGGGGATCATCGGGGATCTTCCGCCCGAGACGCATCTCCTGAGGGGCATCGACATGGCCGCCCGGCGGCTTTCGAACAAGGACACCGATTTTCCGAAAGCCATTCTCACGACGGACAAATCCGAAAAAATCGCGGGTGTGAGACTGCGCCTCCCAGACGGATCCAACATCACGATGGTGGGCGTTGCCAAGGGTTGCGGAATGATCGCGCCGAACATGGCGACCATGCTTGCGTTTATTGTCACAGACGCGGCCGTTTCGCCCGCATTTTTGAAAGCGTCCCTAAAGACCGCCGTCATGGAGACGTTCAACCGGGTATCCGTCGACCGCGACACGTCTACCAACGACACCGCGCTGATCCTTGCGGGCGGCGCCGCGGGAAACCGGCCCATCCGAAAAGGCCCCGCCGGAAAATTGTTTCTGGAAGGTCTCCGGCGAGTCTGCGGGCATCTCGCCTGGAAAATGGTCGAGGACGGCGAGGGCGCGACGAAAGTCATCGAAGTCATCGTCAGCGGAGCGCGGACCGTGTCCAGCGCCGTTGCCGCCGCCCGAACCGTGGCCGAGTCCCTGCTCGTCCGGACGGCCATGCACGGCGAAGACCCGAACGTCGGCCGGGTTCTCGGTGCTCTGGGCAGGAGCGGCCTTCGGGAGATCGACCCCGACAAAATAGATGTTTATTTCAACGGAGTCCGCGCCGTCAAATCCGGTCTTCTGGACCGGTCTTCGTCCCAGATCGCGCTCCGCAACGCCCTTCGGCCCAAGACCGTTCGGATCGGCATCGATCTTCATGCGGGCCGCGCCGAAGGCCGGTTCCTGAGCTGTGATCTCTCAGCCGAATATGTCCGGATCAACGCCGAGTATCGAACGTGATGCATGAAACGCTTCCTACTCCTCGTCCTGGTCCTCGCCGCCGGCCTTCTTCCGAAACTTCGCGGTCGGGCGCGGTCCAACCTCCGCATTGCCTTCGGCCCGGCCGGGCCCAGACTCTACCTCAGGTTCCTGTTCCGGTTCGCGGATAATATCCGGTTTGTCCTGAACGCCTGCCGGCGAACGCCGTCGCGCCGGCCGAAAATCCGGTTCGATTCGGTGGACGTCGTGAAATCGATTTCCATTCCGAGACCCTGGATCGGCGTGACCGGCCACGTCGGGCCGTTCGAGCTTCTCACCGGGATTGAATCGGAGATCGGATCAAAGATATCTGTCGTGGTCCGTCCTCCCCGGAACCGGATTTTCCGCGCGCTCTTGAACGCGGCCCGGAGACGGATCGGAACGACCTTTATCGAAAAAAGCGACGTCCTGCGGGAATCCTTCGCCGCCCTGAACACCGGCAGGATGGTGGCGATCTTCGCCGACCACAACGCGGGATTTCACGGAACGTTCATGCCTTTTCTCGGATTCCCCGCATCGACCACCCGGCTCCCGGCGGTCCTGGCCCTCCGGTTTCAAAAACCGATCGTCATGGCCTTCATTCGGAAGGACGGCCCGGACCTCGCGGCGTGGATCGAAAAGGTGATCGTGCCGGACCCGGCCGCCGACCGGCCCTTGGAGGAGAAGCGGATCCTGACGGAAATGAACGACGCCTATTCCGCGGTCATCCGGCGATACCCGGAAGAATGGTTCTGGTTCCACCAGCGCTGGAAAACCCGCCCTGGCG
>JACQOF010000129.1 GCA_016202645.1 bacterium
ACCATCGACTTGCCCCCTTATCTTGGAGGAAGACGCCTTGTGCGCCGAAGCGTAGAGTCTGCAACCACACGCGCCCGTCGAAAAACCGGGACAGGGCGGGCCGGGCCGGCCAGGTACTGTGCCCAAACCCGCAATCGGCAGTTGAAAGAGCCCTATCGAACTTCGGTCACGCCTTGCATTTTTTAGCCTTCAGCCCTCAGCCCACAGCTCTCAGCATTCTGACCACAGCTTTCACAGCACGCTGAGGGCTGAGAGCTGTGGGCTGTAGGCTCAATAGAAGCGGCCGCGACCTCCTTTCATTTTTTCGCCGGCATCGCCCGGCAATCCACACTTGATAAGCTATACCATAAAGCGTATCCCGTTCCTGTAGGATAGCTTCTATAATTGATCTTTGCAACATATTTTTATAAAATCTTGCAAAGACCTCCTCCGCCCCTTTTCGCCTCTTTTTTTCCGCCCCCATCCACCGGGGCTTACTTTGTAATGCCTTTACAATTTAGATGTTACGCGAAGGCACCGCCTCCTCTCACGTTCTGTTTCATGATAAGTCCCTTACTGCCTCGGGCCGGTCTGGAGAATTTCCAGGGCCCGGCTTACCGCTTCCATCGACCGGTCGTACTCGCCCGCCTTGTAGTAGGTCTCCGACAGGAGGTACCAGAGCGGGACATTCACCGGATCTTCGGACAGGCCGCTGCGAATGATGACGATCGCTTCCTCGTACCGCGCCTGCTTCAGCAAGCCCGCCGCGATGGAAATCTTTTCCTGGGTGATCGCCGCTGACTTGTCCGACACCGCGCGCGGCGCCACGGACGGCGCCGCCCCCGCCCCCAGCGGAGCCATGGATGGCGAAGCCTCGGGCGGGGGCGGCGCAGTCGGGGGCGGCGCGGTCGAGAGCGGCTCCTCGCGCCGCAACGGGCGCGCCTCTTCCACTGCTGTGGGCGGTGAAACCACTGGCGGTTTCACGGTCTGCGCATCAACCGGCAATGGCGCCGGAACGCCTCGCCGAAGCGCCATATGGTCCGAAAAGGCACTCTGCTGCGACGCCTCCGCAATGGCCGCCGTCACTTCCGCCGGAACTTCCTCAACCGGCTTTGGCGCTTCACGCTGAACCGGAATCTGATAATAGGACTCCGCCGAACCGGATCGGTCCGTCGACGCCGGCGGACCCGCCGGCGCCCGCCGTTCGATCTGCCGGGGTTCTTCCCGCGGTGTTTCCATCTGGCGAGCCCTCCGGCGGACTTGCCGCTCAGGCCGCGACGCGACCACCTCGGGCTTGGACCCGCCGAACCGGACATTGAGGCCGGCCCGGTGGACGTCGCCGAGTTTTTCCCTGGGGATAAATGCATATTCGATGCCGAAATGTTCGAAGCTGAAGGTGACGCCATACGTCGACGCGTCAAAGCCGGTGAAATCGGATCCGATCTGGTAGCCGCCCCGGAGCGCGAAATACTTGCTCGGGCGGTACTCAAGACCGATCCCGGCCGCATCGGCGTCGTCTTTCGGGATCCAGTAATCCATTGTGGCGAGGAGGTTGCCGCGAGGCAGGAGACGAAACGCTCCGCCGACGCGGAAGGTGGTGGGGAGGGGGTCGCCTATGGAAATGAAAGTGATGTCGGGGCCCATGTTTGAAAGGGACGCACCCAAGGAGAGCCGTGGATTTACCTTGAGGTGCGCCCCCAGATCGACCGCCCAGCCGCTGGCGTTGATGTTGGCCAGGGTCTGGCGGATGAGCTTGAAACTCGCGCCGATCGCCAGCGGTTTCACGATGCGATGGGCGTAGGTTCCGGTCAGAGCCAGATCCTGGTTCGTGAACTTCGAACCGTCGTCCAGCTCCGACCGGAAATAGTCATCCACCGCCATGCGGACGATGGACACGCCCCACGCCGATTTGCCGCGGATCGCCGGCGCCGCCAGGCCCACGTAGTCGAAACTGACCTGCGCGAACTGGTCCTGGTGCATCGCCGACAGCTCCCATCGGTCCGTCCCGGCAATCGCCGCGGGATTGTAGTACGACGCATACGGCTCTTCCGCCACCGCCGTGTAGGCCGTGCCCATCGCGGCGGCGCGCGGCCCGACAGCGACCTTCAGAAACGACGCCCCGGTCGTTCCCGTCGACGCGCCCATGGCGGGGCTCGCCGCCAGGGCAAACACCATGGCTACCCAAATCCAGTAGGCCCCCACCCACTTGTTGCTCTGTTCCATCCTCGTCACCTCTTTCGCTTTTTTCCTCGCCACATCTATGGCTTGAGAGCTCTGAGCCCTCAGCCTCCAGCCCTCAGCCAAACCGGAGCGGTTTCTTCCGGCCTGTAGCTGAGAGCTGAGAGCTGAATGCTGCGTGCTGTCCATTAGTGCACCATCGTAAACTTGCCGACCTTCGTGCCGAGATTCGACCGCACGAGGTAGACGTAAGTAGCGCTGGCCACCAGCTGGCCGCGGGAATTCCGGCCGTTCCACCGGCCAATGTTTTCGTTCGCAGAGAAGCTGATGCCCTGGCCGACCCGCAGGGTCACGAGCTTCTCCGCATTCATGTTGTAGATTTCGATCGTCATGTTCGGGTCGGGCGGCAGGTTGTGGAAGACAATCTCGGCGTCGGTCAGGCTGTTGAAGGGATTGGGCCACGTCCGGACGCCGTCGAGAGTCTGAACGAGAATGCCCTCCCAGGTGATCTGGTCGGAAATCGACGACTCGGGTCCGGTCCCGTCCGAATCATAGAGGGCCGTGATGATGCTTCCATCCTGGACCTTCAGTTTCTTGGCGGCGGTGTTAGAGACGCCGTTGGTGAATCCGAAACATTCCGTGAAGACGCCGGTGTTGACGTCGGTCTCGAAGAGCTCCAGCTCGATGCCGATCGGGTCCACGTCCGAACCCACCGTCACCATGATCGCCTGTTTGCTCGCCGGGTTCGTGTTGGCCGCCGGATCGGTCACCGTCACACAGCCCTGCGCCCGGAGACCCCTCGCCACGTCGTCAAGCTGAACGACGCCGTTCGCGTCCGTGGCGACCAGGTCGATCGTCCGCTTGATCGGGATGACGATCACCAGGGAGTCCTCGAGCGCCACGGTATTCCCCGCGATGTCGATGGCCACCAGCTCGATGGTGTAGCCGCCGGGGGTGTCAAACGGGAACTGGTAGAAGATCTTCGCGTCGACCGTATCGATAACGATGATATTCCCGGCGGTGTCCCTGATCGTGATGACCACCGAGTCGATCCCCGTGTTCGTGTCCCCGATCGCCGTGTCGAAGAGCTGGATGCCGACCGCCGTCTCGGACGGCGAAAGGGTCGTGTCAACAAACAGCAGGGCCTCGATGTTCGTGTTGGTGAAGAACGGCGGTATGGTGTCGACCACAAACGACCCGGTGTCGAGGAAGGTCGTGTCGATCACGCCCGAGTCAACATCCAGGGCCACGATCGTCCACACAAAGGTGTCGGACGGCGGGATCGTCAGGAACGTCACGGTCAGAACGCCGGTCGTGTCGTTGTAGGTGAAGGTCTCTCCGACAGTCAGAATCGTCGCGACGCAGTTGGTGTCGAAAACGATCATCGCGCTGTCGACCGCGCCCGAGCTTCCGCCGCCGGCCGTGTCGATCGTGATGATCACCGTGTCCTCCGTGCAGGGGACGTTCAGGCTGACGGTGAAGGACAGCGACGTGTCTTTGGATCCGACAACCGTCGGCGAGTCCACAATCACAGCGCCCGCGCCGATGATCGTGAAGAAGTCGATCCCGGTCTCGGAGAAGGCGACGTTCCTCGTCGAGAAGGCCTTGAAGTGCGCCTCCCCGCTGCCCGTGTAGGTACCCGGCACAAAGACCGCGACCAGGATCGGAACGGTCTCGACTTCGCCCAGCGCGATCACGCTGTCGATCCTCGGATCTCCGTCGGGGACTCCGATGCCGCCGATGTCCTTGAAGAAGGTCACCGTGACGCCGGCGACGGTGGCGGTTCCCGTCAGGGCGATCGAATCGAAGCCGTTGCCGTGATTGCCGAGGTTATGCGCGAAGTAGAACGTGTCCCCGGATGCCTGATGGATCTTCTTGGCCACCTTCGTCTCCGGATCGACGCTGACCTTCGGCAGATACTCGGCCGTGAAGGGTCCGACGAACTCCACCCGCGCCGCCGCCAGGCCATCCGGCTCGATGAAGGCCGAGTCGGCGCCGATGAGGGTCGGATTGGCGCCATACGACTGGCCGTTCCGCGGCCAGCCCGGACCGGCCGGGACGCTGTCGGACCGGAGGACCACCGCGTACCGGACGTAGCCCATGTCGCTGTCGGCCGCGGCACGGATCGAGAGCGGCGCCGGGTCGATCGAGACTTCGCCGTCGCCGTTGTTCCCGGCCACAAGCGGCGCCGCGCTACCGCTCTGCGAGATCGTCCAGCGGATCCGGCCGACCTTGGCGCGGGCGACCGACGGGGTGAGCGCCGCCCAGCCGGGAGTCGCCGTGTCCGTTCGATATTCGATCCGGACATTGAACGCGCCGCCCGCGGCATTCGTCGGCATGGCGCTGTCGACGAAGATGTTCCCGTAAGCGTTCAGGACATACGTGCCTGCCGCCGCGTTCTGCGGGTTGGCGCCGGCCGGGAAGGAGAGACCCGCGCTGTCGAAGAGCGCCGCGCGCGTGTCGATCCAGTCCTCGATGACGACGGTATCGACCGTTCCGGTGTCGTCGTTGTCGAACCAGATGGTGTGGACGACGATCGCGCCGGGGATGTAGTGCTGGGTATCGTCGCCGAGCGTGAGCGACGTCCCGCGGCCGAGCGAGACCGGCGAGAAGACGGTGTCGGCTTTGGACACGCGCAGTCTGGATGGCGCTTCGAGCTGCGCAAAGAGCGTGATCGAATCGTGGCCGTCGCCGCCGTAGGTGTCGCCGTTAAAGCCGCGGTAGGCCTGGACCGCGAACCGCGCCGGGTTGCCGCCGCCGACATACGTCCGGACCCGGAAGTTGATCCAGGAGGTCTCCGCGGCGCGGCTGTCGGCCACCGCCCTCAGCGAGAAGGTCTCAGCCCGGAAGGCGGCGAGTTTGACGAAGAACGTGTCGAGTCCCCGGGTGCGGACGATCCCGAGGAACGCGTTGCTCGAATCGCGGACGTGGATCGACCACGAGAACATCGTATCCACGCCGCGCGAGTCGGCCACGGTCGCGCTGTCAATCACGATGCCGATCGAGTCGCTGACGTTCCCGAGGTTCGCCAGCATGAGGACATAGACGGCGGTGTCGCCGATCTTGACCTTCCGCGTCGTGTCGGTCGTCGGGTTCGCGCCCGCGTTCTCGCCCGCAAGCGTTATCGTGTCGCTGTAGATCGTGTCGACCCGCCGGATGATCGGGTTGACCGGAGTCGACAGCGCGAACGTCGAGTCGGTCACCTTGTTCACGTTGAAGTACGACGCGCCGGCCTGCGTCGGCGTCGTGACCGACACGCCGTTGGCAACCGAAAGCGTGAGGCCCATCCCGCCGGGCGCCGGCTTCGTGATGCCGGCGGTCGTCAGGTTCGTGTCGTCGGCCGCGAATACCGCGGGCGCCGCCACGAGTGTGAAGGCCAGCGCCGCCGACACGGTCAGGGCGTACATCCAGATTCCGACCGGCCGCGTGTGGTCAGTCTTCATGGCCCGGTTCCAAATCCCGAGAAGACTCCACAGGCGCGCCATTACCGGATCACCACCGAATAGCGGACGAAGCCCATGTCCGCGTCGCCCGAGGCCGTCGGCGCCAGCGGCGCCGCGTCGACCGTTCCCATCGCGTCGCCGTTATGCGCGCCGACCACGCCGCCCGCGCGGAAGATCGTCCAGCGCAGGCGCGCGACCGCCTCAAGCGGCGTCGCGGCGGTCAGGTTCGCCCAGACACCCGCGCCGTTGACGTACTGGATCGTGACGCCGAAGCCCGCCGCAAAGGTCGGCATGGCGCTGTCGGTAAAGATGTTTCCGTAGCCGCTCAAAACGTGCGTGCCGGATGCCGCGATCTGGCCCGCAACGCCCACGATCGCCGAAAGGCCCGCGCTGTCGAACCTCACATGGCGCGTGTCAATCCAGTCTTCGATCGTGATCGTGTCGGAGGTGTCGGTGCCGTCGTTGTCGAACCAGATGGTGCTCACAACCAGCGCGCCCGGCACGTACCGCTGGGTGTCGGCGGCGTCCACGCCCGTCGCGCCGCCCAGCGACACCGGCGCGAATACGGTGTCGGCCTTGGCGACGTAGATGAGCGGCCCGCTGACGGTGACATCGATGTGGGTCGCGTCGTTCCCGTTCCCGCCGTACTTGATGCCGTTGAACCCGCGATACGCGGCGACCTCCCGGCTTGACCCCGGAATCCGGCCGCTGCCGTTGTTCGCGTAGGCCCGGACCGCCACCCGGATCGTGTCGGCGTCGACGGTGCCGGTCGTGTAAATCCGGATCGTGGCCGTGCCCGAGTGGTTGGCGGACAGCGGCACAAGCCCCGTCCCCTGATGGGTCCGGGTCAGAACTGCCGTGAGGGTCTCGCCGGCTGAATCGAAGAACTGGTAGCTGAACCGCCCGGAGGTATCTCCGGCCGTGACCGAGCCGCTCAGCCAGATGGTATCGACAATGAGGCCCAGGGTATCGAGCGTGTTGGCGTGGCTGGTGAGTCTCAGGACATACGAGAGGGTGTCGCCGTTGGCGGCGGTGTCGGTCGTCAGATAAACGGTGTCATAGAGCCCGTCGCCCGGAATGGCGACGAGATTATCTCCGTTGAGAAGCGAGAGGGTATCGCCGTAGATCGGGGCGACAAACGAGACGGGCGAGTCGGCGACCAGCGCGAACTGCGTGTCGGTCGAATTACCTTCGTTGAAGAAACTGAGGTTGAACACGCCCGCGCCGTGGGTCGCGGCGCTGATCGGCTCCCTCAGGCCCTGGCTTCGAATCGCGGTTCCCGAATCGATGTTGACCGGCCGGCCGTTGATGGAGATGTAGAGCGCATGGGCCGCGTCGACCGGAAGGAAGAGGCCGGCCAGAAGGATGCCGGCCAGGAGCAGGCGGAGGGGGGCATAGTTATTCCGCTGTAGGAATAACTTAAACAACCCTTTATATTCCTCCTTATTTATCATCCTGCTCAGTAGACCCATTGGGCAACACCTTTCCCATGCAAAGCGGCCAGCGCTTCGCTCACACTTGTCCCGCCATGCGGGGCAAGACCTTTACCCTGCCAAGTCACCCCGGATCGTGAGGCGTAGACCTTCCTCCTCGATCCCGGCTCCGGGGTTCAGCGCACAGTCTTTCTTCGTGCGCAGCCTCACCCTTCCGACTTCGCGTAGCGTCCTGCTGGACGCTCCCTATGTTCGCCCGTCAGTTCGCGCTGACGGACGAGGTTCCTCTCCCCTGCGGCTGAGCCTTCCGGGTATGGGACCCAAAAGCGCTCCCGATTAGGGAAGCCTTACACCTGTCATATATTCGTTCGCGCAAATTCCCTGCGCGCCCGCCCTGTCGCAACGCTCTAGATCATGGCCACCACCTTGTTGGGTACCACCCCTCGATACACACAGCCCAAACCGCCTATTCCCGCCGGGGCGGAGAAATCCCCTGGGAATAAGGTGTTTGGGCTGAAGCGTCTAT
This sequence comes from bacterium, assembly GCA_016202645.1. Lineage (GTDB taxonomy): Bacteria > Lindowbacteria > 2-12-FULL-62-27 > 2-12-FULL-62-27 > 2-12-FULL-62-27 > JACQOF01. The sequence goes on from JACQOF010000129.1 coordinate 7,560, forward strand.
CAGGCGCCTCTTTCGTTAAAAGGAAAATGTGTATACGTGGATTGTTGTGCCTCCAGGCAGACGCGGCTCGCGAGAGCCGCCCTGATCGCGGCGAATCAAACGTGACCTGATGGGATCGGACCATCAGAAGATCAGGGCGATTACCAAATGGGGCCGCCAAACCGGAGGCTTGGCCCGCGGCCCAAGCGATGCGGGTGTTCCCGCCAAAATCCCGCGGAAACTGTCCCAAATCGCGCCACCGTCGCATGCCGCCGCTGTCGCCTCGCACCTCAAACTGCGCCCGCCCTTCCGTATACCTCTCGGAAGGCCCAAGCGCCTTCGGGGTTGTCATCCCCCGACCGGTGCGCGCGTGCGGCAAACATGCCGCGGCTGAATTTTCACTGCCGTCCACAGTCCTGCCGGCGTAAAGAAAAGCCGAGTTGCGACTTGCGACGTCGACACGTCGAGCGGTCAGATACACCTCGGGCGTCCACAGGGAAATCGCGGGATAGACCTTCCGCCCCCCTGTGTAGACCCCCCGCGCGGCGGCCTGGAAACACGACCTGCCTGCGCGGCTGTTATCCGACCTGCTCTCTTTTTCGCGGGATTTTTCAGAGTCCTCCCGCGCAAAAGTCTGTCGACCGCCTTTCCGTCCGAATTGGACGTTCTTGTCGCCTGCTCCTACGGAGCCTCGCGCTTGTCTTCGCCGACAGGCCCGGCCGGCCCTTAACGGGCACATTGGCCTGTCGTCTCTGACTAAAGACGCGTGTGGTTATGCTCTACGCTTATCGGCATCTTCCTCCTGTGCGTTTCAGCGGATAACCACCGCGAAAATGACGCGGCCAATGTCGCCGCTGTCGGACGACAGGCTCGTGTTGACCGTGCTGCCGTTTATCGTGGCGAGCGGGTCAAGCGCGGAGCCGGTGAAAGTCCCGTCGGGCTCGTCGATCTGATCCCGATCCAGCGAGCAGTGCTGGCCAAGTCCGGCCCACCGCAGACGGATGGCCGCGACCGTGTCGACGACCGAATCCGACTGGGCAACGCCGGCGATATTGAACGGCCGATTGAAGGCCTCGAAATTGTCCGCGGACCCGCGGGCCGAGTAGAAGATAGTGATGCAGGTGTCCCCCGCATTGCCATTGCGAGACTGGCGGCCATGCCCCATTCGGGTGTCGACGCCCACGCCGACGTAGGCCTGGGTGTCAATCCCGTTGAAATACGTGTTGATGTAGAGATCGACGTCGTCCGGCAGAATGTCGATGATCTCAAGCGTGTCGGCTCTGCGGTTGCCGTCGTTGTCGTAGTCGATCGTGAAGACGATCAGCGCGCCGGGCACGGTGTCATGCTCGCGACCCGTTCCATCGCCGCCGGTGGCGGTGATGTACTGAGCCGGCGCCCAGATCGTGTCTTGCTTCTCGACCCGAACAATGGCCGTCGCGACGAGGACCCACAGCGAAATGGAGTCGGCGGAACCGCCCTTGGCGTAGCGCGTGTCGTTCATGCCGACGTAGCCGTCCCCGTTCACGATACGCGTGAACCGCGTGCTCTGCGTCCAGCCGGGACCGCTGTCCGGAAACAACACGACGGTGATCGACAGCGAGTCGCGCGCGGTTGCGGTTGCGGCGGCCGCGACGCGGACGTAGAAGAACGTCTCAGCGTCCTCAGCCAGCCGGACGTTGTTCATCGTGAAAACCCGGGTTTCGGCCGGCGCCGTGGCGGCGGAAACGATTTCGCCCCATTGCGAGGAAACACCCTGCGTGTCGTCGCTGGTGATCGTCGTCCGGAACTTGGCGATCTGCGCGTTGGCCTCCTCCCTGTAGGTAGCCACGCCGTACGGACTCTGGGCGGCCCGGTAGCCGGCGTTGAAGTCAGTATCCGGGACGTGGAGAATGAGCGAGAAGGTGCAGGGGTAGTTGCTGGTGTTGACCACCGAAACCGTGACGATGCCGGTCTCGTTGAGTTCAAGCACTATGGTCGGAACGCTGTCGGAGCTCGGCAACGTCTCTCCGCTCTCCGGTGGAAGTGGGTGAGGGAGGGTCTCAGCGCCCGAGAAGCTCCCGTGGTGTCCGGCAAAGCTGCCGATTGTCATTTGCCGGCTGGAACTGTCCGAGTCCCGGATGTTCCGGATGAGCATGTTGGCGGCCGGAACCCCGATGACCGTGTCGGACACATACCGCGTGTCCTGGGTGCTCTGATCCGCCGCTGACGTCTTCGTTCCGTTGGTCTTGGTGTACCCGACAAACAACTTGCCGGTTGCGGTGGAGTCGGTCAGCGTGCCGAGCAGTCCGTTGATGACCGCTGAGTCAAGCTGGGTGTTGCTTCCTTGCCTCTGAAGGGTGTCTGCGTTCTCGTCAGCCTGGTCGGCCATGGCCGGGAGAGCCGTCAGGCCCGCCACAAGACCAAGCGCCAGCGCGAGAACCCACCCCGCTGTTTTGAAGAATCTCATATTCCGTGTGCCTCCTTAAAGGTAATCGCTTCGTCCGGACGACAATCGTCCGGACCCTGATCTATGCCACAGGCCCGAAGGCCGATTGCTGTTTGGTAGGGAGAAAGGGAGATAGGGAGATAGGGAGAAAGTCTACGGCTGCTCTGCACAGCTTTGAGACTCTCTCCCTTTCTCCCTATCTCCCTGTCTCCCTTACGAATCATGGTCTCCACTCCTCATCCACGATCCGCTTGATCTCCGCGTAGTCTCCGCCCGGGTAGATGACAAATTCGGCAAGATCGACATTGTTCCACTTCTTGTGCTTCTTGTAGAAATTGGTCCGCTTCGGGATGAACAATTTCACATATCGGGCCTTTGTCTCATCCGGAAACTCGCCGCCCAGAAGAATCAGGGGATCTCCCCCCAACGACCGGACGTGGGGCGCTTCGGAGACGCGGCCTTCGGGCAGGGTAAAGGCCTTCGACCATTTTTTGTTGTCCTCCGAAATCATGACCTCGTAGCTGTAGGGAAACGCCAATTGGCGCCAGGCGGTGACATGGCCCTGGAGGGTATAGACCCGGCCGAGGTCCACTGTGGCGTACTGGTCGGCGGTGACCAGGTTGCCCGAGTGCGCCATGCCGCTGAAATAGTCGTTGCGGCCGTCCGTCACCCGCTGAAGCACCGTCTCGCCGCCGATAACGCCGCCCTGCCACTCCGGATCCCGGAGGTCCGTGAATGTTCCGTCGATCACCCGTTTGCCCCTCGCGATATTGATCTCCGACGTCGTGATCTGGGTCTTCGGCTGGGTCAGGGTCATCCCCCGGTGGTCCGTGAGGTGGGCCATGTAGGAATAGACGTGACTTGGGAGGAGATTGTCGAATTTGAAGACGTGATGGGTCTCAAAGTCCGGTTGGCTGACGATTCTGTCGAAGCGCATCATCTCCCCGAAATAGAACACGCAGTGGGACGGGATGTTGGTCTGGATGACGAGGGAAATAGAGAGGGGACTGACGTGGCCGACGCCGGAATTCAGGATACTGAGCGGGGGCGTCCCCTTGAGTCTGAAATGCAGGAGCGCGGTATCCTCCGTCGTCCAGACGTCGCCTTCGGCGGAAACGGCCTTGACGCTTACGTAGTAGTCCAGGCCCTCTTTCAGGTCCCGGAGGCTGATCTGATAATCGGAGAGGTAGGATGTGTACTCGGTGAAATTCGTCAGAGCGTCCGGGCGCGGGGCCAGTCCGTAGGCGACGGACATTCGAAAGGGCTTGGGGAAGGACACGACAATCGACGCGGTGGTCGTCTCCGCGCGGGAGACCGCGAAGAGCGACGGCAAAAAGGCCTCCCGGGGGGCCGCGGATGAGTTGGATTCAATCTCGGAAATTTTGTAGCTCTCCCCCTCCTTCGCCGGAAACCGGATCTTCACGTAGGTCGCCTTCTCGCCCAAATCGTAGGGCCGCCACGTCCGGGCGTCCGGAGCGATTTCCATCGTATACGTCCTGGGGGCCGGACCTTCAAAGTGGACTTTCAGGTTTCGGATGATGGAGGGCGTTGTGAATTTTACAACTAGAAAATATTCGCCGCGGTAGGGAATGCCCGAAGTCGTCGCGCTGGTCGCCCGGTCCCCGTCTATGGAGAGCGGCGCGTCTGTAAATGTTCCAAACGCCTCGGAGAAGGGAGACTCCGCGCGGCTTGGGGATACCCAAATCATGCCCACAATGAGCAAACTAAGAATTGCGGCCATTCCCAAACTCTTTTTGTCGTTCCCTCTACCTCGGCGAATGTTATGCATAAATCACATATTCAGCGGCAAATCCGAACCACTTATGAATGTATGATGTTATGTAGGGGAGCAAAATACGTTCCCCTTTCAAAATATTAATACACAAATATCATAACTGTTTTATTTACATGCTGATAAACAATTCTCCAGGTGCCCGAATTATCCACAACTCCATGCGATTAGGTAGTTTCGTTCCTTCCGTATGCTAAAATGACCCACTCGTATATACTGGTTTTCGGCAAATGGGTAAACGGAGCTTTAATTTGTTCTAAAATTATTTTTGGGGGAGAAAGGGAGAAAGTCTGGTTCCCGGGTCTAAACAGAATTTATTTGTAACTATTCAGCCCTCGACGTCATTCCCGCGAAAGCGGGAATCCAGTCTCTGCTCTGCGATTAATCTGGATGCCCGCTGGAGTTTACCCCGTGCTGGATTCCCGCTTTCGCGGGAATGACGGACACGGGGCGGGAATGACGAATAATCACATTCATCCCTGTTTATCCTCCCTCCCTTTCTCCCTTCTAAAGCAGTGTGATCGGATCAGGCTCGATCGAGATTTTGACCTTGGCATGCCTGGCCGCCCCGCGAACTTCGGAGTCGAGATTCGACGGGACGGGCTGATCGGGGGGCAGACGGAGAATCATCTGAAATCGGTATTCCCCGTTCAACTTTGGCCTCGGGGCCGGAAGCGGCGGCGACAGGGACAGCGGCGGCGCCGGGTATTGACTTGTCGACAAACTCGCATGAATCTCCCGGGCGGCTGACAGCGCATTCGGCGCGCCCGGACTTTGAACCAATATTTTGATCAACCTGCAAAACGGCGGCCAATGCCCGGCCCGACGAAACTCCAGTTCTTCTTCGTAAAAACCGGCCGTGTCCTCCGTCACGCTCCGCAGGACCGCGCGAGAGCCGGTTTGGAATGTTTGAATGGCCGCGAGGCCCGGGCGGTCGTGCCGGCCTGAACGGCCGATGAGTTGTGACAGAAGTTGAAACGTCCGTTCGGCGCTGCGAAAATCCGGGAGATTCAGACCGATGTCCGCGCAGATCACCGCGGCCAATGTGACCCTCGGAACGTCCAGGCCCTTGGCAATCATCTGCGTGCCAACGAGGATGTCGATTCGACCCAGCTTGAGGTCATCCAGGATATCGAAGGCCGCCTGACGGTTTTTCCGGAAGGCGTCCTGGTCAAGACGGCCGATCCGGGCGGCCGGAAAGAGGCGCGTCAGCATTCCCGCCACCCGCTCGGTCCCGACACCCATATATCCCAGGGGGGTATATGAACAGACCGGACAGCGGGACGGCGGAGGTTGCGAGGCGCCGCAGCCGTGACAGATCAAGTTCCGGTCCTGCAGATGGTACGTCAGCCCCAGAAGGCACGCTTCACAGCGCGCGGCGTACCCGCAGTTCGGGCACGACACCTGCGGCGCGAACCCCCGCCGGTTGAGCAGCAGCACCGCCGCCTCTTTCCGGTCCAGGGTCTGTTGGATCAGGGCCAGGAGGTCCGCCGTCAGAAGAGCCTGCCCCTCCGCTTTCGTGCGCGATGACGCGCGGCGGATGTCAATCACCCGCACGTCCGGCCGGGCCGGTCTCGTCGGGAAGTCCGTCAGGTCAAGCCGGCGGTAAGCCCTGTTGGGCGCCGCCAGATAGAGCTGTTCGACAGTCGGCGTCGCCGAGCCGATGATGAGCGGCGCGTTCATGAGATCGCATTTTTCCTCGAGGACCCGGCGGGCGTCGAGATAGGGCGACTGGGATTCCTTGTAGCCGGCGTCATGACACTCGTCGATGATGGCAAGACCCAGGTCCGGGAGCGGAACGAACGCGGCCGAACGCGCGCCCACCAGAAGCCGTGCGTCGCCCCGGGCGCAGCGCTGCCATTCGTCCCGGCGTTCCGCGGGGCGCAGGCGGCTGTGCATGACGGCGACCGGCTCGGGAATGCTTTCGACGATCCGCTGAATGAGCGGCTTTGTGAGCGCGATTTCCGGCACGAGAAGCAGAACCTGGCGGCCCCGCGCGAGACACGCCCGGGCGGCTTCCTCGTAGACAAATGTTTTTCCGGACGCGGTCGGGCCGAATAGGAGAAAGCGCGGGGGTCCGCCCTGTCCGGCCGACTCAATCGCCGGCAGAATTTCGGCGAGGGCGCGCGCCTGGCTGGGCGTCGCCTGTTTTCGGGCGTCCGGGGCGGGTGATTCAATCCCGTCCCCCTTTGATTCCGATCTCTCCATCGGCGTCCGCCAGTGCCGGGCGGCGCGTTCGGCCAAGAGGCGCGAAGCCACCAGCGCCCGGATTTCCGCGGGCGTTGCTTTCGACAAGTCCGCGAGTTCCGCCGCGCCGAACCGGAAGGGATGCCGGCGGGCGATGTCCATCACTTTTTTCTGGACGTCCGTGAGGGCCTCCGATTTCGCCGGCGGCGCATCCGGAACCGGCTCGGACGGCCCCACGAATTTCTTCCGGGCGGGGCGCGGCGCGACGACGCGGGTGCGAAGACGGCAGAGGCCGGAGGCGGTCAGTTCCGTCAAGACAAATTTAACACCCCGGGGGGACATTGGATTTAAGAGACGCGTCACATCCCGGACATCCAATCCCCCGCCGGACGATTCCAGTTCCGCCAGAACGGTTTGAGCCTCACGAGAAAGGCCGTCCTGTCCGGCGTGAGGCGCGTCGGCGGCGCGCTCGATCCGCCGGGTCAGTTTGGGCGCGGCGGGTGGAACAAAAAGGCCCAGGATATCGGGGAAATTGGTTCCATACCACGCATGGAGGCGCTCACAGAGTTCCATTTCCACCGGACCAAGCCCGGCCCCCTCAACCCGCTCGATGATCGGCTTGATCCGGATGGGCTTTTTCGCCGGGTCCGGCTCTTCCGCTTCAACATTCGTCTCAATGACCCATCCGAGCAGGTCCCTTCCCCCGAACGGCACGAGTACGGCGTCGCCGGGCTTCAGCCGGCCGATCTCCGGAGGGCATTCGTACAGAAACAACTTTCGGCCAAGCGGCGCTTGAACGACGACCCGGCAGTTAAAACTCCTCCCCCCTTGAGGGGGATGACTGAACGGAATCCCCGGGGTACCCGACCAGAGGGCGGGTCGGGGAGG
>JACQOF010000132.1 GCA_016202645.1 bacterium
CACATGCACCGGTTCCTCCACCGCCGTGCGGAAAATTTCCCTGCCGGCGGCGTCGAAGGCGATGACGGTGTCATTGTACATCGTGAAAGGGATTTTTTTGCCGCGATGGTCGATCTCGGTCTCGTAGACCTTTTTTCCCTCCTCGATTTCGTACCGGAAAATAATCGCCTGGTGTTTTCGGAAAAGCTGGAGGACGGCCAGAAGCTCGCGGCTCGGCGCGACGTACGTTTCGATGGCCGAATCGACGCCGGGGCCGAACATCTGACGCAGGTACGGGCGCGGCACCCATCGCGGCGGGATGTAGTAGCCGTTCGGTTCGGTGCCGAACTGTGGGTAGAGAGGGAGCGCGACTTTGGCGACGTGGACGAGATAATACAGCGGGTTGGACCGGTCCTCTTTCCAAAACCCCGTTTTTTGATCGATCCCGACGAGTCCCTGCAGGCGGATCTGGCCGACGCACGCTGTCATGCACCGAGTCTCCATCGGGCGGCCTTCCGAAATCGGATCTTTCCCCTCGATGCGCGGGTAGCAGGCTACGCATTTCTCCGACACGCGCGTCGTCCCGCGGTACATCGGTTTTTTGTACGGGCAGGCCTCAACGCACTTGCGGTATCCGCGGCACCTCTGCTGGTCGATGAGCACAATCCCGTCCTCCTCGCGCTTGTAGATCGCCTTGCGCGGGCAGGCCGCCAGACACGCCGGATAGGTGCAGTGATTGCAGAGGCGCTGAAGATAAAAAAACCACGTGCGGTGCTCGGGAAGCGCCGAGCCCTCCTCCGACATGGGCCGCGCGGCACTGGCCTTGCGATAAGAATCTTCAAACGTCACGGCTGCGTCCTCGCCGTGGTTGGGGCCGCGCCAGGCGTCTTCGTCCGGGATGAATCCGACCGCGCGCTTGTGGCCGTCCGGGCCGTAGTATTTTTCGGCGGCTTCGAAAATAGTCTGGCCGTTGAAAATGCCGTTGTTCCACACCTGCCCGCCCGGATTGGCCTGTTCGAGCATCGAGAGGAGTTTGACGTCCCAGAATTTCGGATAGCCGCCGTAGGGTTTGGTCTCGACGTTGTTCCACCACATGTATTCCTGGCCTTTCGAAAACGTCCACGTCGATTTGCAGGACATGGTGCAAGTCTGGCAGGCGATACAGCGGTTGATGTTGAACACGAACGCGAACTGCTTGTCGGGGTGCGCATCGTCGTAGGGATACGACATCTTTCGGCCGATCTGCCAGTTGTAGACTTCAGGCATGGCTACACTCCCTCCACTTTCGTGAGGTCCCCGGTCAGGTACGCCTGCATCACGCTGTTTTCGTTTCCCGGCGTAAACCCGCTCGTCGCGGGCGCCCAGACGCCCTTGCCGCCGAGGCCGCCCGGTTCGGCTTTCGTGATTTTCACGAGGGTCTCCTTCGGCGTCGTGTTGATCATGTGGTTGTCGGCTTCGCCGCCGAACAGGAAAGCCATCCCGATTTTGGTTTTGTGAAAGAGCGTGTCGGTCTGGTGCATCGGCATGAGCCACGATCGCGTGATCGACTGCTGGGAACCATACCTCAGGTTCGACTGATAACCGGTGTCAGCCGAAAGCGCCCGGCCGTCCGGCCGCGTCTCGTGGGCCTTGACGCTGCGCTCGGTCGCGATGAACGGCGCGTGTTTCATCATCACCGTGTGGTACGGATAGGCGGGATTGTATTTCACGCGGAGCATCAGCCGCGCCACGCGGTAAAACGGGTCGGTCGGCTTCCAGCCGATGTAAGGGCGGTCGGCCGGGTTGGCGTCGACGTAGACGTAATCGCCGTCGCCGATTCCCAGGTCCCGCGCGGTGGCGGGATTGATGTGCAATTGATGCTCCCCGACCCCCGGCATGCGTTTGTCCACGCGGTACGGATCGCCGAAATTGGAATCCCAGATCAGATTCCAGTCGGTGTCGCTCCACTGCGAGTGGACGCGGTGGCGGGTTTTGGGCGTCAGGCAGAAAAATTTGTATCCTTTTTCCCAAAGAGGATTGACCGTACGCTTCACGGCGGGCCACGGTTTTTTGACGTTCCGCACGTGCCGCGCGTCCCAATGCATCTCGCTTTCGGGGATGCCGAAATCGTCCGGCCGGATGAAGGGATTGGAGCTGACGATGACATTCGGCAGATAGGGCGTCGCCTCCGGGCCTTCCCGGTGGACGATGAAATTCTCGCCGTGCTCGATGGCGTCCGGGATGTCGCAGTAGGCGTTGAGGCGGCCGGTGTCGGTCCAGAACGGATGGTCCTCGTGGACCTGCTCGTAAAATGGAATGCGCGGATAGGTGCGGTAGAGCATGAGCGCGACGCCCGGCTCGCCGTATTTTCCGGCCATGATGTCCTCGTACTTGTAGCCGCGCAGGGTGGACGACGCGTCGAGGAGGCGCTGAATGTAAATCTCCGGACGGCCTTCGAGCGCGAATTTCCAGTATTCCTCGCACCGTTTGTCGTTGATCACTTCCCCAACCGCTTTGGCCATTCCGGCGAGGATCATGACGTCGTCGCGCGAGTCGTAGAGCGGCTCGATCCCGCCTTTCCAGATTTGAACAAACGGGTTGGAGCAGGACGTCGTGATCTCGGCGGTTTTCGTCTCGCACCAGCTGCTCGCGGGAAACGCGAAATCGGCGTATTCGATGCTGGCGGTCATCTGGATGTCGTTGGACAAGATCATGTCGATTTTTGGGTCGACGTTTTTGATCATCTCATAAGCCCACTTGGCGTTGTTGATGAGATTGACGTTCGTGAACCAGATGGCTTTGGTGGGCGTCGGCATGTGGGATTTGCCGGTGAAAACTTTCCGGCCGTATTTCGGCGTGTTCACGATGAGGGGTTTGTCCCCGTGGTTCCAGTAGGCGACGGCCTCGTCGCGGATGTATGCGTGGACGTGAATATCCTTGCCGTCCGCGTTCGGATCGAGGTTCGGTTCGAACGGGTCCTCGGCGATCCACGTCTTGAATCCCTTGCCGCACCAGGGCGCCGCCTGAAAATTGGCGGCTTTGTAGTTGCCCGCCCACGTGTGCGACCCCGCGCCGGGAAGGCCGATGTTGCCGGTGAGCATGAGGGGCAGGTAGGTCGCGCGGTTGACGAGAGTGGCGTGGAACCAGTGGTTGATGCCTTCGCCGACGTGGATCGCAGCCGGCTTGATGGCCGCGATATCGCCGGCGAGCCGCCGCACAAGTTCCTTCGGGGCGTTGGTCATCTCGTGGACGGAATCGAGATCGTAGTCACGCAGGTGGATTTTATACATCTCAAAAAGCGGCATGACCTCGAGTTCACGGCCGTTCGACAGTTTAACGACGAATTTCCCCTCGATGGCCGCGTCGATCCCGAGTTTGGCGAAATTCTTTCCAACTTCGTCCCGGCTCACGGCTTGGGGGCCGCGCGTCTTGAGGTCCCACACGACAAAATCGCCGAGTTTCACGCGCTGGTCGTCCGTCAGGCCCTGTACCTCGTAGCCCACGCCGCCGCGAAGGTCCTTGAGGGTGTATCCGGGAAACACGTCCGACGCCTTGAGGCGGGTCAGGGTGTCAGTCCGTACCAGGAGAGGAAAGTCGGTGAACTCCCTGACGAATGCGGCGTCGTATTTCTTTTCGTCGATGAGCAGTTTCGTGAGGCCGAGGAATAGCGCCGTGTCGCTGTTGGGCCGGATCGGGATCCAGTAATCGGCCTTGGTCGCCGGCGGGCTGTACTCGGGCGTGATGACAACGATCTTGGCGCCGCGTTCGAGCGTTTCAATGAACCAGTGGGAATCGGGCATTTTGTTTTCGACGAGGTTCTTGCCGCACTGGATGTGGAGTTTGGTGAATCGCAGGTCGTTGAAGTCGCAGTCGGAGGCCTGAAGACCGTGGACGAACGGGTGGCCGGGCGCCTGATCGCCATGCCAGGTGTAATTGTCCCAGATGCGGCCGGCCAGGGCGCTTCGGCGGTCGACGCCGCGGACATGAACGTCAACCAGCGCCAGCGTGTTGCAGAACCGGTACATGCCGTACTTGCCGATGACGCCGAGGAGTCCCATCCCGCCGCGGGTTTTGATCGCGCGCGTTCCTGCGCCCTCCATCGCCTCGACCATCTCGGGCGCGTAGCCTTCGGCCAGAAGTTTTCTCCGGCCGTCGTCGCCGCTGTAGTGTTTGGCGATCGCGACGAATCCCCGCGCGGCGTATGAAAACGCCTCATCCCACGTCACGCGCAAAAATTTGTCCTGGCCACGCGCGGTGAATTTGTATTTGTCACGGAGCGCCGGCGTGAGATAGGGAAATCCGTCGTCCGCCCAGGCCTTCCAGCCTTTGCGCAGGAGCGGCTGCTTGAGCCGGTAAGGCCCGTAGACGCGCCGCGGAAACGTCATCCCTTTCGGGCACATCCGCGGGTTCCAGTTGCGGGTGGCCTTGTTGCCGTAGAGGTCCCCGTAGTTCTGCGTGTCGTAATTCTGCTCGACCCGGACCATCACGCCGTTCCGGACGAACGCGCGGACGCGGCAGGCATGGGTGTCGTTGGGCGAGCACACATAGGTGAATGAGCTGTCGTAGCGGTACTGGTCGCGATAGACTTTTTCCCAGCCGCGTTCCGGATAATAGTCGAGGGGATTTTCGACTCCGACGATGGATTTGAGCTGTCGGAGATTTGGTTTGCCGCAGGCGGCCAGAAGCGCCGCGACGCCGGTTGCCTGAACGAAGCCGCGGCGCGAGATGGTCCACTGGGGTTGGGGATTTTGGATTTCGGATTTTGGATTTCGGATTTTGGATTTCGGATTTCGGATTTCGGATTTTTTTGGATCGGTCATCTGGTTTCTCCTTGTGAAGTTTCGGTTCTTTCCTTGCATCGCACGCAAACCGGCGAATCGTCGCGCAGGTCCGGGAATTCCGCCTTCAGGGCGGCCCGGACGCCGGGCGACAATTCCGAAACCTGAATGATGTCCTCGGACGGAAAGCGGCACAGATCGCAAATGCCCGCCGCGACGGCCTGCGACCCGAGCTGGGCCCTGCAGAGGTCGAACATTTCTGGAAACGTCCGGCGGCCGCCTGCCTCTCCGGTTTGCAGACGCCCCTCGGCCGACGACGCCCACATGCCGGAGAGCGCGGCGCGGATGCGCTCCTTTTCCGAGGGCATCATGTTGTCCAAAAGTTCCGGGGCGTGGCCGAAGGACGGATCAAAGCAGTCGGCGGCCTGGATGAGTTCCCGGCGCAGGTTCGCACGGAATTCCTCAACCGGCGCGAATGACTCCGGCCGGCATCGCAGAACCATCCGCCCGTCCCTGGTCACGTCAACGCCTTCCTCTGCGCGGCTCCGCGCCGCGATGATCGTGACGGACGAGGCCGCGGCCAGCGACGCCTCGCGTTCCGCCAGACATTCGTCCACCACGGTTGGGATCCCGATGCGCTGAAAAAATCTTCGGTCAAGCGCGGCGAACGCGGCTTCGCGGCCATATTCCGGCTGGTCGTAGATGTCGTCCAGCTCGGCGCGGTATGACGCGATCCATGCCGAATCGTTGTCCGAAGCGGCGTCCACGCGCCGCCGGACCGCCGATTCGATCAAGGCGGGATCGTAGGTGACGGGGGGGATCTGGATTTCGGATTTCGAATTTCGGATTTCGGATTTGCCTTTCAACTCTTTCATGGCCGGAGCGCCATCCGGTGCCACTGCGACACCACTTTCTGCCCGTCCCGGTCGCCGGCGGCGCCGTCCCAGATCGCGATCGCGATCGGCCGCTCGTCTCCCATCGAAAACATTGCGTCCATCTCGTCTCCGGAATGAAGTTCGTGCAGGAGGACCAGCGTCCAGACGCCGCCGCGCCACTGGCCGTTGCCGGCGATGCTCTGATGGCCGTGCGGCTGGGCGGTAAGACTGCCGGGGCCTTTGGCGTTGTATTCGGTGCAGGGGCTTTTGCGTTCGGGATCGGAGAGGGGGTTTTCAGCCGCCCACGCCGTGAGAAACGTCGGATCGTCATAGTCTTTGACCGGTCGCAGGCGATCGTCGTGGCGCGCGCCGCTCCAGTCCTTCCCCAAAAACGGATACGCGTCGGCCACCATGTTCGGATAGGCGCTTTCGACGTCCCGCCGCTCCCGCTCCGCCAGTTTGAGGTCAATGTCCGCCTGAAGATCGGCCTTCCAGTGCCAGATGTTCGACGGCGAGAGCACGGCGCCCATGCCGAAAAATCCGGGTTCATCGGACAGCGGGAACTGCACCGCCGCCGCGTCGACGAACCGGTCGACTTCGACGTTTGAGGCGTCCTTCGACGGATCAAACCAGACGAGATGCACCGCGAGCGTTTTGCCGTCATGCGCCGCGCGGACTTCCGCGAAGCGCGGAAACCGGGAGCGCTGCCAGAGGGGGCGGAGCGCGACGCGGACCGGCGGCGATTTCGTCCAGACCGGATCGTATGGATTGTCGGTTATTTTGGAGGTCAAGGCCGCCACGATGGTTTGCGGCTCGTCGGAGAGACTCGATTCCGTGGAGAGGGATTTCACGTATAGCGTCAGGTTCCAGCGTTCCTCGTCTGTCAACAACTCCCCGAAACTCGGCATAGGCGTTCCAAGCATGCCGGTGGTAAATCGCGTGTAGATGTCGCGGGGATCATCGCCGCCTTTGAATATCCCGAGCGTGAAGTCAGCCGGCGGAATGGGAAACCCCAGATCGTCCTTGAGCGCCGCCGCAGACGGCCCGTCGCCGACGCCGCCGGCGCCGTGGCATTTGGCGCACTGCATTTTTTCGTAGACTGATTTTCCCGACGCAAGCCGGGTCGGTGTCACCGCCGGCGGAGAGCCGGCATGGATCGGCTGGGAGGGCGGCGCTGAAAAGGCATCCGGGGCGAGTGTTTTAATATGGGAAAGGACGGCGGATATTTCCCTATCCGACAGGCGCCCCTTCCACGCCGGCATCGCCGAGCCCGCCATGCCGTTTTCCACGACACGCCGGAGATCCTCCTCGGTCGGCGCCGGATCCATGACGGACCGGATTTTGTATACGCCCCGCGTGAAATCCCTGGGACGCGGATACAAAAATCCCGCCAGCTCGCCGTCGCCTTTTCCCGCCGCGCCATGACACGGCGCGCAGGAAGTTGCGTAAACTCTCCGACCGACATCCTCGGAAGGAATCCGCCCACAGGCAACAAGGAACAGCGATAAGATACCGACCGAACAGAATTTTCGATTCACCGACCGTGGGTACTGCAAAAAGCACTCCCGCACGGACGGACGGCCCAAAATGTTTTACTTTTTTCTGACGATGGCAGACTTAGGGGCCTCAAGCAACCCCAGCCCCTCTCCGGTAAAATTCTCCCCCGCATGACCGTTTGGTCATTTGCAACGACCTTCCGGTCATCTCACCTTGGCATGCTGTTTCCAGATTTCACAGTGGCGCAAATAAACGAATTCGTCTGAATTCGGGAGAGGGGTCAATATATCCCCGCCAAGACTTGCGAAAAATCTCCACGGAAAGTACTACAGCGGTCTGTATGGAGACGAAATTGCAGACCAAACTCCATGTCATACGGGAAACCGCCGTGGAGGCCGTACCCATCGAGCGTCTGCCTGAACTGATCACGGCAGGCGAGACGGTCTGGCTGGACGTTCTGGGGAAGGACCAGGCGGAATTCGCGTCGTTGGTCGAGCCTTTCGGGTTTCATCCCCTGTCCCTCGAAGACGCGATGGAGGCGGTTCTCCGCCCGAAGGTCGAGACGTTTTTGAATTATGTTTTCATCGCCGTGCGCGCGATCAACCACGAAGCCGGCGCCAGGCCGCACGACACCATCGGCCTGAAACTCTTTCTCGGCGAACGCTTTCTCGTGTCCGTCCACCGCCGGCCCATCTCCAGCATCGCCACCGTACAGGCGCGACTGCCGCAGCTGCTCAGGCGAAGTTCCCACCCGTCCATTATTCTCGCGGACATGTGCTCGGATGTCATCGATTATTTTGATCCGGTCGTGAGGAACCTCGAAGACCGCATCGAGGAACTCGAGGAGGCGTCCTTTCAGAATCCGTCGGTCTCTGCCGGCGAGGCGCTTCTGGCGGCCCAGCGGGAGGTTCTGCTTCTGCGGCGGGCGGCGGTCCCCGTCCGGGATCTTCTTCACACAGTTCTCGACCGCGCCGATCCCCTGATCACGGCTGAATCGCGCGTGCATCTCCGGGACGCGCTCGACGAAATCACCCGGATCACCGACTGGCTCAACATCCTTCGCGATCTCTCCACCGGCGCCCTCACCATGTACCAAGCCGCCCTCGACAATCAGACCAACGCCATCATGAAATTCCTGTCCATCGCCGCCACCCTGGCATTGCCCCTCAACGTCATCGTCGGATTCTACGGCATGAACGTCGCGAACCTTCCCGCCGCCAGAGAAACCTGGGCGGTCTTCATGGTCGTCGGCATCATGGCCTCCGTCCTTCTGTCCCTGCTTCTGGTCTTCCGGAGAAAACGCTGGATTTAGGCCGGGCTAGGACGCGGGGATGTTCAGTTCCTTCAACAACCTCGACAAATATGTCCGTTGAATTTCCAGAATTTTCGCGGCGGCGGTCTGGTTCCCGCCGGTCTGCGCGAGACTCTTGATGATGTAGTCCCGCTTGAAGCGGTGCTGGGCCTCCTTGAACGAAACGATACGGTCGTCTGAAAGTTCTTTCATCTGCGTCAGCGATAAATGTTTGAATTCGATCTTGTCCGTCGTGCACAGCACCACCGCTCGCTCGATGGCGTTCTGAAGTTCCCGTATGTTGCCGGGCCAGGAATAGTCCTGGAGCAGTTTCGAAGCGCGCTCCGAAAATCCGTGGATCTTCTTCTGCATCTGCCGCGTATATATCTTCAGGAAAAAATCCGCCAGGACCGGAATGTCCGTTTTGCGCGCACGGAGCGGCGGTATCTGAAGCGGGACGACGTTGAGACGATAATAGAGGTCCTCCCGGAACCGCTTTTCCCGGATCTCCTCATCGAGCCGCTTGTTCGTCGCCGCGATCACCCGCACATTCACCTCGATCGGCTCCGCGCCACCCAGACGCTCCAGAACCCGCTCCTGCAAAACCCGGAGAAACTTCACCTGAAGCGACATCGGCAGTTCCGCAACTTCGTCAAGAAAGAGCGTGCCGCCGTCCGCCAGCTCAACTTTTCCCAGTTTCCGACCGGCGGCGCCGGTGAAGGCGCCTTTTTCGTAGCCGAAGAGTTCCGCCTCCAGAAGCGTTTCGGGGATGGCGCCGCAGTTGATCGCGAGGAACGGACCCGACGCGCGCGGACTTTCGTTGTGGATCGCCTGCGCCAGAAGCTCCTTGCCGGTGCCGCTCTCGCCGAGAATGAGAACGGTCGAATTGGTCTTCGCGACCATCCGCCCCGTCTCGATGATCTGCTCCACGACGGGATCTTGCGACTGGATGTCCTTGAAGGAATACCGCGCCGATAAGGCCGATTTCAAGTTCCGGTTCTGCTCGAAAATCCGCTCGTACAAACGCGCCTTGTCGATCGCCAGCGCCGCCTGATTCGCGAAAACTTCGAGAATCTCCACGTCCTCGCGGCTGAACTGGATTTCCGCCGAAGAATGGATCACCTCCAAAACACCCACCGTGCGGCCTTTCACCTTCAGCGGAATCGCCGCCATCGACTCATGCTGTTCCTCCAGCTCGTCCGCGATTTTTTTGTAAAACCGCGGATCCTTCGACGTGTCCGGCACCACCACGGTCTCGCCGTTCTTCGCAACCCAGCCCGCAATCCCCTTCCCCAACGGCAGTGTATACTTCTTGACCTCCTTTGCCCCAGGGCCGGTCGCCGAGACAAACTTCAAATTCTTCCCGGAATCGTCGATCAACAAAATCGCCCCCGCCTCAGCCGACACGATCTCCGACGCCGATGTGAGCACACGGTCCAGCACTTCGGCAAATCCCGTCTCGCTGTTGACCAGCGCAAGTGTCTCAAATAGTTTCTTGAATTTTTCCTGATCCATACAGGTTCAACGGAGGATACAGCAAGATTTGTATCGAGTCAACTTGTGTATACCTTTAAAGGGTGAGGCAGGATATTTCTATACGCTAAAGTGATCCCTAAATGGGAATTCGCCGGATGGTCACTGTGCGGATGTAGTCATGGAGAAGTTTCTTCTGGATCGGAGTGATGGAGACAAATTGAAGACCCATGATGGTAGTGTCGCGCCAGCGCACGACAACCTTCGTGTTCACGATCTTGCCGTTCATTCGAAACTTGAGGCGGCAATCGCCGCCCTCGTCAATGTCCGTCAGATTTTCGTGCGCGAACGCGCATCCGACCAGACTGATGTTCACGATATATCCGACGTAATACTTCTTCTTGTATCGAACTTCCGTCCGGAAAAACGCGATCGCCCGGACCGCCCGCCGACGATCCTTTGCGCCGCCCGATTTCTGCGTTGTGGCCATGTTGGGTCAAGAGTACCGGAGAAGATTCATAAAATCAAGAAAAATTCTCTCAGACCAGGATTCCCGCGACGGTGGCGGTCATGAAGGAGGCCAGGGTGCCGCCCCACCACGCCTTCATGCCGAGGCGCGCCAAGTCCTGCTTGCGGCCCGGCGCCAGCGCGCCTATGCCGCCGATCTGGATGCCGATGGAAAGAAAATTCGAGAATCCGCAGAGGGCGTACGTCGCAATCACGACGGACCGCGGGTCCAGGACGCCCGGATTGGCTTTCAAGTATTCAGCCATGTGCAGATACGCGACGAATTCGTTTAGAACGGTCTTTTCGCCCATGAACTGCCCGATGATCTGGCAGTCCTTCCAGGGCGTCCCCATGACCCACGCCAGAGGCGAGAAAATAAGCCCGCAAATCTTCTCGATGGTCATCCCCGCCACGCCGAACTGGCCGAAGGTCCACCCAACGCAGGCATTCGCCATGGCCAGGAGCGCCATGAAGGCCACCAGCATGGTGCCGACGTTGAGCGCGAGCTGTAAACCCGTTGATGCGCCGTTGGCCGCCGCTTCGATCACGTTGATGCTCGGATCCTTGTAGGCGATCTCCAGAGTCCCGAGAGTTTTCGGGTGGGAGGTCTCCGGGATCATGACCTTCGCGATGACGATGGTCGCGGGCGCCGACATGACGCTCGCCGCAAGCAGGTGGCCGGCGATGTCGGGGAAATAGGCGTTCAGCATCCCGACGTAGGCCGCCATGACGCCGCCCGCCACGGTCGCCATCCCGCCGATCATGACGCACAAAAGTTCCGACTCGGTCATGTCATCGATGTAGGGCTTGATCAGAAGCGGTGCCTCCGTCTGGCCCACAAAAATGTTGGCGGAAACCGACAGCGTCTCGGCGCCGGACGTTCCCATGAACCGGCGCATCACCCGGGCGAACATCAGCACCACCCACTGCATGACACCCAAATAATAGAGAACGGAAATCAGGGAAGAGAAAAAAATAATCGTGGTCAGCACCTGAAAGGCGAAGAAAAATCCAATCGACCCCGGCGCACCCGGCGGAATGGCCAGGGCATTGAAGACGAACTTGGCGCCCTCGGTCTGGAAGGAGAGGATGTTCATGATGAGCTGGTTCATCCTGTCGAAGAACCATCGACCCGGCGGGGTCTTGAGAACCACAAAAGCGAAAACGAATTGAAGCGCCAGTCCCCAGAGGACGGGACGCCATTTGACGCCGCTCCGGCTCTTGCAGAATATCCACCCCAGAAACACCATGATCAACGTGCCGAACAGACTGACAATCCCGTGAATCTCCAAGTCACACCTCCCCTGGCCGTATTTTTGAAAAGGCGCTGGTTTTGCCGTCCATGCACACCCGAAATCGATCCAATCCCTGAAACCGGCCAAGCAGGGGCGGGACGGCGTCATTCGAAGAGAATACAACGGACATGCTGAATTCAGTGGATCCGATCCTGCAGGAGAGGGGTTTTTCGCAAAAATGTCCAGCCGCCGATCCGCCGACGCCGTGGGATTTTATCGGCCGACAATCTTTATTCAGGGATATTCCCAGCTCACGGCCCACCTTGCCGGGCAGATAGGTAAAATCCGCCCCACTGTCAACGATCACGTCAATGTCCAGCCAGAAGCCTTTGATGGATTTGACGCCCAGGATTGCAACTGGCAAACCCTTGGAACCGCGGCCTTTTTTTGAATAAGGCAGATAAGGAAAGGAGGCCATCAACGGCAAATGAGAATCCACGTGCCCGAAGATTCGAAAGACAAATGGGGTGTCTTGCCTTCCTTGACCATTTTCCCGCACATCTTGTGAATCTCCAGCCAGGAATTTTTGCACACCAACCGTTGGCCGTCATAAAGGCGGTATGTAATGGCAGCCCTGCGTTTATTGGCGGCGGGTGAACATTTTTTCTTTTTCACAGGACAAGTATAGGGCCAGACAAAAAATCTGTCAAGAATGGCGGGGCGTGGTGCCGAATGGGAATGTGTCGGTGTCGGGGTGTCGGGGGTCATTCTTGGTGTCGGTGTCGGTGTCGGGGGTCATTCTTTGTCGGGGGTCATTCTTTAACAAATGTAACAGACTCCAATGTTATGATTGTTAAAGAATGACCCCCTGTCCCCCTGTCTCCCCTTTAATAAATTTAGACTTACCAGAGAAAATTCAGGCGATGGGATTCGGCGGAAACGACCAGCTTGGGCGGGGTGCCCGGCAGGGACCGGTCGTCAGATTGGATGTCCCGGGGGGCGTTCAGGCTTTCGTGCCAGGTTCGGACGGTATACGTTCCCGGGGCGACGCCTTCAATGCGGGATGTTCCCATTGTGTCGGTGACGGCCGCGTAAGGATTATCGGTCACGACCAGGTAGGCGGTCATCCAGTAGTGAACGTCGCAAACAATTTTTGCGATCCCGGACTTCTCGATTTGCAGGGTCAGCTCCTTGACCGACGCGGGCTGGGCCCTGGACTGGCGGCGGAAGAGCCCCGCCACGGGCGAGATCGAAATTGTATGCAGAATGCCATCACTGTTGAATACACGGACGGGACGGCCGGGGCGGGCCAGGCCCACATGCGGAATGAACCGGCAGGCTTTCTGGTCCAGAGGCGCGGCGTGAAATTCTGAGGGGGCGGGGACGGGAACTGACGGGATGAGTTCCACGAAGACATGGGCCAGTTCACCCTTCGGGCCGACCACCAGGGATTCGTCCTCAATCTGGCCGCCGCAGACATGCGCGTCGGTCGTGACTCGCGAGGGCGGCTTGGCACGAAGGGTTCCGGCGTACACGGCGGTAATTTCGACGCGGGACGCGGGTGCGGCGGATGCATTGGACTGCGGAGCCGGAGGCGGACGATGGTCGACGCTGGCGGGGGATCCGCAGGCGGTGAGGACAGACATGCCGAAAACAACGAGTGCAGAGGGCGTCACCCCCCTCCCGACCTCCCCCTCAGGGGGGGAGGAGGGAAGAGGATGACAAAATCGGAACACTACCGGCCTGATTCGAGCAGTTGCCGGACTGTAAAGGGATTGAAATCCCGCACGGCGCGGACGGATGGGTTGCCGGACTGACGCATGTAGGTCAGGAGTCCATCCGGGGCGCGTTTGCCGGCGAAGAGCGCGATGCCGGATGTATCATTCAAGGAAATCCGGACGGCGGCGGTTTCTTCAAGATCGAACAGCGAATATTTTCCGGGAGAATCGGTCACCACGTAAATGGAGGTCAGACCGCCGAGCATTTCCAGAAACTGCGAGACAACACCAGTGTCTGCTGGAATCTCACCCGTGTCCGTCGCCACCGACCAGCCGATAAGTTCGCGCCGGAGCCGGACAGATTTTCCGCCGGGGTCAGCGACCGAGATCAGCGAGATGTTGTCCGGCGAGACGGAGATCCAGGCGGCGGGGGGAGGCGTGGAGGGCAGACGGCCGCCAATGACATACAGCGCCAGAAGCCCCGCGGCGAGGGCCGTCCAGATCGCCAAGGTCCGGGGGCTCACGACGCCAGAGACTCCTCCCACCGGCGGCGGCGGACGCGCCGGATCTGCCAGCGGATGATTCCCGTCAGGATGATCGTCAGCGGCATCAGGAAGAGATTGGCCGACTTGATCAGATTTCGCCGGTCGTCCGAAAGATTCTTGAGCGGACGGAACGTGTTTGCCTTGGAGCGGATCGAGATAAGATCTTCGGAAGAGGCCAGCCAGTCGATGAGATTCGAGGCGAACGTCAGGTTCGCGTCGCCGCCGCCGCGCTCCTCGTCCAGGAAGCCCGCGTTGCCCAGCACCATCAATCGAATATTTTTCTGAATGGAGACGCCCAGCGCAAACGGGCCTTTCTCGGCGCCCTCCACATTGATTTTTTCCATGGGACTCACCACAAACGGCTGGGCGATCCGGTAGCTCTCCGCGGTCGAGCGGGCCAGAACGGTGACGCCGGAAGAATCAAGAATTTCGAGAGCGGAAACGAACGGAAGAGCGATTTCCTGGAGCGGACGGGTGACCGGGTGTTCGGGCGAAAGACCGGGGTCGGCCGGGTTCTGTGACCGGGCGACGCGGGGAATAAAGGGAAAATGGACAACCCGCTGAATCGTGAAAAATCCCTGCTGGCTCTGGACCTGCACCGGCACGTTCTGCGCGTCGGCCACGAGGCCCTCCTTGAATCGCACGCCGGCGGATTGGAGAATCCGGTCCAGGCCGTGATCCACTTTTCGCGCGAAAAAATTTCCCATGTGAACGTCGTACTGGTCGACCAGCAGGGCCATCGGGACTCCCGAACGCATCGTTGTCTCCAGCGCGGCCAGGGCCGTGTCCGAAAACGGCCGGCGGGGGCCCACCACGACGATGGACGAAACCGGTTCGATCGGGCCGGACTCCAGATCTTCCAGCAGGCGCAGGTCATAGTGCGCGGACAGATAAGCCCGCAGTTGTGCCGGAGGCTCCATTTCGCCTTGGCCGGTAGTCCAGCCGATGACGGGTTTTCGCGTCCCAGTCAATTTCAGGAGGCGGCTGACCAGCTCATATTCGAGGTTCCGGGTCTCGGTCACGGCCGGGATCACTTCTTTTTTGTCCTCATAATATATCGCCAGGCCCATCATCCCCTCCTGCACTTCGAACTTGTCCTGCCGCACGGCCGTGAACTGAAGCGGCGGGACGCCGGCCCGCATGGCCTCTTCTTTCGATTCGGGTTTCGTCATGTCGGCAAACTCGACTACAAGGCCGCCCCGCGAGGCCGCGGACATTTCGTCCAGAAGTTCCCGCAGATACCGGCGGTTGGGAGCATACTCCGGCGGGAGCTGTTCGTCGAAAAAGACCCGCACGCGGACGCGGTCGGGAAGGGCCCCGAGAAGGCGCCGGGCGGCGGTGGACAGCGAATATATCTTGTCCTCCGTGAAATCGAGCCGGGTAAAGTACTGGTAGGAAACAAGGTTGACGAGGACCAGAACGCCGGTGATGATGGCGAGACCCGCCGTCGAGAGCACTCCGATCCGACGTTTCGGAGCGGCGCTCATTTCCATCGCCTCGATCCGAGACTGTATGCCGTCAGGTAAAGAAAAAATCCCGTCAGCGTGAGGAAGTAGATCACGTCGCGGGTGTCGACGACGCCGCGGGAAATGTTGCCGATGTGGCTGTCGACGCCGATGAAATCCAGGACGGCGGACACGGCGGGCGGGAAAAATACAGTGAACTTGCCGGCGAGGAAAAACGCCATCATGATGAGAAACCCGACGATGAACGCGAGAATCTCGCGCTGAGTGACGCTCGAGGCAAACGCGCCCATCGAGAGAAACGCAAGGCCCATGAGACCGAGCCCCCCGTAGGACGCCAGGGTCCGGCCGCCGTCCACATCGCCGGCGAAGGAGACGCTGACCGGAAAAACAAGAGTGGCGGCCAGAGCAGACGCAAGGAGAGTTGCGGCGGCGAGAAATTTGCCGAGAACGATCTCGCCGTCCCGCACCGGAAGCGTGGCGAGGACTTCGAAAGTCCCCCGGGACAGCTCCTCCGAGAAAAGCCGCATGGTGATCGACGGAATAAAAAACAGGAAAAGAAGCGGGGCGATCTCGATGAAGGTCGACACTGAAGCCTCGCCGCGCAGGAACATGCCGGAGGAAAAAAGCCAGCCCGAGAGGATGAGAAAAACCGTCAGAAAAACATAGGCGATCGGCGAATTGAAATAGGTCAGGAGTTCCTTCCGGAGAATCACCCGCACGCTTGACATCAGATCGATTTTCCTCCGCCCGTCAATTTCAGGAAAATTTCCTCGAGGGACGACGCCGGCTGGGATAATTCCAGCAGAGTCCATCCGGAACTCACGGCCAGGCGAAAAACCGGTTCGCGAAGGTCCTCCGCGGCGGCCACCCGCGCTCGGATGAAACCGACGCCCGCGGGCTCGGCATGAACCGACCGGACTCCGGGCAGCGCGCCGAGACGGGCCCGGAGATCGGCGTCATCCGCAGCCTTTACGAGAAGCGTGAGTTCGGATGCCTGGGCGTGCGTCGCCCGGAGTTCGGTGATGCCGCCGTCCGCAACGATCCGGCCGGCCGAAATGATGAGAACGCGGGAACAGACGGCCTGGACTTCCGACAAAACGTGCGTGGAGAGAATCACGGTCTTTTCTTTTCCGAGGGACGAAACCAGATCGCGGACTTCGACGACTTGCGACGGATCCAGTCCGCTCGTCGGCTCGTCCAGAATCAGAAGGTCCGGGTCGTGCAAAATCGCCTGGCCAATGCCGACCCGCTGGCGGTAGCCCTTCGAAAGTTCGCCGATGCCCTTGCCGAAAACCTTGCGGAGTCCGCAGGATTCGACCGAACGCTCGATGCCCGCGGCCAGGCGGGCGCCCGCCAGACCCCGGAGGCCGCCGATGAATTCCAGATACTCGCGGACGGTCAACTCCGGATAAAGCGGGGTTGTCTCCGGCAGATACCCGACGCGGCGGCGGACTTCGAGACTTTCCGAGACGACATCATGCCCGGCAACCGCCGCCGTGCCGGACGTCGGCGGAAGATACCCGGTCAGCATCCGCATGGTCGTGGTCTTGCCGGCGCCGTTCGGCCCCAGAAAACCGACGATCTCGCCGCGGCGGATCGAGAAAGTGACTTCATCAACGGCCGGCTCGCGGCCGTAGCGTTTGGACAAGCGCTGTGTTTCGATCATCATGATGTTTGGTGGCAAACCCTGTTTAGAGAGAGCCCAGCTCCCGCTCGGCGAGGGACGCCCATCGGGTGCGGGGACCCAGCTTGATGGCGTCAATGTAGTAGAAAAATGCCTTATCCTTGTCCGACATCGCGTGATAGACCTTTCCCAGGTGAAAACTCACGGCCGAGCGCGAAGGCAGATCGTCGGCCGGGATCAGACGGTAGGCTTCCTGGAGCGCTTCGAGCGCCGCGGCGTGGGCCAGCCGGGTGTAATGGATCCAGCCGAGCGTGTCGTAATAGTAGCCCCGGCCTTCGGGATCGATCGAGATGGCGCGGTCGACCAGCTTTTCGGCGTCGTCTAGATTTCGATTTTGTTCCGTGTACAGATAGGCAAGGCCGTTCATCGCGTCGGCATAGTCGGGGTAGACCGACAACGCCTCCTTGTAGGCGGCCTCGGCTTCCTTGAAATTGCCGGATCGGCGGAGGTCCTGGGCTTTCTGGAGCGATTCCTTGGCGGCCGCCAGGCTCACCCGGGACTTTTTGTCCTCAATCATGTCTTTCTGCAAAGCGGCGGTTTTCTTCATGAGGTCGGCGTAGTCGCGCTTGAGTTCCATCAGGCTCTTCTCTTTCTTCTGCGTCTCCTCCCTCAGCCAGGCCAGTTCCGCCACGGTCGTATCCAACTTCAGGTCGTGTTCCTCCCGCAGTCTCGCGATTTCGGAATCGTAATAGGCGCGGACCAGCCCGATCTGCGCGTCGTAGGCATCCCGCATTTTGGTCAGGGTCTCGGACAGGGTCTCGTTCTGCTTTTCCAGGACCTTCACCTTTTTTTGGCGCTCGGCCATCGCACCATCCAGCTCGGCCGACCGGACCTGCAGGGCCTTGGCGCGTTCGACCGAATCCACCATGTTGGACATCTCGCCCTTCAGCGCGACGTTGCGGTCCTGGAGATCCTTCATCTGCTGAATGTGGGTGATGACCTCCTGCTTGAGCTGGTCGTTTTGCTTTTTTTGCGAATCGAGCTGGGCCTTCAGAAACTCCACCTGCTTTTCCAAGACCTTCTGGCCGTGCACGTCCTTCTGGAGTTCCAAAAGTCTCGTCTGAAGGGCCTCGTATCCCTCCGACCGGTTGTCGACCCACTTTTTGATTGAATCCACCGACCGGTCAATATCGTCCGGAGATACGCCCTCCCACTTCGGTTCGAAGGGCGGCGGCACGGATGCCGCCGTCCCCGCCCCATGCGAAGCCACGGACGGCGAAGCTCCAAGCGGGGACGGAGCGGACGAGCCGCGCGGCGCGGCGGGCGCCGGCGAAGGCGGCGCGCCCGGGATTTTCAATTCCTGGCCGACTTCAAGGGTGTAGGGCTTTCGAATGTTGTTCAGTTTGGCGATCTCGACGTAGCGATCCGTGGATCCCAGGAACTTTTTGGCGATTTTGGAAAGCGAGTCATTTTTCCGGACGGTGTAGACGGCGGGCGGAACCGAACCGGCGGGTTCCGGCGGGCGCGACGGAACTGTGAAGGTTGGCTTGGCGGGCAACCCGGCCGGGCCTTTTTCCGGAGACATCGGCGGCGCCAGCGGGCGCGGCGGCGCCAGCGGTGTTGAGGGACTCTGATCAGGCGCGGCCTGAATGGACCGGAGCCTCTGGCCGGAGATTCGCGCGGCGATGCTCCGGGGATAATCCTTGGACAGACGGCGCCACACCCGCTCCGCTTCCGCGGAATTCCCGGACGAGGCGTGGACGGTGCCAAGCTGGAGGAGCGCGTCGGGAATGGCGGAGGCGGCCGGATATCTGCGGAGAAGTTCCTCGTACGCGGCGCGCGCGCCGGCGGCGTCGTTCATTTTTTGTTTGGCGCTGGCGATCGAGAAAAGCGCTTCGGGCGCCAGGATGTGCTCGGGGTGATTTTCGGAAACCAGTTGGAACACGCTCACGGCGCTGGTGTAGGAACCCTTGCGGAAATATTCGTTGCCTTTTTCGTAGAGCGAGGCAACGGGGTCGAACGGTTCCTCCGCCGACACGGAAGCCGGGAGGGCCAGAAGTACAGCCGCCAGAAAATAAGCCGGGCGATTCAGAAACTTCAACACAATACCTCGATCATTCTGCCGCATTTCCTCATGGAAAATTAGGTTACCTCGCCTCGGTTGTCAACACGTCAAGCGCCCGGAACCGGACCGCCTCAAGGAAATGCTCCGGGGCGATGGGGCCGGGTTCCGCGGCGCCGGATTCCACGGCGGACAGGTCCGCAATCGTGCGGGCGACTTTGAGGATTTTTTCAATCGACCGCGGCGAGACGCTCATGCGGTCGATGGCCGACCGGAGAACCCGGGCGGATTCGTCCGAAAGCGCGCAGTGCCGGCGGACTTCCGACGGCGTCAGATGCGCGTTCGTCCGGCGCCCGTCGCCCAGCCGGAGGCGTTGAATGGCCCGGGCGGCGGTCACGCGCGCGCGAATGGCGGCGCTGCCCTCGCCGGGGGGGCCTTCGAGGATCAGGTCGGTGCTTTCGGGAGACAGCTCCACTTGAAGATCGATGCGGTTGAGGATCGGGCCGGAGAGTTTGTTGAGATAGCGGCGGATTTCCGTCGCACTGCAGCGACACGGCCGCGCGGGATGGTTGTAGTAGCCGCAGGGACAGGGGTTCATCGCCGATATCAATAGAAAATTCGCCGGGTAGGTGATCTTGGCGGCGGCGCGGCTGATCGTGACGCGGCGGTCCTCCAGGGGCTGGCGGAGAGATTCCAGGCAGGAGCGGTGAAACTCCGGGAATTCGTCCAAGAAAAGAACGCCGCCGTGCGCGAGGGAAATCTCGCCCGGCGTTCCCTGGGGGCCGCCGCCGATGAGCGCGACGTCCGAGAGGGTGTGATGGGGCGAGCGGAACGGGCGAACTTCGAGAAGGGTCGGCTCGGCCAGAAGGCCCGCGACGGAATATATTTTGGTGACGTCCAACGATTCACGGGGATCCAGAGGCGGCAGGATCGTCGGGAGGCGGTAAGCCAGCATCGACTTGCCCGTGCCGGGCGGCCCGATCAGAATCAGATGATGGCCGCCGGCGGCGGAAATTTCCGCGGCGCGGCGCGCCATGTGCTGGCCCCGGATCTCGGAAAAGTCCAGTTCGGAAACGACCCGCGGACGGCGGCGGGTCGGGCGCGCGCGGCGGCGGGGAGACGGCAGATCCTCAATGGGAGCGGCGAGACCGGAAAGATGAGCCAAGCCGCGGACCGGGCGGCGGCGGGAATGGTTCGAGGACGCCAGCAAGGCGGCGTCCGGAAGATTCGA